>DATFPF010000149.1:0-8971 GCA_035264945.1 Rubrobacter sp.
TCGATGAGGATCTCGCCCGCCGTCGGTTCGATGAGGCGGTTGACCATCCTCATGCTCGTGGTCTTGCCGCAACCGCTGGGCCCGACCAGCACACAGATCTCGCCATCTTCTATGTTGAAGGTGAGGTCGTTGACGACCGGCCTGTCGGACCCGGCATAGGTCTTGCTTACACCCTTAAACTCGATCATCGCACGCTCCTAGGTACCCGTCCGTGGCATCGCCTCCCATGGTCTCTGCTCCTCTTCGGTTCCGTCATAGCGCCTCCTGTGGCGTTAAGGAATCGTGCCGGAAGTATACGGCATTCTTGTGCCGCAAGTCCAAGCATTCCACAGACATACTCCTTTTCCACGTTTTTCCCCGGTATATAACGGTGCGCGTGAGCGCGAAGCCCCACCGACCCACGATAGCCCTGGCCGGCGGCGGCCACGCCAACCTCTTCGCGCTAAGGCGCACCGGGGAACTTACCCGCCGCGGCTTCGACATGGTCCTCGTCGACCCGTCGGAACACCTCCACTACTCAGGCATGGCGACGGGCGTGCTCTCCGGCTCCTACGAACCCGGCGAGAACCGCATCGGCATCAGACGCCTCGCCGAACGGGGCGGCGGCCGCTTCGTCCGGGGCCGCGTCGCGGCGGTGCGGCCCCGGGACCGAACCCTGCTCCTCGAAGACGGGCGTTCCGTCCACTACGACGCCGTCTCCTTCTGCCTGGGAAGCGAGACGCGCGCTGGCGACGGGGCGGTCCCCGTAAAGCCGGTCTCCAACCTGGAGGGCGTCAGGGAACGCCTTTTGGCCGCGTCCCCCGGCCCCGCCCCGCGCGTGCTCGTCGTCGGAGGCGGGACCGCCGGCTGCGAGGTCGCCGCCAACCTGGCCGCGTTGGCGCGGGAGACAGGGTCTGGCGCGAGGATAACGCTCGTCGAGGCCGGGCCGGATCTCCTGCCTTCCTCACCGAAGGCCGCGAGCCGGATCCTGCGCGAGCACCTCGGGAACGTGGGGGTCGGGGTGATCCTGGGCAAAAAAGCAAGCCCGAGGGGCGACGGCGCAGTCCTCGAGGACGGCACGACCATCGGGGCCGACCTCCTCCTCGCCGCCACGGGTGTCGCCCCGCCGGACGTCTTCGCCCGCTCGGGCCTGGCTACCGGCGAAGACGGCTCCCTGTGGGTCGACCGCCACCTCCGGAGCCCCGACGACGCCAGGATTTTCGGCGGGGGGGACGCGGTAGCCTTCCGTGGGGAGCGCCTCCCCCAATTCGGGGTCTACGCCGTCCGCCAGGGTCCCATCCTCTACCGCAACCTCCAGGCCGCCCTGCGCGGGGAGCCGCTCGCCCCCTACAAACCGCAGGGGCGCTACCTCTACGTGCTCGACCTCGGCGACAGTACGGGCCTCGCCATCTACGGCCCGCTCACCAACCGCAGCCGCCCCGCCCTGCGACTCAAGCACCGGATCGACCGACGATTCCTGCGCGAGTACAGCTAGTCAGCCCGCTCCGGCCTAGCGGCCTCCGCTTGGCAGCCGTCAGCTATCAGCCAGGTCGTCCGAATTCGCAAGGTCTCGCGCGGCAAGAAGCTGACGGCTGAGAACGAGGGCCCGCTTCGCGGGTCCGAAGCGTGCTGAGAGGCGCGCAGCGCCGTGCTGACAGCGGAGCCCGAAGGGCGCAGCGGGCTGACTAGCTCCTTCTGCCGATGCCGAGCAGGAGGTAGAGCACAAAGTAGAGCGCCACCGCCGTCAGGGCGACCGTAAAGAAGCTGGTTGGGTCAAGGTACTGCTGGAGGGCTGGGACGGCGTTCAGGAGGAGGGCCGCCGGCGACTCCAGCAGCGCGCCGAGGCTGTAGATGGCCCGGGTTACCGTGTTCGCGCCCGCGCCGATGTTGACGTAGACGAGGGCGACGTGGATCAGGATAAGGAGTATTACGAAACCAAGGATTGTGCGAAGAAGCGACACCCTATTCCCTCCCTGCTTAGCGCGGCCCTAGGAGGCGGCCCGCCTGGGGCCTGCCCTGTTCTCCCTCGTGGTCTTCTCCGATCCCTCGGGCGCGTCGTCGGGCGCCCCATCTGGCGCTCCGTCGGGCGGGTGGAACCTCTCCCGCCTGCCGGACCCGCTCCTCGCGTCGCCGAACAGCACGAAGACGGCGCCCGCCACGAGAAAGCAGGCCGTACCCACGAGGAACGTCACCCCGTCCCGCATCGCCACGCCCGCCGCGCCGGCGGCGCCCGAGACCCAGCAGAGCGCGAAGAGCACCCCTGGCTCGCGGGTCTTGTGCTCCGAAGCCATGTAGACGCCGATGGCAACACCGGCCAGGCAGATCAACAACAGCGCCACGCCGATGACGATAAGTACAAAGCTCACCCCGCAATACTACCCGACGCGCAACCGCTTGGCACAGGGGCGCTCACCTGCCGGCCATCGAGCGGCGGTAGGCCTTCATGGCGGCCAGAGACTCCTCCCACGAGCGCCCCGGGGACTCCAGCCGGTTCCCGTAGAGCGAGAACTTGTGCACCAGCTCGTGCACCGCCGAGGCGTCGTCCGAGACACGGTCTGGGCCTGCCACGATCAACACCTCCCAGTCCTCGACTTCCTTGATGTTCTCGATCGCCTCCTTGAGGCCGGGCTTGTGGTAGAGGAGGGTGCCCGGGGCTTCGAGGTCCTCGTAGCGGGCCACGATCTCGTGGCCGTTCTCGGCGGCGTACGCCTCGCAGGCCGCCCCTTGCTCTTCGCGGGAGGGCGGCTCTCCGGCTGGGTCCGTGCGGATGTAGAGGGCGGCTCGGGGCACTGAAAATCCATGATAGCACGGCCCCCGTCTGGTATGATTCGGCCTTACGAAGACGCGCGTCGGGACGTGGCGCAGTCTGGTAGCGCACTCGGCTGGGGGCCGAGTGGTCGCCGGTTCGAATCCGGCCGTCCCGACTTTCCGGAACCGCTTACGGAGAGGCCTTAAACGTTTTGGATACTATCTACCTGCTGCTCGGCGTCGTTGGGTTCATGGCCGTGATCGCGGCGTTCTTTTTCGGCGGGTTTCTCATCCTGGACTTTATCTGGGGCCGCCGCGGGGGAGACGCCTAGAAGGGGCCCGGAGTCCCGGCGCTCCCGCGTGATCCCCTCCCTCAAAGACCTCCGCCTCGTGGAGCCGCGGTGCCTGCTGCTGCACGAGGCCCACGACGAGGGCCGCCTCGCCCGCCTGAAGGAGCGCATCGCCTCTGAAGCCGAGCAACGCAACCCCGTCGTGGCCTCGTCCTACGGGGACCGCTTCCTCGTACTCGACGGCGCCCACCGGGTGCGCGCGATGGCCGAGCTCGGCGCCCGCTTCGTCCTCGTGCAGGTCGTTGAGCCGCCGGAGCGGGCCGAGGGTTGGGCCCACCTCGTCGAGGGCATGGAGCCGCCCGGCCCGGACGACGCGAACGGGCTTGTGGCCGGCGAAGCCGGGGAGGCCCCCGGCGACGCGGGCCGCGGCGAGGCTGTCGCGGAGATAGAGACAGCCGGGGGCGAGACTTTCTCCGTCCGGTCGAGGGAGCCGGGCTCCCTGGCCCGGTCGAGGGCCATGTGGGGGTTGCAGGCCCGCTACCCGGAGGAGGCGGCGGTCAGGCGGGTGGAGCCGGACGGGGCGGTGCGCCTCTCGGGCGGGGAGGTCCTGATCCGCTACCGCCCCTTCGACCCGGAGGAGCTCGTCGAGATCGTGGGCTCGGGCGCCATCCTGCCCGCGGGCGTAACGCGGTTTCGGGTGCCCGAGCGCGTCCTCGGCGTCCGCTACCCACTGGCAAGGATGATGGACGGCGACCCCCGGGCCCGCAACGTCGAGCTCAGGCGGTTCGTCTCGGAGCGTTGGGCGGAGAACCGCGTGCGCTACTACCGGGAGCCCGTTGTCCTCTTTGAGTAGCCGCAACCAGACGGGGGTATAGAACACCGCTTGCGGGGAGCATGGGGCGGGGCCCGTCGCCGACGGCCGCCCGTCCGGTTTGGCGAGGATCGCCGAGGGAGTACCCTGCGCGGGGCTTCCGTGGCGGCGCAGCAGAAGGAGGGCGCGTGATGGACCCAAAGACGATGCGGCGGGCGGGGAGACGGGGCGTAAGCCGCGGCGGCTTCCTGAAGATGGGCGGGCTCGCGGGCGCGGCGGTGCTCGGCGGCGGCCTCGTCGCCGGTTGTGGTGGGGGAGCGCAGAGCTCCGGGGCCGTCGAGATCACGCTCGGGTTCATACCAGACGAGGCGGGCGGGCTCCAGACGCTGCTCGACCGCTTCAACAAGCAGAACAGGGGCGAGATCCAGGTCAAGTGGCGCCAGATGCCGGCCTCCAGCGCCGAGTTTTTCGAGCAGATCCAGGCAGAGCTCCAGTCCGGGAAGTCCACGATGGACGTGATCGCGGGCGACGTGGTCTGGCCGGCCCAGTTCGCCGCGAACGGCTACATCCTAGACCTCTCGGACCGCTTTACCCGTAAGATGCAGGGGGACTACCTGGATGGCCCGGTCCAGGCCGTCCAGTACGAGGGCAAGACCTACGGCGTCCCGTGGTTCACCGACGCCGGCATGTTCTACTACCGCAAGGATCTCCTGGAGAAGGCGGGCTTCTCCGGGCCGCCGAAGACCTGGGACGAGATGAAGAGCATGTCCGAGAAGGTCCGCGCCGAGAGCGGCACGAGGTTCGGGTACGTCTTCCAGGGGTCGCAGGACGAGGGCGGCGTGGTGGACGCCCTCGAGCACATCTGGAACGCCGGGGGCGACGTCCTCGACGGCGACAGAGTAATCATAGACAGCCCCGAGTCGGCTGAGGGCCTGAAGCTCAGGCGGAGCCTCATCACCGACGGCGTCGCGCCGCAGGCCTCCGGCGACTACACCACGCAGGAGTCGCAGGCGAGCTTCACCAACGGCGACGTCGTCTTTATGCGCAACTGGCCTTTCGTGTACGGCCTGCTCTCGGACCCCGATACCTCAAAGGTCAAGCCGGGGCAGGTGGACATCGGGGCGCTGCCGGTGGCGGACGAGGGCGACACGAGCTTCAGCGGCCTCGGCGGCTGGAACTTCATGGTCAACGCCAGCGCGGAGGACAAGATCGAGGAGATCTGGGCCTTCATAGAGTTCATGTCGGCCCCCGAGCAGCAACAGACGTTCGCCGTCGAGAGCGCCCGCCTGCCCACCCTCAAGAGCCTCTACGAGGACGACGAGGTGCTGAACAAGCTGCCGGTCGCGAAGCTCGGCCGCGAGGCCCTGGAGAACACCCGCCCGCGTCCCGTCTCGCCCCTCTACTCGGACATGTCCCTGGAGATGGCCGATGAGTTCAACGCGGCCCTCAAGGGCGAGGTCCCCGTGGACGAGGCGCTGGCCAACCTCCAGAAGGGGCTGCAGGACATAGCGGACCAGGCCTAGAGGCTTTGAGGTCCTGAGGCATCAGATTTGAGGCATCAGATTTGAGGCATCAGGTTTGAGGTGTCAGGTTTGAGGTGTCAGGAATCGGGCTCCGGTCGGGGGCGGAGCCCCGTCATCTCGAAAACCTCGGAACCTAGGACCTCAGAACCCAGGATCTCGAAGCCTCGTTTTCGCGGCGCGTTTCAAAACGTTAAACCCTTGTGCTACGCTGCACCCGTGGCAGAGAGCGGCGGCCTTTATCTGCGGAACGAACGTATCGCGTTCCGGTTCGGGCTACCCGGCTTCTCGGCCCATCGCGGCGTTCCGGACTTCGACACGACGGAGGTAGAGCTTTGACGGCCACGGTCGTGCTCGGGTTGGCATGGGGGGACGAGGGGAAGGGTCGGGTCTGCGACGCCCTCGCCTCGGACGCCGACTTCGTCTCGCGCTACTCCGGCGGCAACAACGCCGGGCACACCGTCCGCGTCGGCGAGGAGGAGTTCAAGCTCCACCTCATCCCTTCCGGCATCGTGCGCGAGGACGTCGTCTGCACCATAGGCAACGGGGTGGTGGTGAACCCCGAGGTGCTCGTCGAGGAGGTCGAGGCGCTCGAGGCGCGCGGCATCAGCGTGAGGGACAGGCTCAAGATCGACGGCCGGGCGCACCTAATCATGCCCTACCACATAGCGCTCGACTCGCACCGCGAGATAGCTTTAGGCGACGCCCGCATCGGCACCACCAACAGGGGCATCGGCCCCGCCTACGAGGACAAGGTAGCCCGCTACGGCGTCAGGGTCCAGGACATCTCGGATGAGGGCATCCTCAAGACGAAGCTCAAGGCGGCCCTGCGCGAGAAGAACTCGATCTTCGAGAACGTCTACGGCGAGAAGCCCTACGACGTCTCCGAGCTCGCCTCCTGGCTGCGCGGCTTCGAGGAGTTCATCCGGCCGATGCTCGCCGACACGGGCACCCTGCTGCGGAGTGGCCTCGAGCGCCGCGAGAAGGTCCTGCTAGAAGGCGGCCAGGCCACCCTCCTGGACAACGACCACGGCACCTACCCCTTCGTCACGTCGTCCAACCCGACCGTCGGGGGGGCCGTCACGGGCTCCGGCATCCCGGCAGGGCAACTGGAGTACGTCGTCGGCGTGACCAAAGCCTACACGACGCGGGTCGGGGACGGGCCGATGCCGACCGAGCTCTTCGACGGGGTGGGTGAGACCATCCGGGAGGTGGGACGCGAGTACGGGACGACGACGGGGAGGGCCCGGCGGGTCGGGTGGCTCGACCTTCCGGCCGTAAAGTGGGCGGCTTCTCTGAACGGGATCACGCACTGCGCCCTCACGATGCTCGACGTGCTCTCCTCCGTGGATGAGGTCAAGATCTGCACCGGCTACGAGGTGGACGGAAAGCCCTTCGAGGGCTACCCGATGCACCAGACGGACCTCCACCACGCCAGGCCGGTCTACACGACGTTGCCCGGGTGGGGCGAGGACATCACGGGGTGCAGGATGCGGGTGGACCTGCCGGGGGCCGCGCGGGACTTCGTCGAGTACGTGGAGGCCGAGGTCGGGGCGCCTTTGTGCATGATCAGCGTCGGCCCCGAGCGGGACCAGGCGATAGTGGAGAGGATCGGAACCTAGCGCCGTGCGGGTGATGGTGGTAGGCAGCGGCGGACGGGAGCATGCCCTGGTGGAGGCCCTGGCCGCGAGCCCGCTCGCCCCCGAGATGTTCGCCGCCCCGGGCAACCCAGGCATAGCCCGCATAGCGCAAGTAGCGGACATCCCCGTGGACGATCTCGTGGCCCTGCGCGACTTCGCCAAGGAGAACGAGATAGACCTTACCGTGGTCGGGCCCGAGTCGCCCCTGATAGGGGGGATCAGCGAGTGCTTCTGGGAGGAGGGCCTGAAGATCTTCGGCCCATCTCGCGCCGCCGCCCGCATAGAGGGCTCCAAGGTCTTTGCCAAGGAGCTCATGCGCCAGGCCGGTGTGCCCTCGGCGGACTTCGAGGCCTTCGACCGCGAGGCCGCGGCCCTCGCCTACCTCGCCACCCGCCGCGACTACCCCGTCGTGGTGAAGGCCGACGGGACCGCCGCAGGCAAGGGGGTGACCATCGCCCACACCCGCGACGAGGCGGAGGAGGCCGTGCGGGCCTCGTTTGCCGGGAAGTTCGGGGCGGCGGGGGAGAGGATCGTGATAGAGGAGTGCCTAGAAGGGAGGGAGGCCTCCGTCTTCGTCGTCACGGACGGCCAGGACATCTTGCCCTTCCTGCCGGCCCAGGACTACAAGCGGGCTTACGACGAGGACGAGGGGCCGAACACTGGGGGGATGGGTGCCTACTCCCCCATCGTATGGATGGAGCCGGCCACCTACGCGGCCATCCTCGAGGACATCATCCGCCCCACCATCCACCACCTGTCCCTTATAGGGGCGCCGTACACGGGGCTTCTCTACGCCGGCGTCATGGTCACGGAGACCGGGCCGAAGGCGCTGGAGTTCAACTGCCGCTTCGGCGACCCCGAGACCCAGGTGATACTTCCGCGCCTCGGCTCGGACCTGCTCGAGATCATGATCGCCGCCGGAGAAGAGAACCTGGCCGGCCGCGAGGTCGTCTGGTCTGCGGACAAGACGGTCTGCGTCGTGCTCGCCTCGGAGGGGTACCCGGACTCGTCCCACTCTGGGGACGAGATCTCGGGCCTCGACAACATCCCGGCCGGCGTCTACGTCTACCACGCGGCCACCGAGGAGGAAGAAGGCGGGACGTTCCTCACGGCCGGGGGGCGCGTCCTGAACGTGGTCGGCACCGGACCGTCGATCATCGAGGCGCGGGCGCGGGCCTACGCCGCGGTCGAGCAGATCCACTTCGAGGGCATGCAGTACCGCACCGACATAGCCCTGGAGGCTATAGAGCTGGAAGGCCTGTGAGCCCGCATGCGAGCGGACGGGCGTACGCTTCGGGATGGAGGTTGGTCTCGCCAGTGGCATATGCTGCGGGCCTCTTCCCGGTACTTGTCGGGACGATATTGATCAGCGGCTTCGTGGAACGTCGTGTCGGCTTCTGGAACGACACGCCCGGCATCCAGCTAGCCGATCTCACTACCCTTCGCTACAATGGCGATGTCCTGGCGGCAACGTCGGTTTTCGTGTTGGGGGGCCTCGTGTTCGGGGTCCTCTCCCTGGCGCTTTCGCGGTCCGAGCGGGCGGCGGTCCCGACCGTTCTGGATCACCTGCGCCGTTGCGCCGTGTTGTACGCGCTTCTTTGCGGTCTGGTGATCTTGCTGACAGTGTCTTACGAGAACCAGGCCGCCCATGGAGTCTCCCTGGGTTTCGGACTGGCGGTTATCGTCTGTTTGGCTGCCGCGTACGCGGTCTTGATCGACGTGCTGGTATGCGCGTGGTCGCGTAGACGTCCTCCCGCGACGAGTTCGGGGGGCGCCGCGTGATCGAACGCTACACGTTGCCCGAGATCGGCTCCGTCTGGACCGAGGAGGCGAAGTACCGGGCCTGGCTGAAAGTGGAGCTCGCCGTCTGCCGGGCGAGGGCGGAGCTTGGTGAGATCCCATCGGACGAAGTCGAGGAGCTCGCCCGTAAGGCGGACTTCTCCGTCGAGCGCATACACGAGATCGAAGAAGAGACGAACCACG
>DATFPF010000150.1:0-86093 GCA_035264945.1 Rubrobacter sp.
GTCATGAACTTGTTGAAGCCGGTAGGCTCGTACTCGACGAACTCGTCTTCGGGCTCCTCTTCCTCGCCCTCGTCGTCTGAGTCTATAAAGGAGGCGCCCAAGGACTGGGCCTGCTCCTTGGTCTCGGGGCGGATGTCGTAGGCGAAGACCTCGGCCCCCAAGCGGTTCATGATCGCGATGGCCTGAAGCCCCGCGACCGCGACGCCGAAGACGAGGACCTTGGCCGCCTTGGTCGTGCCTGCGGCCGTGGAGAGCATCGGCACGTACTTGCCCAAGGAGTCGGCGGCGATGAGGGCCGTCTTGTAGCCCGCGATGGAGCCCATCGAGGAGAGGGCGTCCATGCTCTGGGCGACGCTCGTGCGGGGGATTGCCTCGTTTGAGAAGACAGTCACGCCCGCCTCGGCGAGCTGCTTGACCAGTTCGGGGTTGCCTGGGCCGTTGAGGAAGCAGAGGAGGATCTGGCCCTCCTTCATCAACCCGATCTCTTCTTCGGTGGGGGAGGCGACCTTGACGATGAGGTCGGCCTCGCCGTAGACCTCGGAGGCCTCGCCGACTACCTTCGCCCCGGCCTCCTCGTAGTTCTCGTCGAGGTTGTAGTCGCGGCCGGCGCCAGACTCGACGACGACCTCGAAACCCTCTTTGAGGAGCCTGCCGGCGGTCTCGGGCACCAGCCCGACCCGACGCTCCCCCTCCAGCACCTCTTTCGGAACCCCGACCTTCACGAGGGGGGATTATAGCGGTGTCGCGGGCCCCGCGCCCGCGCGGCGAATCGTTACCAACAAAATTCCCTTCTGTTACCGATCTGTTATCCGACGGCAGTAATTTTTAACCAGAGACGGAAGCAGCACAGGCGCGGGGAGGAGGTCGACGGCGATGAAGAGGATAGAGAACGCCCATACCGGAAGGGTCGTGACGGCCGGGGTGGCCGCGGCCGCGCTCTGCGTAGCGGCGGGCATCCTGCTCTACTCCGTGTTCGGCGGCGGCGAGCCCGCCTCCGCAAACACCCCGCACGAGGTCTCGGACAAGGTCACCGAGGACGTCCAGGAGAGGTTCGCCAGGAGCCTGCCCGAGAGGGTAGTGGAGCGGGTTCGCGGTCCCAGGGTGGACGCCCCGGAGGAGAAGACCCTCAAGCTCACCGTCCCGAAGCTGGAGCGGGTAGACGGCGTGCCCGTCTACGACGCCGCGAAAGACGAGTACGAGGAGGCCATGCACGACGGGACGGTCCACGTGAAGGGCACGGGCTTCCCCTGGCAGGACGGCTCCAACGTGTACATAGCCGGCCACCGCATGGGCTTCCCGGGCACCGCCAGCTACCTCGTCTTCTGGGACCTCGACAAGCTTGAGAAGGGGGACGAGATCCTCTTAACCGACGCCGACGGCAAGACCTACACCTACCAGGTCTTCGACAAGGTAGTCGTCGATCCCGACGCCGTCAGCGTCCTGCACCCCGTGCCGGGCAAGAGCGTCGTCAGCCTCCAGACCTGCACCCTCCCGGATTACTCCCAGCGCCTGATAGTCCAGGGGGAGTTGAAGTAGCGGCTCGCGAGGCGCTGCTTCAGCCGGTCAGCAACGCTCCGGCCTCCGCTCTCGGCCCTCGCTCTCAGCATTTCGGGAAGAGCAAGAGCCGACAGGCCGAGGTGCTGACAAGCCGAAAGCGGAGGCGAAGCCGGAGCGTTGCTGACTTGTAACCGCGGTGTTACTTTCTTAATGTATGCTCGGTTTTCGGCGTACGCAAGGGAGGCAGAGAACGTGAGAACTTACCGGGGCGGGAGGAGTTGGGGCAGGATCTTCGGCTACCTGCTCGCGATGCTCATGGTCTTCTCCGGGCTGACGCTCGTCGGGTACTCTTTCTTGATAGGCGACCCGCTCGCCGCGGCGGCCATCTTCGGCAAGGAGCCGCCCGAGAGCGGCGACCTTAGCCTCACCATCCCCGACATGGGCCGCGTGGACGACGTGCCCGTGTACACGGGCCCAGCCAACGACGAGGAGGCCCTCCACGACGGCGCCCTCCACATAGACAGCACGGGCTTCCCCTGGCAGGACGGCTCCAACGTGTACATAGCCGGGCACCGCATGGGCTTCCCGGGCACCGCCAGCTACCTCGTCTTCTGGGACCTCGACAAGCTTGAGAACGGCGACGCGGTAGTGCTCGAGGACGCCGAGGGCACGCGCTACACCTACCAGGTCTTCAGCAAGTTCGTCGTAAACCCCGACGCCTACTCCGTCACCCAGCCGGTGCCGGGAAGGAGCGTCGTCAGCCTCCAGACCTGCACCCTTCCCGACTACTCCCAGCGCCTGATAGTCCAGGCCGAGCTCACGAGCGTCGCGTAGCCGCGAGGAGTCGGGGCTCGGTCCCGCCTAACGTCCCTTCTTCCGCGGGCGGAACTCGGCAGCGAGGTGCTCGACCGGCGCGCCGTTCTTGAGGTGGCACTCGACGATCTCGGGTGTGTCCTGCTCGATCACGCCGAGGTACCACGTCCCGGACGGGTAGACGACGACGTTGGGGCCGTGCTTGCACAGGCCCAGGCACCCAACCGAATCCATCCTCACGTCGCGGTTCATCCCGGCTGCTCGCAACTCGTCTTTTAGGGCCCTCTGGACGTCCTTGGAGCCGCGCTTCTTGCAGTCGCCGCCCTTGCAGACGAGCACGTGGGCGTCGTGATCGCGGACCTTCACCTCCGGCCTCGTTACGGTCTCCAGGGCGCCGTTTTTCCCGGATTTCTTGCCCTTCTTCTTTGCCATGATCCCCCGGTTCTAGCGCCGGTTCGCGGCGTGCGCGCGCCCCGTTCGGGGCGAAAGGTCGTCCTTGATCGACCGAATATATCACCCCGGACCGGGGGGCGGTATCATGGACGGTATGACAGTTCACGCTGCGCGGCGGGGGGCCAGGATTTGAGTCGGTACGGGGTCGTAGACGTTGGTTCGAACACGATCCATCTCCTGGTCGGGGAGGTGGAGGGCGGTGAGGTCCTGCCCGTCACGGGGGAGAAGTTCTCGGCGAGGCTCGGGGCCGGCGTCGAGAAGACGGGGCGCCTTGAGGAGGAGCGGCTCCTGCTGGCGGCGGAGGCCATAAACTTTTTCTCCAGGATATCCGCCCTCAACGGCGCCCCCTCGCCCGAGGTGCTCGCCACGAGCGCGGTCCGCGATGCGGAGAACGGCGCGGAGCTCGTCGAGCGCGTGGGCGAGACGACGGGGCTCAAGATGCGCCTCATCTCCGGGAAGGAGGAGGCCGAGCTCGGCTTCCGGGGCGCCCTCTCGGCGCTGGCGGAGCGTCCGGAGAGGGTCGTGGTCGTGGACCTCGGCGGGGGCTCGGCGCAGCTCATCCTGGGCGACAGGTCCGGTGAGATAGAGGAGCGGGTATCCCTGCCGCTCGGCACCAACCGCACCACCGAGCGTTTCGTGCAGGCCGACCCGCCGACGGATGGGGAGCTCGAGGAGCTTAGGGGGCACGTGGCCGGGATGCTGCCTGGTTGGGACGTCGGGGATGCTCCGGTGGTGGCGGTCGGGGGGTCGGCCCGGGCCATGCTCAAGATCACCAGCGACCCGCTCACGACCGAACGCCTGTGGAGGCTGTCGGGGGAGATCCGGACGCGGCCCTCGGGGATGCTCGCCAGGGAGCACGGGCTGACGCCGGAGCGGGCGCGGGTGTTGCCTGCGGCGGTCGCGACGCTCGCCACGGTGCTCGAGGTCTACGGGAGAGAGGCGTTGACCGTGGCGCGCGGCGGCATAAGGGAGGGCACCCTGCTCGCGCTCGCCGAGAGGGGGGAGATATGACCGACGTTGCGCGCAGGCCGAGCCTCTCGGACCCGGAGCTCTACATAAACCGCGAGCTCTCATGGCTCGGGTTCAACGACAGGGTGCTGGAGCAGGCCCGCGACGAGCGCCACCCGCTGCTCGAGAGGGTCCGCTTCGTCGCCATCTCGGAGACGAACCTCGACGAGTTCTTCATGATCCGGGTGGCCGGGCTTCAGCAGCAGGTCGCCTCGGAACTGCCCAACCCCGTCCCCGACGGGATGACCCCGGAGGAGCAGCTCTTCAGGATAAAGGAGCGAACCGACGAGTTCTTCGAGGAGCGGCGCGCCATACTGAACGGGGACCTCATGCCCGCCCTGGGAGACGTGGGCATCAAGATGATCCCGCACAAGAAGGTGCGGGCGGCGGAGAAGCGGGCGCTCAGGGAGAGGTTCGTGAGGGACATACTGCCGATCCTCACGCCGCTCGCTATAGACCCGGCCCACCCCTTCCCCCACATCTCGAACCTTTCGCTTAACCTTCTGGTCGTCATAGAGGACGAGGGGCGCAGGGTAATGGCGCGGGTGAAGATGCCGACGACCATCGACCGCTTCGTGCGGCTGCCCGAGACGGAGCCGGGCCCCGACGGGCGGTCGGACATCAGGTTCGTGCGGGTCGAGGAGATCATCGCGGCCAACCTCGACGAGCTCTTCCCCGGCAAGAAGGTCTCGGCGAGCTACGTCTTCCAGGTCACGCGCAACGCCGACTTCGTTATTGAGGAGGACGAGGCCTCTGACCTTCTGCAGGCCATAGAGGACGAGCTCGAAGGCCGCTGGTTCGGCCAGAGCGTCAGGCTCGTGGTCTCCGACGACATGCCCGAAGACCTCGTGGAGTGGCTCGCCGGCAACCTCAAGCTGCGCGAGGACTCCGTGTTCGCGGCACCCCACCCGATAGGGCTTGCGGACCTCGAGGAGCTTACGCACCTCGACCGCCCCGACCTGCTCTACCCGCCGATCTCGCCGCGGATACCGCTCGAGATCCGGAACGCGCGTTCGATCACCCAGGCCGTCCGCAACGGCGACATCCTCCTCTACCACCCCTTCGACTCGTTCTCCCCTGTCGTTGACTTTATCCGGAGCGCCGCGAACGACCCCGAGGTGCTCGCCATAAAGCAGACCCTCTACAGGGTAGGGTCGAACTCGCCCATAGTCGAGGCGCTCTCGGAAGCCCGCGACGAGCAGACGCAGGTCGCCACGCTCGTCGAGCTGAAGGCCCGCTTCGACGAGGAGCCGAACATCACCTGGGCGCGGCAGCTCGAGGCGCGGGGCGTTCACGTCGCCTACGGCATCGTCGGCCTCAAGACGCACGCCAAGATATGCCTCGTCGTCCGCCGCGAGGGGCACGGCCTCAGGCGCTACCTCCACCTCGGCACCGGCAACTACAACCCCGGCACCGCCCGCATCTACACGGACTTCTCGTACTTCACCGACGACCAGAAGCTCGCCGAGGACGGGTCCGACCTCTTCAACTACCTCACCGGCTACTCCGAGCACGAGGAGTACCAGGAGCTACTCGTCGCCCCCGTCACCCTGCGCGACCGCATAATGCGCGAGATAGAGGGGCAGACCGAGAAGGCGAAGAACGGGGAGCCGGCCCGGATCACCTGCAAGACCAACTCGCTCACGGATCCCAAGATAATAGAGCTGCTCTACGAGGCCTCGCAGGCCGGGGTGAAGATAGACCTTATCGTGCGCAGCATCTGCTGCCTGCGGCCCGGCGTCGAGGGCGTGAGCGAGAACATAAGGGTAGTCTCCCTGGTGGGGCGCTTCCTGGAGCACGCCCGCGTCTTCGCCTTCGGCGCGGAGGAGGAGACGATGTACCTCGGCAGCGCGGACCTTATGCAGCGCAACCTCGACCGCCGCGTGGAGACGGCCTTCCCCCTGCGCGAGAAGCGCCACCGCGAAAGGGTCCGCCGCCTCCTCGACCTCCAGCTCGCCGACAACGCGAACGGCTGGGAGCTAAAGACCGACGGCGGGTTCGAGCGCCGCCATCCTGGGGAGGGGGAAGAACCGCTGGACAGCCAGGCCCTGCTCCTGACAGAAGGCTTCTAGGACTTATCGAGCGATGGCAACGGGCTGGACGCCCCTGGCGCTCGCCGTCGGGCTGTGCGCCGCGGTCGCGGTCCTGGAGGGGTTCCTGACGGGGAGCGGGCTGAAGGATTGGTACCCGCGCCTCAGAAAGCCGCGGTGGCAGATACCGCTTTGGGCCTTCGTCGCGGTCGGCCTGATCGTCTACGTGATCGACGGCTTCGTGGCCTACCGGTTGCTTACGGCGGTCCCGTCCGCGGGGGACAGGGCGGTGGCGTTGACGGCGCTCGTGGTCGTGATGGTGCTGAACGCCCTGTGGAGCTACGCCTTCTTCGAGTACCGCAGCACCCTGGTCGGGTTCTTCGGGATAGTCGGGTTTCTTGGGCCGCTCCTCGTGCTCCAGACGGCGTTGTTCGTCTACGACCCGGTCGCGGCGTGGGCGCACATGGCCTACACGCTCTACGTGCTCGCGTACGACGTCCCGCTGTTCTACGAGATCTGGCGCCTCAACCCGGACCACTGAACGCCGGGCCGGACCTGGACCTCACTCGACCTCTTGTAGCCCCGTGATCCCCACGCGCCTCACGCTTGGGAGGGCGGAGATCTCGGCTAGCATCTCCTGGACGGGCCGGCCCGGCGGGATGCGAAGCTGGAGCTCGTAGCTGGCCCGCCCGTCTTCGATCTCCGCTTCCGTGTTGCGGATCCTCACGCCGCCGCCCTCGACGATCTCGACCACCCTGGAGATCCCCGCGCCCGCGTCCGTGAAGTGGACGCTGAGGACGCCGAAGGCTGTGCGGAACCGCGCGACGACGTAGACCCTTACCCCGCGCAGCAGGTACAGGGCGACGAGCACGACGGCGGTCGTTGCGGTGGCGCCGAAGTAGAAGCCGGCCCCGGAGGCCAGGCCGATGGCCGCTGCGGCCCAAAGGCTGGCTGCCGTGGTAAGGCCCCTCACGTCGAGGCCGCGGCGGATGATCGCGCCCGCCCCCAGAAACCCGACGCCCGTGACGACCTGCGCGGCGATCCTCGTCGGGTCGAACTGAACCCCCCGGCCGCCACTCTCGAGCGCCGCCCGGGTGAACTCGGGGAACCCGTAGGCCGAGACGAGCGTGAAGAGGGCGGCGCCCAGGCCGAGGAGTATGTGCGTCCTGAAGCCCGCCGCCTGGTCGCGCGTCTCGCGCTCGAGCCCGATCAGGCCGCACAGGACCACGGTCGCGAGCAGCCGCACCACCACCTCGACGTACGAGATCGTCACGCCTTCCAAAACCACCTCGCGGACAGGGGCATCGAGGAGATATATGGACGCCAGGCAGGGCTTTCAAACCCGGGGCTTTTCCCTCGAACTTCACCGTCCATACTACACGCGGTTGTGTAGGCGCTGGCCGCGTTTGCTATATTTTGTGGTCTGTCGACTGGTCGCCTGGCGTGGCGGCCAAGGGGTGAGGCGGAATGGCGCAGCAGGGCAGCCGGCGGAAGCCGTCGGGGAGCGGGTCCGCCCGCCGGAACACCGCGCGGGGACGCGAGCCCGTGGACCATCACGAGGTCGAGTGGCAGTTCGAGGCGGCGGACCTCGAGAGCGCCGGGGCCTGGCTCCGGCAGCACTCGTCCGGGACCGGGCTCGTGGTAGAGCCCGAGCCTGAGGAGGAGATCTCCGACACCTACTACGACGCCGGTGACTGGCGCTTCTACCGGGCAGGCTACGCCCTGCGCGTCCGGAGGGGAGGTCGCGGCGTCGAGGCGACGATGAAGTCCCTCTCGCCGGGGGATGGCAACTTCCGGCGGCGGCGCGAGATCACGGAGCCCCTCGGCGACGACAAACCGGCCACGCTCGGCGAGGCGCCGGGCCCGGTCGGGGAGCGGGCGCGCTACCTGCTCGGCGGCAGGGACGCGCGGCCGATGTTCGAGGTCCGCACCCGCCGCCTGAAGTTCGCGCTTCTCCTGGAGGACCCAGCGGGCGGTCCAGGAAACGGCTCCTCGGGGGAGGCGGTTCGCATAGGCGAGGTCGTGCTCGACTCTACGGAGATACCGCTCGACGGGGGTCGGGAGTCGGCGCAACTCAGCCGCGTCGAGGTCGAGACCGGCGCGGGTACCGTCCCGACACCGGAGCTGCGGGGCTTCGTGGATGAGATGCAGCACGCCCTCGACCTGAAGCCCGCCCCCGTCTCCAAGTTCGAGACGGGACTCTACGCCGCGGGCCTCAGCCCCGGCGGCGACACCGACGTGGGTCCCACGCGCATAGGGCCCGGGATGTCCCTCGGCGGGGTCGCCTTCGCCGTGCTGCGCCGGCAGTTCGCCGAGATGCGCGCCCACGAGCCGGGCACCAGGATCGGCGAGGACCCCGAGGAACTGCACGACATGCGCGTGGCGACGCGCCGGATGCGGGCCGCCATGAAGGTGTTCGAGGGGGCGCTGCCCGAGAGGGCGAAGTGGCTCCGCGAAGAGCTCCGCTGGGTGGCACGCGCCATGGGCGACGTCAGGGACCTGGACGTCCAGATCGACAACCTGGAAGGCTTGGAGGCCGAGGGGGAGGGCCTCAAGTCCCTGGGCAAGATCCGCGGCGTCCTGAAGAAGCGACGGACGGAGGCTCGCGGGCGCATGCTGGAGGCGCTCGACTCGGTCCGCTACGGGCGCCTGGAGGCGTCCTTCGGCGAGATGCTGCGGCGCGGCCCCGGCGCCGAGCGGGAGCTCGCTCGGACCAACGGCCACGGCCCCGAGGACGAGCCCGTCACCTCCGCCGCGCCGGCCCTTATCTCCGCCCGCCACCGTAAGTGGCGCAAGGCCGCCAAACGCCTGGACGAGTCTTCGCCGCCGGAAGACTTTCACGACCTGCGCAAGAAGGGCAAGCGGCTCCGCTACGCGCTGGAGTTCGTCTCCGAGGTCTACGGCGGGGCGGTCGCGGCCCTGATCTCACCCCTCAAGGCGCTGCAGGACGACCTCGGCGACCACCAGGACGCCGTCGTCGCCGTCGAAACCTTGCGGGAGCTGGGCACGATCAAGGACGGCCCGCGAACCCCCCGGGGCGCCGCCTTCACGATGGGCGTCCTCTCCGAACGCCACCTCAGGGAGGCCGCCGGCGTACGTGCCGCCGTGCTCCGCTCCAAGCCGCTTCGCTTCCTGGCCAAGGGCAAGGGCTGGAAGGACTTCGAGAAGGTAATGGAGAACACCGCGAAGGGCCCGCGGGGGTCAGAGGGCTCCGAAGAGATGGGACGCTAACCCCCGCGTGGACCTCTACCTAGTACGCCACGCCGCGGCCCACGACCGCGACCCGGAGATCTGGCCCGACGACTCCCTGCGCCCGCTCACCCCCGAGGGCGAGGAGGCCTTCCGCCGCTCGACCGGCGGCCTCGCGCTCCTGGCCCCACGGTTGGACGCGCTGCTCAGCAGCCCCTTCGAGCGGGCGTGGCGGACGGCCGAGATCCTGGCCGAACTGGATGGCTGGCCCGACCCGCAGCCGATGACCCAGATGGAACCGACGCTCCCCCCGGACAAGGCGACCTACGCCCTGGAGGCCTACGCAGAGGCGGATTACCTGGCCGTCGTCGGGCACCGGCCGGGACTGCACGAGCTCGCCTCCTACCTGCTAACCGGGGAGGCATCTGGCGCGTACATCACGATGAAGAAAGGCGGCGTCCTCTGCGTCCGCTTCGAGGGGCCGCCCGCGCCAGGCTCCGGCCAACTACGCTGGCTCGCCACCCCGAAGATCCTGCGCGCCATGACTTGAGCGATCAGCTTTCAGCAGATCGCGCCGTCAGCTAGTCGGGCCGCTCCGGCCTTCGGCCTCCGCTTTCAACCATCAGCCTTTTTGACGTTACCGTGCGTGGGTTCGGCGCTTTCGCAAGCCGCCATAAAACCAAAACGGCCAGCCCCAGCACAAAAAGCTGAGGGCCGGCCGCTGAGAGCTGACAGCTACTAGACTTTGTCGGCGCGGACCACGTAGCGGACGTTCCAGTTGGGCCCGGGGGTCCAGTAGTCTCCGTAGGTCTCGATGCATGTCTGCAGGCTCACGACGTCCCGGCCGACGGGGGCGGTCACGGAGAGGTCGGTGATCGGGACCTCCAGCATCTCGCTGACCGCGTAGGTGTAGGTCTTGCCGTTGGCGTCCGTGAGGTAGATCTCGTCGCCCACGGCGAGCGACGGCAGGTCCCAGAAGATGTAATCGCTTGGGGTGCCGGGGTAGCCGAGGCGGTGGCCGGCGATGTATGTGTTGGAGCCAGCGACCCATGGGTAACCGGTGCCCGAGAGGTGGCCTGTGCCGGCCCCGAGCGAATCCTCGCCCGTCCCCTCGAACACGCCGACGGAGACGCCGATCGCGGGGATGTCGAGCGTCATGGTGGTGTCTGCTGGCGCCGAGGCGGCGGCCGACGCGTCGGACGAGGCGGAAGCAGACGCGGACGCGGACGCGGCAGCGGACGCCTCGGTCGGCGTGGGCTCGGCCTCGGCTACCTCGACCTGCTCTTTGTTGTTGATCTCCTCGTCGGGCTCGTCCTTCTTGGCCTCTTCTTGCTTGGTGTCTTCCTGTTTGGTCTCTTCTTGCTTGGTCTTCTCTTTCTCGGGTTCCTTGGCGGCCTTCGGCGGGTCCTTCTTCGCGCCGGTGGGCTCGACGGCCCGCTCGGTCTGGTCGCTATCCGACCCGGCGAGCAGCCTCGGGCCCGCGGTGTACCCGATCGCTAGCACCGCCACGATGCCGAGCAACAACACCCCGGCTCCGATCCAGCCAAACCTTCTCATCGGTCCTCCTCGGATCTTCCTCCCGCGAATACCGCGGATCATGATTTTCTCTAGTGTATCGCCACCGCCGAGATACGGTCGGGGACACGATTACGCTAACACCGGTACGCCAATTTCGCAATAGTCTTAACAAAAACGAAACATATTAGCAGGGGGCTCCCCGTAGGGGCGTCCAGAAGAGGCCGCCCCTCTACGGTGGTGCGGTCGGTGCAGGCCCGCCCGGAGAGGCGGTGCGGAAGGGCGTTCGCCTTGCTAAAGGCGGCCGGAAAGCCTGTTGTTGATAGTAAGGTCGGGCTAGAAGCGTGTCAGGCCCGCAAGCCCCCCGAACTCGTCGCGCAGGGTGTCTGTGTTCTCGTTCTCGCCGCGCACGAAATCGAGGCGGGCGCCGCGGGCTGAGGCGAGGTCTACTAGGACGTCGGTAAGGGGACGCACGCGGGTTGGTTCCCCCGAGAACGGGCTCTTTTCCTGCGTTATGTCCATGATGGCGAGGCCGTCGGCGTCAGACCAGCGCACCTCGCCATCCAGGTCCCAGAGCGCGGCGAGGTGGTAGACGCGGTTCTCTTCCTGCAGGGCCTTGATGGTCTCCTCCGGCCCGCGGACGCCGCCCTCCCGGATCTGGGCGAGGAGCTCCCCTTCGCGCTCGTGCTCGGCCTTCTCCCGGATCTCCTCCAGGCGGTCGAGCAGTTCGCCCTCCGAGGCGCTGAGGTCCACAGGCTCCTCGGCAACCACCCGGTCCTTGAGCTCGTTGGGCATGGCTTCGCGGAAGGCGGACGTCACCTCGCGCGGGCCGGCCAGGATCAGGCGCCGCACCCCCTCGCGGAAGGCGACGTCGCGGGTGAGCTCTCCCATCTCCTTGTAGTAGCGGTGCGCAAGCTCCTGCTGCTTGCGGCCCGCCGGGTCCATGTCCGTCGAGCCGTGGCTCCTTGGGTGGGGCTGGCTCGGGCGGAGGTCCAGCTCCCTGAAGCCGCTGCCCTTCGCCTCCCCTGCGTCCTCCGGGTCGACAAGCGGCGAGACCGCGAAGAGCCGGAACCTCTCGGCGTCGAGGACCACCGCCCCGTAGGGCTCGTACTCGTCGAGGACGAGCGACAGGGGTGCCAGGTTCGGGTCCCCCCACCGGACGGACTCGGGCACGTCGACCCGCAGCCGGTGGACCTCGAAGAGGCCGTCCTCGTCGGCGAACACGGCGAGCGACCTCGCCCGCGGGTGCGTCTCGTCTTCGACAAACCCGCGGACCCGGTCCTGCAGGCCCTCAGGCACGCCCTCGTCGTTCATGGCGTCCCTGAGGCGCACGAGGTAGGCCTGCCCCTGGTTCTCCGGGATCGCGGCGTTCACGCTCACGTAGGCCGAGAGCATCGGCCCGCCCCGGACCGCCATCCTGGTTATCGCCTGCCTGATCTCCTGCGTCTGTGCCATGCGAGAGCACCTCGGATCTCTGTCGCCGTGCGTCGAACGAAACCTCAAGGTTCCCGCGCGCCGGACCGCGTAAACACTTCCCTCCCCGGCCGTGTTAGCCCGCGCGGAAGACTACCTCGAAGGGAGGCCCCGTGCCCCGCGACGGCTACGCGCTGCCGGAGGACCTCGACCGCCACGCCCCCAACAGGAGGTTCGCCCCGGAGGGGCTTAGGGAGGCCTGCCGCTCGGCGGGGGAGGGGCTCGGCGCCGAGGACGCCCGCCTGGCGAGGTTCCGCCCGGCCGCCGAGATCGTGGGTATGTGGCGCGGCCTGGATCTCCCGGCCTGGGCCTCCCCTACGTCCTCCGGGACGCCCGCGCCCGCTGGGGGAGCGTTGGAAGCAGAAGCTGGAAGCCGCCCTCAGGAGGGCCTCGGACGCTAATTAGGTGGAAGACGAGGGAGCCTGGAACCGCCTCCGCGGGCAGGAATCGCGGTCTCTAGCAGTCCTTCTTGATAGTGTCGCACGCCAGAAGGCGGTCCTGGTTATCCCGGAGGAGCTCCTCGCCGAGGCTCAGGATGTTCATGATCCGGTCGTCCGAGACGGAGTAGTAGGCGTTGCGGCCCTCGCGCCTCACCTGGACGTAGCCGCACGAAGAGAGGCAGCGGAGATGGTCCGACACGCGGGGCTGTGGGGCCTCCAGCTCGTGCACGAGCTCCCCGACCTTCATCTCGCCCCGCTGCGACAGGAGCAACAGGATGGATAGCCTGGTGGAGTTGGCGAAGCCGTTGAACAGCCGCGCCAGCATGCACATCTCCTCGCTATCGCGACCGACGATTACGCCCACCAAGGGCTCGATTTTGACTACGTTCTCTTGCAAGGCGTGCTCCTTTCACGTCGGTCCTAATATACACCGCCCCTTCCGAAGTGTATACGCCATCACAATTACCGCCCCCGCCAGATCCCGCGCACGCGTTAGAAGTCCCCGCCCCCGAAACCGCCGCCGAAGTCTCCGCCGCCGAAATCTCCGCCACCCCAGTCCCCGCCCCCGAAGTCCCCGCCCCAGTCGTCTCCGGCGAAGGCTGAGGGGTCGCCCATGTAGGCGTAGTCGGTGTCGAGGGCCTCGAAGAGCAGGAGTGCGGTGAGCCAGTCGCCGCCGAAAAAGCCGTAGCGGGCGTTGCCGAGCTGGTACTCGTACTCTCTAAGCCTCTGCCGCTGGTATGGGTCCATGAGGTGCTCGTTCGCCTTCGCCTGCGCGAGGCGGGCCTCGAGCTCGGCCAGTTTCTCCTCGCCCTCGCGCCTCTGGCGGTCGGCCTCGGCAACGGCCGTCTTTAGTTGCCCCGGGGCCCGCATGACTTCGCCGGCGATGGCGGCGGCCTCGCGCAGAAGGGCGCGGGCCTCGGCGAAGCGGCCCGCGGACGCGGCGCGGTCCGCGCGTTCGAGGCGGCCGTCGGCGTGGAGCAGGCGCGAGGAGAGCTCCCCGGGGTCGGGCGCGTCGCCGACGGCTGACGGCCCGAAGTCGGACAGAGCCC
This sequence comes from Rubrobacter sp., assembly GCA_035264945.1. Taxonomy (GTDB): domain Bacteria; phylum Actinomycetota; class Rubrobacteria; order Rubrobacterales; family Rubrobacteraceae; genus Rubrobacter_D. Next base: position 13,468 of record DATFPF010000150.1, read on the forward strand.
CCTCGTGGGCCGCGCGGTAGCCTTCGAGCGCCCGTCGCGCGCGCCCGACGTCCCCCTCCGCCGCGTGGCGTTCGTCCGGCAGGGCGTCCTTGGCGGCGACCTCCTCGCGCAGCGCCGTCACGCGCTCGCGGGCCCGGCGCGTAAGGTCCTCCACCGCCGACAGGGCGCGCCTGGGGTCGAACTCCTCCCGGCGGGAGGCGCGGTCCGCCGCCTCCCGGGCGAGCGGGTCGTACTCCCCGAGCAACCCCTGGGGCCTGACGGCGACGCCCTCCGCCCTGGCGGTCTTCTCGGCCTCTTCGGCCGCCCGGATCTCCTCCCGCGCCGCGCCGAGCTTGCCTTCGAGGGCCTCGTCCGCGGCCCTGTAGTCGTCTATCGTCCCCTCGGCCTCGTCCAGGTTCTTCATGGCGCCTTCGAGGAGATCACGCCCGCGCGCCAGCATGCCGCGGGCGGAAGCGGGGTCCGAGGTCAGCCGGGAGGATGCCTCGTTGAACTCCCTGGCAAAACCGGCGGTCTTGGCGTCCGAGATCTTCGCCTCGACCCACTCCTCCGTTCGTTGGTCGAGCAACGGGCGCTGGGCCTCCAGGTACCCCGAGACGAGCCGCTCCCTGCCGTCGAACTCGTCGAGGCGGGTGGTCAGGCCGGCGAACTCTTCCTCCGCGGCCTTGCGCTCCTCTTCGGCGCGGCGCCTGTTGTTGCGGCGGTTCCTGAAGAGCAGGAAGACGCCGGCAGCCGCCACGAGAAGGAACAGCAGCCCGCCGCCAGGCGGCCCGCCAGGCGGGCCGCCCGCGTCGGGGTCAGAACCGCCCTGCGCCGCCGCGGGCTCGCCCGCTATCTCCTCTGCGCCGGCTATGAGGCCGGCCGCGAAGTCGCCTTTTCGGAAGCCCGGGACCATAGCGTCGTACGCTTCCTGGGGGAAGTTGTGGGTCCTGCCCCACCCATCTTCCGGGGCGACGAGGACCACCCCGGCGTCCTGCGGCACGCCGGCCTCCCTGGCCTCCTGCACGAGCAAATCCTGTTGCGCCTGCGGTTCCTCCACGCCGGTCTTCGGCGTAAGGATGGCGTAGAGCGGCTGCCCGGTCTCATCCTGGGCCGCGTCGAAGGCTTGCTGGACGTCTTGCTCCTCGGATGCGCTGAGCTCGTTCGCGTCGTCGAAGATCGTGTCGGAGGGCTGGGCCGTCGCGAAGGCGGGCAAGGAAAAGACGAAGGCCAGCGTCGCCGCGAGCGCGACCAGGGACGACACGGCTCTTGTCTGGGTACGGATCACCTGCTGCGGATTATACCCGGGCGGGTGCCGAGCAAGGCGCCGGGATCCGGCGCCGCCAGGTTACCGTCGGAAGGCCGTCCTCGCGGCGGCGAGGTCCCACAAGGAATGGCCCACGCTCTTGAAGATTACCGTGCCGGAAGATCCCAGGGGCCGTTCCCGTCCGCGCAAGACGTCTTCGAGTTCCGTGGCGTCGGACCAACGGAAGGCGCCGGCCTTCTCGGCCTGGATCAGGTCCCCCGCCTCCTCTTCCGCACCCTCCATCGTGTCCACTACGACCGCCGAGCTTGAGACGAGGCCCGGGGGCAACTCCGCCGCCTCCGGCTGGAAGGAGCCCACGGCCGCGACGAACGTCCCCTCGGCGACGGCGTCGGGCAGCACGGGCTCAGGGCTCGTCGTGGCCGTTACGACGAGGCCGGCGTCGGCCAGTGCCCCATCCGGGGCCGCCACGGCCGCGGCCTCCATGCCGAGGCTTCTCGCGTGCGCGGCGAGGGCCTCGGCGCGCTCGGGCGTGCGGGAGAAGACAGAGACCTTGGACACGCCGAGGCCCTCGCGGAACGCTTCGAGGTGCGAGCGGGCCTGGGCGCCGGCGCCGACGACGAGGAGCGGGCCTTCCGGGCGGGGTGCGAGCTCGCGGGCGGCGAGCAGGGAGAGGGCTGCTGTGCGCCTGGCCGTCACGGTCGCGCCGTCCAGGAGGCCGAGGCGTCTGCCCGTGGAAGCCTCCATTACCACCACCTCGCCCTGGATCGTCGGCAGGCCCGCGTTCTCCGGGTGGACGGTGACGAGCTTCGTGATGGCGATCTCCGCGTCCGCGGCGGGCATAACGAGCAGGAAGGCCCGGTTCGGGAGGGGCAGCGCCAGCCGGGGCGGGGCATGGACCGTGCCTGAGGTACGGGCGAGCGCGACGTCCCGGATGGAGTCCGCGAGGTCCCGGTAGGGGAGGCGGGCGGCTGTCTCCTCCGCGTCGAAGATCCGGGTCATGAGGCCGCCCCGAACGGTGGGGCGAACTCGAACTCCCCGACCACCCCCGAGAGGGCACCCGGCACGAGCTCCAGCGCCATGAAGGCCTCTCCCGAGTACGCGGACGACAGGTTCCCGGCCCGTTCGGCCGAAAAGCCGAAGCGCGGGTAGTAGTCGGGATGGCCGAGGAGGACGACGACGCGGTGGCCCGCGTGCGCGCAGAGGTCGAGGCCTTCCCGGATGAGCGCGGAGCCCACGCCCCGCCCCTGGCGCTCCGGGATCACGCCGACAGGTCCGAGGGCAAGCGCTACTATTTCGCCTCCCTCCGTCCGGATTACGGCCTCGCTGAACATGACGTGGCCGATGAGCCGTCCCTGTTCTTCGGCTACCAGCGACAACCTGGCGTACCCCCCGTCGCGCAGGTCGTCCACGAGGCGCGCCTCGACTTCTCTGCCGAATGCCCCGCGGTTCGTGTCCCCGATGCCGGGCACTTCCCGGGCCTCCTCCGGCCTGATCTCGACGCTCACCGCAGGCGCGCCGGGGAGAAGAGGCCCACGGGGTGGCGGGTCTCGCCCTCGACGGCGAGGTCGGCCAGGATCTCGCCGATCACGCTGCAGAACTTGTACCCGTGCCCGGAGAACCCGGCGGCGACGACCACCTGCGGGTGCTCCGGGTGCGCCGAGACGACGAAGTGTTGGTCGGGTGTGTTCGTGTACATGCAGGTCCTGGCGTCGACGAGCTCGCCGTCCATGGCCGGCACGTACGAACCGAGGTAGCGGCGGATAAAGTCCACCTCTTCTTCGTGGACCTCGCGGTCTATGGTGTTCGGGTCGGTCGGGCTGCCGTCGGCCCGGAAGAACGCGGCCTTAACGGTATCGGCCCCGTCCACGGCGGGGAAGCTGTAGAACATGTTGCCGTCGGGGGGCTCGTAGATCCAGATAGGGAGCCTCTCCGGCGCGAAGGGTCCGACCCCTCCCCTGGGACGGAACCAGAACAGGATCTGGCGCGTCACCTCGAGCGGCAGACCGAGGTCCGAGAGGAGCTCCCCAGCCCAAGCCCCGGCGGTCACTACCAGCCGTCCCGCCTCGTAGACACCCCCCTCCGTCCGCACCCGCACGCCCGACCCGGTTACCTCCCACGAGAGGACCTTCTCCTCGAAGTGAAGCTCGGCGCCGAGGGCCGCGGCCTGGCCGAGATGCGCCTTCACGGACCTCTCCGGTCGCACGAAGCCCGCCCGCTTCTCGAAGAGGGCGACGGTCTCGGGGCCCGGCTCGAAGACGGGGAACCTGCGCCTGATCTCGTTGGAGTCGAGCATCTCGTAGGGGAGGCCGTGCTTGTCGGCGCTGGCGACGCTGCCGGAGACGAGCTCGCCGTCTTCGGGCCCGATAAAGAGCCCCCCGCAGAGCGTCATCAGGTCCTCGCCCGTGGCCCCCTCCAGCTCCTCCCACAGCTCGTAGGCCCGGAAGAGGAGCGGCACGTACTCGGCCCCCTCGAAGTACGCCTGGCGGATGATGCGCGACTCACCGTGGCTTGAGCCCTTGTCGTGCGCGGGGGTGTGGCGCTCGAGCCCCAGCACCCTCTCGCCCCGGGCGGCCAGGTGGTACGCCGCAGCGCTGCCCATCCCGCCGAGGCCGGCGACGATGACGTCGTGCACTAGATGCCGCCCCTCTCCACCTCCGGCAGCGTGAACCCGAGGTCGGCGGGGAGGTCGGCGACGTCCATCTGGGCCTTCTGGAGCCGGCCGGCGAAGTCCCAGTTCATGGACTGCCAGCGGGTGAACTGGTCGAGCACCCAGATCCCCGACAGGCGGCTGCCGTTGCCCGACTTGCCGTTGCCGCCGAAGGGCAGGTGCGCCTCCGCGCCGCTGGTCGAGTTGTTGACCGAGAGCATGCCCGCCGTGTTGCGCTGCCTGAAGCGCAGCGCGTTCTCGGCGTCGCGGGTGTAGATGGCGGCGGAGAGGCCGTAGCCGTGGTTGTTCGAAAGTTCGACGGCCTCGTCGAAATCGGAGAACCTGGCGACGCTAACGATCGGCCCGAAGGTCTCGGTCGCGTAGATCTCGTCCTCCATCGTGACGCCGTCGATGATAGCCGGGTGGCAGTAGATGCCCCGCTCCGGGTCGCCGACGAAGCCGCGCCGCGGGTTGTCCGGCGTGATCGTGCCCATCCCGCTCGAGCCGTGGATGGCGTGGTGGTCCCCGATAAGCTCCAGAAAGCCGATGAACCGGTCGTGGAAGCGCCGGCCGAGCATCGGGCCGTAGAGCACGTCCTCCATCGGGTCGCCGATTGGGGCCTCCTCCACCGCCCGCGAGAGACGGCGGACGAACTCGTCGTGGACGGACTCGTGGACGATGGCCGTGCCAAGCGAGGTGCAGCGCTGGCCCGCGGTGCCGAAGCCGCTGAAGAGAGCGCCCTCCACGGCTAGGTCGAGGTCGGCGTCGGGCATCACCACCAGGGGGTTCTTGCCGCCGAGCTCCAGGCACGGGGACTGGAGGTGCCTGCCGCAGAGCTCCCCGATCTTCTTCCCGACCTCGGACGAGCCCGTGAAGCCTACCTTGTCCACGAGCCCCTCGTCGAGCGCCCCCTCCAGGCCTTCGAAGGCGGCGGGCCCATCGCACTGGACGACGTTGAGGACGCCGTCGGGGAGGCCGCCAGCCTGGAAGAGCTTTGCAAGGGCGTCGCCGACGGCGGGCGAGTACTCGGCCGGCTTCCACACCACCGCGTTGCCGCAGGTGAGGGCCGGTATCAGGTACCACGAGGGGACGGCCACGGGGAAGTTGCCGGCCGTGATGATCGCCGCAACACCAACGGGCATCCTGAAGGTGAAGAGCTGCTTGTCGGGCATCTCGGACGGGACCGTCTGCCCGTAGAGGCGCCGGCCCTCGCCGGTAAAGAAGTCGCAGGTGTCTATTATCTCCTGCACCTCGCCGAGCGCCTCCGCGTACGGCTTGCCGACCTCGCGGGTGACGAGGCGGGCGAGGGACTCCTTGTTGTTCTCCACGATGCGCCCGATCTTCTTTATTACCTGCGACCGTATCGGCGCGGGCACGGCGGCCCACCCTCCCTGCGCCCCACGCGCCGCCCGGCAGGCTTCCACGAACGTGCCCGCGTCCCCGAGCAGCACCTCGGCCACCGTCTCGTCGGTGCGGGCCGGGTTGACGGAATGCATCCTGCCGCCGGGGGCGTCCTTCATTACGTTTCCGCCTATCACCGAGGCGATCGTGCGGGTGGCGGAGGCTTTGCCCTCGCGGGCGTCGGTGGTGCGCATCTGGTCTCCTCCAGGTGTTCGGGATCCCCTGTGTTGGCGTCCATCCTACACCAAAGCCCAAGGACGGTCGTTCGAGTAGAATCGAGACGTTGGGGCGGTTATCTGTCGGGCGTCGAATGGGGTTCCGAGACATGGGAATAGTGGACAGGGCCATAGCCAACTCGGTGCCCGCCATACCGCGGCCCGTCGTCAAGAAGATCTCGGGCCGCTACATCGCCGGCGACACGCTCGAGGAGGCGGTCGAGACCGTGCGTAGCCTGAACCGCGAAGGCTGCGTCGCCACCATCGACCTTCTCGGGGAGGGCACGGAGAGCAAGGCCGACGCCGCGGGCAAGCTCAGGGACTACAAGAAGGTGGTCGACGCCCTCGACGAGCACGGCCTCTCGGGTGGGATCTCCATAAAGCTCACGGGCCTCGGGCTGACGCTGAACGAGGAGCTGTGCAGGGCCAACGTCGAGGAGATCGTCGCGTACGCCGGTGCCAGGGGCCGCTTCGTTCGGGTTGACATGGAGGACTCCCCTCACACGGACGCAACTTTAGGCATCGTCCACGACACCTACCGCCGTCACGAAAACACGGGCGCCGTCCTGCAGGCGTACATGCGCCGCAGCCTCAGGGACGTCCAGAACGCTGTCGAGGCGGGCTTCTCCGTAAGGCTTTGCAAGGGCATCTACGACGAGCCGCGCGCCGTGGCCTACAAGGATTTCGACACCGTCAGGCAGAACTACATACTCCTGCTCGAGGATCTGCTCAAGGGCGGGGTGTACGTAGGTATTGCGACGCACGACGAGTACCTGATCTGGCACGCTTTGAGGCTCGTCCACCAGCTCGAGGTCCCGAAGGACCGCTACGAGTTCCAGATGCTGCTCGGCGTCGACGAGGAGCTAAGGGGCATCCTGGTGAACGCGGGCCACAAGCTGAGGGTCTACGTGCCATTCGGTGAGGACTGGTACGAGTACTCGACCCGACGCCTCAAGGAGAACCCGAAGATAGCAGGCTACGTCGCGAAAGACGTGATCGGGCGCATAACCGGCGCCATAAGGAGATAGGAGCACCATGGGCCTCATACCGTACAAGAACGAGGAGTACCTGGACTGGTCCGACCCGCAGAACGTCGAGAAGATGCGGGCCGCCATAAAGGACGTCGAGGGCGAGCTTAACAAGAGCCACCCCGCCATCATCGGCGGCAAGCGCGTCGAGACGGACGGCGAGATAGTCTCCGTCAACCCCGCCAACCCTTCGCAGGTCGTCGGCCGCACCGCCGCCGCCACCGAACGCGAGGCCGACATGGCCCTCGACGTCGCCACGGGCGCCTTCGAGCACTGGAGCCGGACGTCCCCCGAGGCGCGCGCCCGCGTCCTTTTGCGGGCCTCGGCGATCATGAAGCGCCGCAAGTTCGAGCTGCTGGCGTGGGAGGCCTTCGAGGGTGGCAAGCCTTGGAACGAGGCCGACGCGCAGGTCGCCGAGGCCATAGACTTCCTCGAGTACTACGCCCGCGAGATGATGCGCCTCAAGGACGGGGTCGAGATCTACGCCATACCGGGCGAGGAGAGCCGCTACTCCTACCAGCCTATGGGCGTCGGCGTCGTGATAGCGCCGTGGAACTTCCCTACCGCCATCCTCACCGGGATGTCGAGCGCCGCCATCGTCGCCGGCAACACAGTAATTATGAAGCCGTCCGAGTTCACGAGCGTCATAGGCGCGGTCGTGTCGGAGATCTTCGAGGAGGCGGGCCTCCCCGAGGGCGTCCTGAACTTTCTGCCAGGCTACGGCGCGGACGTCGGCGACTACCTCGTGGAGGACGCGCGCACCCGCTTCATATCGTTCACGGGCTCGATGCGGACGGGGCTGCGCATAAACGAGCGCGCCGCCAGACAGATAGAGAGCCAGCGGTGGGTCAAGCGGGTCATCGCCGAGATGGGCGGCAAGGACGCGATGGTCATAGACGACTCGGCCGACCTCGACTCCGCCGCCGCGGACATCGTCAAGAGCGCCTACGGCTACTCGGGCCAGAAGTGCTCGGCCGCAAGCCGGGCCATCCTGCACGAGGACGTATACGACGAGGTCCTCGGCAAGGTAGTCGAGAGGGCGAGCATGCTCAAGATAGGCGTCCCGACGAGCGCGGACGTGAACGTCGGCCCCGTCATAAGCGAGCCCCAGTTCGAGAAGGTTTCCAGCTACGTGGACGCCGGCAAGCGGGAGGGGGACAGGGTGCTCGGCGAAGACCCGGGCGACCCCGAGAACGGCTACTTCGTCAGCCCCACCATCTTCGCGGTCGAGCCGGACGCCACGGTGGCGCGCGAGGAGATCTTCGGCCCTGTCCTCTCCGTCCTCAAGGCCCGCGACTTCGACGACGCCCTCAGGCTCGCCAACGACAGCCCATACGGCCTCACCGGCGGCGTCTACTCCAAGAACCGCGACCACCTCGAGAGGGCCCGCAGGGAGTTCAAGGCGGGCAACGTCTACTTCAACCGCGGCATAACCGGCGCCCTGGTGGGCGTCCAACCCTTCGGCGGCTTCGGCATGAGCGGCACGGACTCAAAGGCCGGCGGCCCCGACTACCTGCCCCTGCACATGCTCGCAAGGACGGTCGTCGAGAGGTTCTGAAGAAGCCCGCACGGAAAGCCGCTAGCGAGGTCGTTAAAGCCGCCCGAAACCGGCGCCGATAATGGCTGCATCGGAGGGAAACGAGCAGGAGGTGCCGGCCGAGGCAGCAACCCGCGAACAGGAGAGCGGGAGACGCCAGAAGGCTGGTTCTGGGATTCGATGGCGGGTGCGCGACGTGCAGCGATCTCGCCGAGCGTATCTCGGAGACCGTCGGCGGCAGGCTGGAGGTGCGCAACCCGCACCACCCGCAGGTCGAGCACTGGCGCCAGAGGGCCTTTGGCAAGGATGCGCCCTTGGCACCGACCCTCTTCGAGGTCGACGGTGCCAAGGGGGTACGAGCCTGGACCGGTGCGCGCATGGCCGTGAAGCTGACCCGTATCCTTGGGCCTGCCCTCGTTTGGCGGGTGATGCGAGCTATTCTGGCCACTACGAACGCAGAATCAGCGGCGTTGACAGCCGGCACAGATACGGACGGGCTTAGTCGCGGGCAATTCTTTAGGGGTATGGGCGGGGCTGCGTTGGCAGTATCCTTTCTGTCCTCTACGAGCGTGTTCGTCTCCGAGGCCCACGCCGAGCAGCGAGACGCCCGCGCTTCAGCCCAAGCAAAAAAGATGCGGGAGGAGGCTGCCGAGATCAAGCGCGCCGTTTCCATAATGGAGAAGCACATGCGTATCGGAGACGACGGCACCCTGGAGTTGGACGAAGATGCCCTCCAGGCCGATATCGGGTTGGGAACGGTGGAAGGCATCGGGTTCGGAACCTTTGAGGATCTCCGAAAAGATTTGGAAACGACAAACGATCGCATACGCGGGGGCAAGCAAAGGGCGGCTGACGTTTTCCCATCAGAAGACGTCGAGATGGTCGAGCATAAGACCGCCTCGCCTGACGCACGTTCCTGCCGCGGCCGGAGTGGACGCAGATGGTACTGGTGGGGGGTGAAGCTCTACCTCAGTTCTTGCGACGTGAACAAGCTCCTGCTCGTTTACGCCGGGTACCTTAGCGTGACGGCGCTGTGCGAGAGGTTTCCGTTTACCACGGTGCCGTGCAAATACATCCGCGCCACGCTAACCTTCTCTGCCGGTTACATTCATTACGTGCATGCCCAAGGGGGCTCTGACGGGCTTGTTATACAGAAGAGTTACTTCCGGTACCTACCGGAGATCTACTCGCAGTAGCGCCGTCGGTTGGGTGTCGGCGCAGGCTTGCCACCGGGCAGGAACGGTTCGCCGTAAGCTCAATAACCTCGGCACTCGGAGGATTCATGAGGTTTTTCTCAGGCGCAGGACGCTTCGCGGCGGAACCTAGCCGCGACTGGGTCGCAGGGCTTCTGCTACTCGGCGGCCTCTTCTTGATCGTGCCCTCGCTCGTATGGACGGCTGGTCCTTTGCCCCTGCTGATGGGCGCCTCGCTGGCCACCATGGGGGCGGCCGAGTTTCTTCCGGCCGGGTGGCCTCTGGCTGTTCGTCTGACCAGGTTGATCGGGACGGTGGGGATGATCCTGACTTTTCTTGGTGGCTTGCTGTGGTTCGTCTTGTCTCCCGAATCGTTCCTTACGGCGTGAGAGTTGGAAGACTTGATCGGGGCGTCCATAGAGTCGTACACGATGGGTGTTCACGCTCCCTGTAATTGGGGTAGTGCTACCGCGGGCGGTTAGCCCGGAAGTCATCAAGACCAAGGAACGACGGCAACGCGTCCGATCGAGGCCAGACTACGGTCGAGCTAACCTTGTTGGACGGCGCCACCACAGCGGTGACCGTGACCTTCCGACTTTGAGACGAGAAGCCGTCCCGGAAGGGGATGCTAGAGCGGCTAATCGGTAAGAGAACCACCTCGCGGGCCGACCCTTCGAACGGTAGTTGCGCCGCGTTCTACTCCGTGACCCTCACGCCTTCGCGGGCGCGGTCGAACTTGCCGGAGAGGATGGTGGCGGCCTGGATGACGGGGCTGAGGGCCGGGCCGTAGGGCGGGGAGTAGGCGAGGTCTATATCGACGAGGTCCGGGTAGGAGAGCCGGCCCCAGAGGGCGGTGGCGCATACGTCTATGAGCTTGTCCGCGCCCGAGCCCGCCGCCTCGGCCCCGAGCAGGCGGCCTGTCTTTGCGTCGGCTATAAGCTTCAGGAAGACCTTCCCTGCGCCGGGGTAGTAGCCTGCCCGGTCGCGGGCCTCGACGTCGGCGCTTACGGTCTCGAAGCCTGCGTCCGCAGCCTCCTCTTCCGAGAGCCCCGTCTTGCCGACGCCGAGGTCGAAGGCCTTGAAGATGCCGGTGCCGAGCACGCCGGGGAACTCCAGGGTGTCCTCGCCCGCGGGGCTTGCGGCGTTGGTGCCGGCGACGCGGCCCATCTGGTTGGCGGTGTCGCCCAAAGGGGCCCAGTCCGGCCTCCCGCCCACGAGGTTGGTAGTCTCGACGCAGTCGCCGGCGGCCCAGACGTCCGGGATGGCGGTCCGCATGCGCCGGTCTACCCGCAAGGCCCCGGTCGTCCCGACCTCAGCCCCCGCGTCTTGTGCCAGCTCCACGTTCGGCCTGATGCCGACGCCCAGGATCACTAGCTCGGCCTCGCACTCCGTGCCGCCGAAACTGACCGTCCGCACGCGCCCGTCGCCCACGAACCCCTCCACCCTCTCGCCGGTAAAGACGTCCACGCCGTTGGCCTCAAGCTCGGCCGCGACCCTCCGCGAGACCTCGGGGCCGTAGGCCAGGGCGACGCGGTCCTCGCCCTCGACCAGGGACACCTTCATCCCCATCCGGCACAGGTTCTCCGCGACCTCGAGCCCGATGTAGCCCCCGCCAACGACCAGGGCCCGCTGGGGAGACCTGTCCTCCACGTAGGCCATGATCCTGTCCGTGTCCGTCAGGAAGCGGATGGGGAAGATGCCGTCGAGGTCCGAGCCGGGGATGGAGGGGAGGACGGCCCGCGCGCCTGTGGCGACGACGAGGCGGTCGTAGCGGTCCTCGAAGGCATCCCCCGTGGTCGTGTCGCGCACGGTGAGGGTCTTGGTGTTGGGGTGGATCCCCTCGACCCTGTGGCGCACCTTTACCTCGATGCCCTGCTCCGCGAACTTCTCGGGGGTTCGGGCCACGAGCTGGTCGCGCCGCCGCACGACGCCGGAGAGCAGGTAGGGGAGCCCGCACTCGCTTATTGAGGGCTCGGGCTCCTCCTGGTAGACCGTGATCTCCATCCCCGGGTCGACCCGCCGCGCCCGCGAGGCAGCCTTCGTGCCCGCCGCAACCCCTCCCACCACCACAAGCCGCATAAGAGCCCTCCCTGCTTCGCCCGCCGTACCGGCCTACTCTAACGGATGACCCCGAAAGGGGTAGGGTCCCGCCGCACACAGGCGGCCGGGCACACAGAAGCCCCCGGAGATTCCTACCCCGGGGGCTTCTCTGCCACGCTTTCGCCCTGGCTGAGGCGGGGCTAGGCGCGCTTGGCGGCGTCGTACCTGCGGCCGACCTCGTCCCAGTTGACCACGTCCCACCAGGCGTTGATGTATTCGGGGCGGCGGTTCTGGTACTTGAGGTAATAGGCGTGCTCCCACACGTCGAGGCCCATCACCGGCGTCTTGCCCTCCATTAGCGGGCTGTCCTGGTTGGCCGTCTTCTCTATGGAGAGGGATCCGCCGGGGTCGGCCACCACCCACGCCCACCCGGAGCCGAACAGGGCGCCGGGTGCGGCCGCCGCGGCGAACTGCTCCTTGAACTGGTCGAACGAGCCGAAGGAGGAGTCTATGGCCTGGGCCAGGTCCCCGCTCGGGCTGCCGCCGCCCTGGCCGGAGGGGCCCATGATCTGCCAGAACATCGAGTGGTTGGAGTGCCCGCCGCCGTTGTTCCTGACCGCGGTCCTTATGTCCTCGGGCACGGAGTCGAGGTTGGCGATGAGCTCCTCGACGTTGCCCGGGTCGGCCTCCGGGTGCTTCTCGAGGGCGGCGTTGAGGTTGGTGACGTAGGTGTTGTGGTGCTTCTCGTGGTGGAGGTGCATGGTCTGCTCGTCTATCGTGGGCTCCAGCGCGTCGTAGCCGTACGGGAGCTGCGGCAGCTCGTATGCCATGTCCGACGTTCTCCTCTCGTTGCTTACCTTCCCGTTGCAGACTCTAGCATACCCCGAAACCGGCGAATCTTAACGTGTGGCGGGGTTACCGGGGATAGCGGTAAGACAATGTGGGGGGCTGTAGAATGCGGTTCTTGGACGCTCCTCCCACACCGGCCGGGCGCGACGTTCCGGGGCCCTCCGCACCGGACGCGATGCGGCGCCTGCTAGACCGGGCCGTGGCCGCCAGCGCCAACGGCATCGTCATCACGGACCCGAAGGCCCCGGACAACCCCATCGTCTACGTAAACCCGGCGTTCGAGAGGATCTCGGGCTACGGGGCGGAGGAGGTCCTCGGCCGCAACTGCCGTTTCTTGCAGGAGGACGAGCGCGACCAGCCGGCGCTCGACGATCTGCGGGCTGCCGTGCGGGAGGAGCGGGAGTGCCGGGTGGTGTTGCGCAACTACCGCAAGGACGGGGCGCTCTTCTGGAACGAGCTCTACGTCTCGCCCGTCCACGACGACGAGGGGCGGCTCACAAACTTCGTCGGGGTCCAGAACGACATAACCGAGCGGTTCAGGTTCGAGGAGGTCCTGCGCGAGAGCGAGGAGCGCTTCCGGGCGACCTTCGAGCACGCCGCGGTGGGAGCCGCCCAGGTCGGCGTCGACGGCCGCTGGCTCAGGGTCAACCGGCACCTGTGCGAGATCCTCGGCTACACCCACGAGGAGATGCTCGGGATGACCTTCGCGGACATCACCCACCCCGACGACCTCGAGGCCGACCGTGAGCAGATGCGGACCATGCTGCGGGGGGAGAGCCGGATCTACTCCATAGAGAAGCGCTACGTGAGGAAAGACGGCTCCCCGGTGTGGGTGAACCTTACCGTCTCGCTCGTGCGCGAGGCTTCGGGCGAGCCCGGGTACTTCATCTCCGTGGTGGAGGACATCAGCGAGCGCAAGAGGATCGAGGAGGAGCGGGACCTCCTCCTGGTGCGCGAGCAGCTCGCCCGGGCGGAGGCCGTCGCCGCGCGGCGGCGGCTGGCCCTGCTCGCCGCCGCGGGCCCCACCCTCGCCGCCTCCCTCGACTACGAGGAGACGCTCCGGCGGGCGGCGCGTCTTGTGGTGCCGGACCTCGCCGACTGGTGCCTGCTCGACATTGTCGAGGAGGACGGCAGGGTCAACCAGCTCGCCGCCGCCCACGCCGACCCTGGCAAGGAGGACCTCCTGCGCCGGCTCGGGGAGCTTCGCTCCTTCGGCGAGGAGGACCCAGGGAGCACCGCCCGGGTGCTCAGGACGGGCCGCTCCGTGCTGCTGCCCGGTCTCCCGGGCTGGTCGTTCTACGAGCGGGAGATGGGCGTCGGCGAGCACCTCGAGGCCCTGCGCGAGCTCGAGCCCCGCTCCCTTATGAGCGTGCCGCTCCTGGCGCGTGGCCGAACTTTGGGCGCCATGACGCTCGTCTCATCCCGGCCCGACCGCCACTACGACGACGAGGACCTCCTGCTCGCCGAGAACTTCGCCTACCGGTGCGCGCTGGCCGTTGACAACGCCCGCCTCTACCGGGACCGGAGCGAGATCGCGCGCACCCTCCAGAGGAGCCTCCTCCCGCCGCACCTGCCCCAGATACCGTGCGTGGAGCTCGGGGCCGAGTACCTCCCGGCGGGCGAGGCAAACGAGGTAGGCGGGGACTTCTACGACGTAATAAACACCGTGGAGGACGGGTGGGTGTGCGTCATCGGGGACGTGCGGGGCAAGGGGGCCGAGGCGGCGGCGGTCACAGCCCTCGCCCGCTACACCATCAGGGCCGTCACCATGAGCAACGACCTGCCATCCGAGATCCTCTCGGGGCTGAACGAGGCAATGCTCCGCCAGCTCCCGGAGGACCGCTTCTGCACAGCGGCCTGCGCCCGCCTGGAGCCTCAAGACGACTCGCCCGGCGTCGGGGTCGACGTCTCGCGCGCGGGACACCCGCCCCCGCTCCTGGTCCGCGCCGGCGGCAAGGTGGAGGAGATCAGCTGCCCAGGCCGGGCCCTCGGCGTCTTCCCCGACGCAGAGCTCGACGACACCCACATGCGCCTGATGCCCGGCGAAACCCTGATCTTCTACACCGACGGCGTCACCGAGGCGCGCGGCCCCGACGGGTATTTTTTCGGCGAGGAGAGGCTCCGCCGGTTCGTCGGCGCGCACTCGAAAGAACGCGCCGCTGAGCTCGCCCGCGCCCTGAAGAACACCGTCCTCGAGTTCCAGGAAGGTTACCCGCGCGACGACCTCGCCCTCCTGGTCATCCGCGCAACTTAGCACGCTCCGGGCCCGCTCCGCGGTCCCCTGCTATCAGCTGACCAGCTTCTCGCCGCGCGAGATGCGACCCGGGCAGCGCTGCGGGCGGTTTTATCGGCGCTAGACGTTGTGAGTGCGGACGACCTGGCCGAAAGCCGAGAGAGGAGGCGAAGCCGGAGCGGGCTGAAAGCCGAAAGCTACTTCGCTCGGTTTCTCAGGGCGGCCAGCGTCAGGAGGCCTATGGCGGCGAGGAGGGCCGCGACGAGCTGTATCTTCCAGATGAGGTCGGGAAGTTCGGCCTGAAGTAGCGAGCCGCCGACGATGGGGCTGACGCCGCAGGCCGCGCCGAAGCAGGCGCCGAATAGCGCCAGGTACGTCCCACGGAGGCGCACCGGGGCGAACTCGGCGGCCAGCGCCGCCCCGGCCACCTCGAGCACCATCTCCGCGAGCGTGAAGAACAGGACGAAGGCTATGAGGATGCCGAGGAAGGACTCCGTCAGCAGCAGCGTGACAGACGAGAGGGCGAAGAGGACGGCCCCGGCGAGGAGGGCCAAGACCTTCGAGCCCCGGTCTATGAGGTAGGAGACGGGGAGCTGGAACAGGATCACCATGAGCCCGTTCGCCCCCAGGAAGAACCCTATCTGCCCGTCGGACGCCCCGACGAAGTTCTTGGCGTAGATGGGCAGGGCCTGCCAGTCCTGCGTGAAGACGTAGTAAAGGAGCACCCCCACGCCGAGCAGCAGGACGAACGGCCCGTCGCCGAACGCCTCGCGCAGGCCCCGCCTCCCCTTCCCGGCCCCGACGCCCTCCCGCCGCGTGGGGAGCGACTCCCTGACGGTCGCGGCCAGGGCGAGGGCCACGAGCGCCGTTAGGACGGAGGTCCCGACGAAGAGCTTCGGGTAGATGCCGGGTGAGCTACCCGCCGCCGCCGAGACGAGGCCAGCGACCATGGGCCCCGAGGCCCACCCCACGTTGCCGCCGACCCGGACCAGGCCGTAGGCGCGGGAGCGCATCCCGGGCGGCGTCACGTCGGCGACCATGGCGTTGCGCGAGGCCTCGAACATGGACCAGCCGAGGAGCCCGTGGGCCGCCGAGACCGCCAGGTACCCCGCGAACCCGCCCACCAGCGCGAAGCCGAAGAAGCTCGCCGCGCTGCCGGTGAGGGCGACTAGCATCGTCGGCTTGCGGCCATAGCGGTCCGTGAGGGGGCCGGCGATGAGGCCGGAGAGCACGCTCGACCCCGCGAAGACCGCCAGCCCGACGCCGACGAGGGAGAGCGGGATGCCGAGGACGTTGTGGAAGTAGATCGAGCTGAAAGGGAAGTACAGCCCGTGCCCGAACCGGAACGCGACCATCGCGAACAGCAGCAGCCACACCCGCCGGTCGTACCCCCGGAACGCCTTTGCGGCACGAGAAACCACCCGTGGATGATAAAGGATAAGTGGGTTCTAGGTTTTGAGGCACAAGGGGAGCGGTGCGCGGCCTTTGGCCCGAGAGACGCGACCTCGCGGAGATCGTGCCCGCAGCGCCTCGAACCTCAAAACCGGACGGGTTCGGGAAGACAAGCGTTCGGCTGTGAGATACTCAGCCTGGATCTACGGGGAGGAGAGGCTTTGGCTCGCAGGACGGAGTTTCCGGGTTCGCTCGCGGGGCTTTCGCGCGCCCTGGGCGCTGGGGAGGTCTCGCCGGTCGAGGTGACGGAGGCGTTGCTCGGGCGCATCGAGCTCGACGAGACCAACGCGTTTATCACGGTGACGGCGGAGCGGGCGATGGAGGACGCGCGGCGGGCTGAGGCGGAGATCTCGGCCGGCCGCCACCGAGGCCCGCTGCACGGGGTTCCCGTCGCCATCAAGGACCTCGTCTGCACGGAGGGCGTGCGCACCACGATGGCCTCGGCTTTCTTCGAGGACCACGTCCCGGACCGCGACGCCGCGGTAGCCCGCAAGCTCCGCGAGGCCGGCTCCGTCCTCCTCGGCAAGACGAACACCCACGAGTTCGCCTACGGGCCGACGGGAGACCGCTCCTTCTTCGGGCCGACTAGGAACCCGCACGACCTAGCCAGGATCTCCGGCGGCTCCTCGGGCGGGTCGGGCACCGCGGTCGCAGCCGGCCTCTGCTACGGCGCCATCGGCTCGGACACGGGCGGCTCCATCCGCATCCCGGCCGCCCTCTGCGGCGTGGTCGGCATGAAGCCCACCTTCGGGCGCGTGGGCAAGAGCGGCGTCTTCCCCCTTGCCCCCACGCTGGACCACGTGGGCCCGCTCACCCGCACCGTAGGGGACAACGCCCTCTTCCTCTCCGCCCTCGCGGGCCACGACCCTGAAGACATCCACTCCGTGGACCGTCCCCCCGAAGACTTCGCCCGCGACCTGGACCTCGGCGTCCGGGGCACCACCGTCGGCGTCCCGACGAACTTCTTTTTCGAGCACGTGGACCGGGAGGTCGAGGCGAGGGTGCGGGAGGCCATCGAGGTCTTCCGGGACCTCGGCGCCGAGGTCCGCGAGGTCGATGTGCCGAACGTCTGGGAGACGCTGCACGCCCAGCGCCTGACCCTTGCCGCCGAGGCCTACGCCGTCCACGAGGAGCGCCTGAAGTCGGAGCCCGAGAGGTTCGACGACCAGGGGCTGGAGCGGCTGCTAGGGGGCGAGAAGCTGCGGGCCCACAGGTACGCCGACGCCCAGCAGAGAAAGCTCATGTCGCGGCGGGAGTTCGAGGAGGTGCTAGGTGCGGTGGACGTGATCCTCGTCCCGAGCGTCCCGATACCGGCGACCGAGATAGGTCAAAGAGAGACCTCCATTGAAGGCCACGAAGAGGCAGTCTACTCGGCACTCACCCGCCTTACCGGCCCGACGAACCTGAACGGCCTCCCGAGCCTCTCGGTCCCCTGCGGGACGACGGCCTCGGGCCTCCCCGTCGGGCTGCAACTCATAGGTCGCCCCTTCGACGAGGCGACCCTCTACCGCTTCGCCCACGCGTACGAAGAAACCTATAATTCTGCCCATTGACCGCCCCGGGAAGCCTCTCTACAGTGGAACGACGAAGGTGACTGGAATATGCTCGCATGGACAGGAGGAGGGGTAGGTGGTGGCAAGCGCGGAGGGTAGGGAGGGGTTGGGGAGGCAGATCGAGCGCCGCTCCATCGACTACGTGCCGGAGGACGAGCGGCACGGCAAGGTGTGGCACCAGGGACCTTTCTGGTTCTTGGGGAACTTCCAGTTCTTTACGATCACCATAGGCTTCATAGGGCCTGGGCTCGGGCTCTCGCTCGGGTGGACGATCCTTGCGGGCGTGCTTGGCATCCTGTTCGGGACGCTCTTCATGGCGTTCCACGCGATCCAGGGCGCGCAGCTCGGGCTGCCGCAGATGGTCCAGTCCCGCGGGCAGTTCGGCTACCGCGGCGTCCTGCTGCCGCTGGTGGCGACGTTCTTCACGTTCGTGGCCTTCAACGTGGTCGACTCCGTGCTCATCTCAGCCGGCCTCGGCGGGCTCTTCGGGTGGAACGGGACGGTCGTTATAGTGGTCATAGCGGTGGTGGCTGCCCTGTTCGCCATCTACGGGCACGACTACCTGCACACGCTCTTCCGGATGCTCTTCTACGTGTCTTTGCCCCTTTACGTGGTACTGACCATCGCCATCTTCATGGGCGGCGCGGGCGGGAGCGGATCGTCGCCCGGTTCGTTCACCTGGATCGCCTTCATGGCCCAGTTCACGGCGAGCGCCTCGTACAACATCACATACGCGCCATACGTCTCCGACTACTCGCGCTACCTGCCGCGCCACACCCGCCCGCGCGCCATCATCGCCGCCGTGTTCTTCGGGGCCTCGGGGTCGGCGGTCTGGCTCATAGCCCTGGGCGCCTGGCTCGCGACGCGCCTGGACGCCACGGACGCGCTCGTGTCCCTGCGCGACGCCGGGAACGCGGTGCTCCCTGGCCTTGGCGTCGTGCTCGCGCTCTCCTCGGTGGCGGCGCTCGTGGCGACCATGGGCATAAACGCCTACGGGGCGATGCTCACCACCGTCACCGCCGTAGACGCCGTAAAGAAGGTGGAGCCGACCCGGCGGCTGCGGGTTGTGACCATCGTCGCGCTCGCCGTGCTGTGGGTGGTCGTCTCCCTTAGCATATCCGCTGGGGCCGTGGACGTGCTCTTCGCGGCGCTCATCATGATGCTCTACCTGCTCTCGCCGTGGACGGCGGTCAACCTTATAGATTACTTTTTCGTCCGGCACGGCCGGTACGCGATCACCGATCTCTTCGTCGCCGGCGGCCTCTACGGGACCTGGGCGTGGCGTGGCATCACCGCCTTCCTCGTGGGCCTCGCCGCAAGCGTCCCGTTCTGGGTCCTCCCCGGCCTCTGGACCGCACCTCTAGGCAACATCCTTCAGGGCATCGACGTTGCCTGGCTCGTCGGCCTCCTCGTCTCCGGTGGCACCTACTATCTCCTGAGCCGCTCCCTCGACGTCGAGGCCGAGCGGGAGGAGATCCGGGCCAGCGAGAGGGAACTCGAGGGCGACCCGGCCGGGGCCCCCTCCGTTTGACGGGAGGGGACCTGATGGTCCGGGCGAGGGTCTTTAGGGCCCCCACCGAGGCGCTCGGCGACGAGGAACTGCGTCTGGCGGAGGTGCGGGACGACCTCGTGCGGGTACGGCTGCGGGCCAGCGGCGTCTGCGGCTCCGACCTCCACGTCGCCGACGGGGACTGGGCCGCGGAGGGACCGCTCGTGCTCGGGCACGAAGGGGCCGGTGTCGTCGAGGACGTGGGGCCGGCGGTGAGGGACGTCGGCCCCGGGGACCGGGTAGTGCTCTCGTGGTTCGCGCCGTGCCGGAGGTGCCCCAACTGCGCCAGGGGCCGCGCCTGGCTCTGCCAGAACACGAGGGCCCTGGAGAACACGCTGCCAGACGGCACGACGGGCTTCGCATCCGCCGACGGGTCGCCCGTGCCGGCTTTCCTTGGGGTCGGCGCCTTCGCGGAGGCCACGGTCGTCCCCGAGTCCGCGGCCGTGAGGGTGCCTGGCGGGGTTCCGTTTCCCGTGGCGGCCCTGATCGGGTGCGCCGTCACGACCGGGGTGGGGGCGGTCGTGAACACCGCAGGCGTCGGGCCCGGCGACTCGGCCGTCGTTATCGGGTGCGGGGGCGTGGGGCAGGCTATCCTGCTCGGCCTAGGGCTCGTCGGCGCGGACCCGGTAGTCGCGGTCGACCTCTCCGAAGGACGCCTCGCGCTAGCCCGCGAGCTCGGCGCCACCCACGCGCTGCGGGGCGACGACCCCGACCTCGCGGGCCACATCAGGGCCATCACAGGCGAAGGCGCAGACCACGCCTTCGAGGCAATAGGCAAGGCCGCCACGCTGGAGATGCTGCCCTCGCTCCTGTGTCGCGGCGGGCAGGCGGTGGTGGTGGGCATGCCGGCCGAGGGCGTCACCGTCTCCCTTGACCCCTTCGACCTGGCCGACGGCGGCAAGCGCGTCCTCGGGTGCAACTACGGCAGCAGCGTGCCCTCGGTGGACTTCCCCAGGCTCGCGCGCCTCTACCTCTCGGGCCGTCTTCCCCTCGACCGCCTCGTCGGACGCATCACCACGCTCGACGGCGTGGACGGGGCACTCGACGACCTCCGCCGGGCCGCCGGCCTGCGGACCGTTATCGAGCAGGGGGACGGCCCGTGAAGCGGCTGAACGCGGTCCTCGCGCAACTCACCCCGAAGCCGCGCGACGCGGGGGCGAACATCGAGACGGCCAGGGGCATCATCTCCAGGCACGCGGACGCGGACCTGTTCGTCTTCCCCGAGCTCTTCCTGGGCGGCTACGCGACGGAGGGCGTCGGGGGCCTGGCGCTCGACCCCGACGGACCCGAGGTGGAGAGGATGGCGCGGCTAGCGCGGGAAGGCGACGCGGCCGTGGTCTTCGGCTTGCACGAGCGAGTTCCCGGCGGGGTCGCCAACTCCGCGGCCTGCGTGGACCGCCGCGGAGACCTCGCCGGCCTCTACCGCAAGGCCCACCTCTTCGGGGACGAGCGGGGGGCCTTCGTCGCCGGGGACGAGTTGCTGGTCGTAGACCTAGACGGTGTCGGGGCAGGGATCATGATCTGCTTCGACGTCGAGTTCCCCGAGGTGGCCCGCTCCCTCGCCCTGGCCGGCGCCGACCTGCTCCTCACCGTCTCGGCCAACATGGACCCCTTCGGCCGCGACCACGAGGTCTTCGCGACCGCCCGCGCCATCGAGAACGGCCTGCCACACTTCTACGTAAACCAGGTCGGCGAGGGGGAGGCCTTCCGCTTCGCCGGCGGCACCATGGCCGTCTCCGCTGACGGGAACCGCCTGGCGGAGGCCGGGAGGTCGGAGGGCGCGATCCCGGTCCCCCTCGACCTCTCCGCGAGGGACGAGAGCAGGCCCGAGGATCTCAGGCCGCGCTACCTGGAAGAGATGCGCGGCGCGTTGCCTGTCGTCCGGCCGGATCGGTAGTGCAACCGGGTAACGCCCCGCCTCCGCCGTCCTCGAACGGCTCGGCCTGCGACGCGAGGTCAGCTTCGACGAGAACGTCTGGGTCAAGGGGCGGTGGTCCGGCGAGCACCGCGTACGCGGTGCCCCGTACGCGGTGCCCCGCAAGGCGTGGCTCGCGCGGGGAGACACGCCGGGATAGGGTAAGCGTCCTTCCACGCTCGAATGCCGACCGGATCGGGCCCGTCCCGCGTAATCGCACGGCCGGGCGAAGAGGCGCAGGCGCGTTAGCGCCTGCGCCCGGGGGTGGCCTGGGGCTACGCCTCCAGGTTCGTCATTACGTGCTTGATGCGGGTGTAGTCCTCCAAGCCGTACATGGAGAGGTCCTTGCCGTGGCCGGAGTGCTTGAAGCCGCCGTGGGGCATCTCGGCGACGATTGGGATGTGCGTGTTGATCCAGACGCACCCGAAGTCCAGCCGCCGGCTTACCCGCATGGCCCGCCCGTGGTCCCTGGTGAAGACGCTGGAGGCGAGGCCGTAGCGCACCCCGTTGGCCCAGCGGACCGCCTCGTCCTCGTCGCTGAACGGCTGGACGGTGATGACGGGGCCGAAGATCTCGTTCTGCGACGCCTCGTCTTCCTGCCTCAGGCCGGCGACGACGGTGGGGGAGTAGAAGTACCCCGAGCCGTTGCCGGCCCTCTGCCCGCCGGCGGTAACCTCGGCGTGCCCGGGGAGCCGCTCGACCATGCCGGAGACGTGCTCGAGCTGGGTCGGGTTGTTGAGCGGCCCGTAGAGGACTTCCTCGTCGTCGGGGCTGCCGGTCTTGGTGTTCCTGGCCTGCTCGGTGAGGGCCGCGACGAAGTCGTCGTAGGCCTTAGGGGCGGCGAGGACGCGGGTGGCGGCGGTGCAGTCCTGGCCCGCGTTGAAGTAGCCGCCGACGGCTATGGCTTCTGCTGCGGCCTCGATGTCCGCGTCGTCGAAGACAACGACGGGCGCCTTGCCGCCGAGCTCGAGGTGCGTCCTCTTGAGGTCCTTGGCCGCTGCCTCTGCCACCTGCATCCCGGCCCGGACGGAGCCCGTGATAGAGACCATCTGGGGGATCGGGTGCTCGACGATGGCGCGGCCCGTGTCGCGGTCGCCGCAGACCACGTTGAAGACGCCCGGCGGCAGGAACTCGGAGGCGATCTCGGCGAGCATCACGGTCGAGACGGGCGTGGTGTCGGAGGGCTTGAGGACTATGGCGTTGCCTGCGGCGATGGCAGGGGCGAACTTCCAGACGGCCATCATCATGGGGTAGTTCCAGGGTGTCACCTGGCCGCATACGCCGACAGGCTCGCGCCGGATAAAGGAGGTGTGGCCCGCCAGGTACTCGCCGGCCGACTTGCCCTCCAACACGCGGGCGGCGCCGGCGAAGAACCGGATCTGGTCAACCGCCATCGGTATCTCTTCTTCCATGGTCAACCCGATGGGTTTGCCCGTGTTCTCCGACTCGGCCCGCACGATCTCCTCGGCCCGCTCCTCCAGGGCGTCTGCGATCCTGAACAGGGCGAGCTGCCTCGTGGCCGGCGTCGCGTCGCGCCAACCCTCGAACGCCTTCTCGGCCGCCCTGTAGGCCCGGTCGACGTCCTCCTTGCCCGAGGCCGGCGCCTGGGCGAAGACCTCACCCGTGGACGGGTTCGTCACGTCGTAGTAGCGTCCGTCGACGGGGTCCGCGTGCTCCCCGTCGATAAAGTTCTTTACGCTTTTCGTCTGCGTCTGCATGTTTTTCCTTCCTCTCGGGCCTTGCTTTGCCGGATGTCCGTTTCTGCCGTCTTTGAGTGTTACCGTCCCCGGTCCGGGATGGCGTCGCCGGCCGGCACGTCGAGGTGGTCCGCCGGGCGGGCCGCCACAAGGTAGACGAGGCCGACGGCGAGCACCACGAGGGTGCCGAGCAGCACGCTGTAGTTCTGGTACCAGGGGACGCCTGGCGTCCTCGGGTACGCGAGGTTGACGGCCGCCGCGACGCCGTAGACGAGCGCGCCGACGTTCACTACGAGCCCCAGCCCCCCGAGGGTCCACTTTCCGGCCGGTCTCCAGCCACGCAGCCGGGCGACCAGCGCGGCGAACACCACCAGCTGGAACGCCACGTAGATCGCCAGCACCGCGAAGGAGATGATCAGGGTGAGCGCGTCGGGCGAGAAGCCGAACAGCAGCACGACCAAAACCGGGATGATCGCCGCCGTCGCGGTCGCCGCTGGCGGGATGTGCAGGCGGTCGTCGAACCTGCCCAAGATGCCGCTGCCGGCGACCATCCCGTCGCGGGCGTAGGCGTAGATGAGGCGGCTCGCCGCCGCCTGCAAACTCAGGGTGCACGAGAGGAACGCTATGAGGGCTATGACGATCACGACCTTAGATCCGACGGCGCCGAAGGCGCCGCCGAGCACGGTCCCGATGGGGTCGGCGTTGTCCCCGGAGACGACCGCGCCGAGGTCCGGGATGGCGAGGATGAAGCCGACCATGCTGAGGATCGCCATCGAGCCGCCGACGAGGATCGTGAGCAGCGTGGCCCTCGGGACGCTGCGGCTGGCGTTGGGCACCTCCTCGGCGAGGTCGCCGCAGGCCTCGAACCCAAAGAAGAGGAAGACGGCCCCGAGCCCGGCGGCCAAAAACGCCGACAGGTACGAACCGTCGCCCTGGGTCCCGAACGTGTCGAAGAGCACGCCAAAAGAGCTCTGCCGGCCGAAGATGATCAGGTACAACCCCACGCCCGCGACGCCGACGATCTCCGCCGCGAAGCCCGCCGTAACCGCCCGCGAGAGGTTCTTCGTGCCGCTGAAGTTGATGGCGGCGGCGATCGCGAGCAGCACCAGCGCCACCGCTATGTCCCAGCCCGGGCTTGCCTCCACGCCGAAGAGCGCGGCGCCGAACTGGCCCGCGCCGTAGGCGACCCCGGCGATGGTAATGAGGAGCGCCCACGCGTAGACCCAGCCCGTGATCCAGGCGTAGTGCCTCCCCCACAACCTCAGGGCCCACGGGTAGGGCCCGCCGGCTATCGGGTACTGCGAGAGCACCTCGGCGAAGACGAGCGCCACGAGCAACTGTCCGGCCATGGCGATGGGGTAGGTCCACACCGCCGCGGGCCCGCCTATGGACACCACGAAGGCGAACAGCGTGTAGACCCCCACCAGCGGTGAAAGGTACGTAAACCCCAGAGAGAAATTTGCGGCCACGCTCATCGTTCGCGAGAAGTTGGACCTGTACCCGAGCGCCTCTAGCTGACGCGCGTCCTCGTCCAACAACGCCGACGCGCCGGGGTCCCCGTCACGCGGACCCACCCCGCGCGCGGATGTGTCGCCCATCGCCTCTCCTCTCCTTCGACCTTGCTACCGAAGGTTCCCAGGTACTTCTAGTGTCCTTCCACCCCTACAGCAAGCCCCATGCTAGTCAAGCTGCAAAGGCCCGTCAAGCCTCGGGCGCCCTTCGCGGTCCGTGAGGACCTGCTTCGCGCAGTTGCGGCCTGGGGCGCCGAAGACGGCTCCCCCGGGCCAGGTGCCGGCGCCGCAGAGGTAGAGGTTCTCTATGGGCGTGCGGTAGCCTCCGTGGCCGGGGACGGGACGGCCCGAGAACATGGCGTCGGGCAGGATCTCCCCGTGAAAGATGTTGCCGCCTGTTATCCCGATCCTGGCCTCTATGTCCGGGGGACCGAGCACCTCCATGCCTTCCACGGCGCCGGGCAGGTTGGGCGCGTATTCGCCGAGCGTGCTGACGATGTTTAGTCCTATCTCCTCGCGTCTCTCCTCCCACGTCCCGTCGGCGAGCCGGTAGGGCGCGTACTGGCAGAACAGGCTCATCGTGTGCTTGCCCGGTGGTGCCAAGCCGTCCTCGGTCGCGCTCTGTATGTAGCCGTCCATGAAGGGATTTCTCGAAGGTTCGCCCCGCTCGCACTCCTCCCACGCCCTCTGCAGCGAGTCGACGGACGGGTTTATGACGATGCCGCCGGTGTGCTGGGGACCTATCTCCTTTCCCGGCAACGCCGTGAAGTCCGGCAACTCCCCGAGCGCCAGCAGCACCTTCACCACCGAGCCCTCGACGCGCATCGACTCTACGCCCCGGACGAGCTCCCCCGGGAGGTGCTCCCTCCCGACCATGCCGAGGTAGGTTCGGTGCGGGTCGGCGTTGGAGAGGACCACCTCGGCCTCGAAGGACCGGCCGTCGAGGAGGTGGACGCCGCGCGCCGTACCTTCCCTGATATCTATTTCGGCGACCTCGGCGTCGGTGAGGATCTCGACGCCCGCCTCACGGTCGGAGGAGGCGATGGCCCCTGAGACGGCGCCCATGCCGCCGCGGACGTAGCCCCAGGCGCCCTGGTGGCCCGCGATCTTGCCGAGGATGTGGTGGTACTTGACGTAGGCCGTCCCTGGGGTGCGGGGGCCCGCGTTGGTCCCGATCACGCCCCCCACGCAAAGCACCGCCTTCAGCTCCTCAGACTCGAAGTACTCGTCCAGCACCTCCGCGACGCTCTTCTGCGTGAGCGTGCGCCAGTCCTCCTCTCCCCCTGGCCCGTCGAAGGCGCGCTCGATGGCTTCCGGCGTGGGGGAGGGTAGGTCGAGCAGCGGGCGCATCCTGGCGATGATTCGGTCCCACATCGCCCAGTAGGCGTCAGAGGCGGCGACGTCCTTGCGGGAGAACGTGGCGATCTGGCCTGCCGTCTTCTCCGGGTCGAGGTAGGAGATCATGAACCGGCCGTCGGGGAACGGGATAAAGTACTGGGGGTCGAGCGGCCTTACGTCGTAGCCGTGACGGGCGAGGTCGAGATCCCGTATCACCTCCGGCAACAGCAACTGGCAGACGTAGGAGCAGGTCGAGATCCTGTACCCGGGCCACGGCTCCTCCGTGACGGTGGCACCCCCGATCACCCCCCGCCGCTCCAGGACGAGTACCCTCTTGCCCGCCTTCGCCAGGTAGGCGGCGGCGATGAGCCCGTTGTGCCCTGAGCCGACAACTATCGCGTCGTAGCGGACATTTGTCCGTTCAATCAAGTCCGGCCCCCTCGAACTCTCCTCTGGAGAGCTTCATCAGGTACTCGGGCTCGGGTTCTCCGGGGACCTGGACGGTCTTGAAGAACCGGAAGCCCGCCTTCTCGTAGGCCCGTATCGCGGCGACGTTCTCGGGCTCGGGGCCGATCACGCACACCTCCACGCCTGGATCCGAGAAGACGTGCTCGGAGAGGAAGCGCCGGATAACGTGCCGCCCGAGGCCACGATTGACGTACTCCGACTCCCCGATGAACAGGTCGATTCCCGCCGAGTCCTCGACGTCCACCAGGTTCGCGTACCGCGCGTCGTCTTCGGCGGTGATGCGGTACGCCTGTATAAACCCGATGGGCCTGTTCTCGTGCAGGATCAGAAACATCTTCGTCGCGTCCCGGTCCTCGATCGAAGGGAGATAGTGCTCCTCGATCTCGGCGTACGACGTCCCTTCCGCGTACCACCAGCGCCTGACGTGCGGGGCGCTGAGCCAGCGGCGCACAAGATCCAGGTCAGGCGTCCGCAGCCTCCCGAAAGAGAGCCAGCGCGGGTCCATCCCGTCGCCCGTGAATGGCTTCTCGTCAGCCACGGCTAGTAGCGGCAACGCTCGACGGCCCTCTGGAGCTTCGCCCTAGCGTCCGACCAAAGCACGGGTCCGTGGGCCATTATTACCGTCGCGAAGTCCTCGGCGAGCAGCTTCTGGGCCGAGCGTTCCGCGAGCGGCGGGTCCGTGCAGAATGCCTTGCGGACCCCCACGCGAATCTTCCTCGGCAGGCACCCGAAGGCGTCGGCGGTGAAGAGGAGGCCGTCCGAGTCCCTCAGGAGCGAGGCGTGGCCGAGGGAGTGGCCCGGCGTCGAGATCAGGCGGAAGCCCGAGACGAGGTCCCCCTCCCGCAGCACCTTCCCGACCGGCACCCCGGGGGGCTGCGCGTTGCTCGACATGCGGCGGAAGAAAGCGTTGCTCGACGGATCGTAGCCGCGCCGGCCGGAGATCACGTCGGCCTCGTGCGCGGTAGCGCCGACCTCGGCGTCCGGCGCCCACTCCAGGAGGCCCTTGAGGCCCCCGGTATGGTCGTCGTGCTGGTGGGTCAGGAAGATACGCCTCAGGTCCCCCGGCCCTGAGCCGAGCGACCCTATGGCGCCTTTGATCCTCTCCACGCTGCCCGCGAGGCCCGTGTCGACGAGCGTCCAGCCGTCGTCGTTCTCCAGGAGCAGCACGCTTATGGTGTTCCTGAACCCCACGGCGTCCACCCTGTAGACGCCCGGCCCTATCCTCTCTGGTGCGTTCGTCACGCTACATCACCCTCTGTCCCGGCTCTTCGCCCTCGCCATACGGGTACCACCACTCCTTCTTCTCGACCCTCGGGTCGATGTGGACGTGCTTGGACTCTTGGAACGCCTCGAGGCCCTCCCTGCCTAGCTCCCTGCCGACGCCGCTCCCGCCGTAGCCGCCGAAGGGGGCTGCGTCGTTGTCAGTGAGGGGGTCGTTGATCCAGACCGTGCCGGCCCTGATGCCCCTCGCGCACCTGAGCATCTTCTCGAAGTCTCGCGTGTACACGTTCGCCCCGAGCCCGAACGGGACGGAGTTCGCGAGCCCGATGGCCTCATCCAGCGAATCCACCTCCACCACGGGGAGCACAGGCCCGAAGGTCTCCTCGCTCATTACCCTCATCGATGGCTCGACGCCGGTAAGGACCGTGGGACGGTAGAAGAAGCCCCGCCCGCCGAAGCGTTCGCCGCCCGTGACGAGCCTCGCGCCCTTGCCTATGGCCTGGCCGACGTGGTCCTCGACCTTGTCCCGGCCCTTGGCGTTGATCATGGGCCCGATGTCCGTCTCCGCGTCCATGGGATCTCCGATGTTCAGCGACTCGGCGAAGGCCTTCGACGCCTCGACGAAGTCGTCCGCCACCTTCCTGTCCACGTAGAAGCGCTCTGATGAGGTGCAGACCTGCCCGGCGTTCAGGCACGCCGCCCAGACGGCGCCCTGGGCCGCTATCTCCACGTCAACGTCGTCGCAAACGATAAACGGGTCCTTGCCGCCGAGCTCGAGGTTCGCCCGCATCAGGCGCTCTGCCGCCGTGATGCCGACCTTGCGGCCGGTCTCCTGGCTGCCCGTGAACGCGATCATGTCCACGCCGGGGTGCCGCACGAGCGCCTCTCCCACGTCCCCGGCCCCGTATACCGCCTGGAAGAGCCCCTCCGGCAGCCCCTCCATGAGCCCCATCATCCGCCTGGTCGCGAGCGGCGTCTCCTCCGAGGGCTTGAGGATGACGGCGTTGCCTGCGGCGAGCGCCGGCGCTACCTTCCAGGCCGCCAGCAGCAGCGGGTAGTTCCAGGGGACGATGCAGGCGACGGTGCCCACGGGCTCCTTTACTACCATGGCGAGCTGCTGGGGCTCGATGGGGGCCGGGAGGTAGCCGACGGAGTCGCGCGCGATCTCGCCGTAGTAGTCGAAGCACGCCGCCGTCCAGGTTACCTCGTCCCGGTTCTCTATAAACGGCTTGCCCCCCTCGGCGGTCATGATCTCCGCCAACTCATCGGCGTGGCCGCGCAGCTTCGCGGAGATCTCGTGGAAGACCTCGGCCCGGTCCAGCCCCGCGAAGCCGCGCCACTCATCGAAGCCGCGCCTCGCCCGCCCGGCGACAGAGTCGAGCTCCCCCGGGCCCGTAGTCCCGATCTCCTCTATCCCCTCTTCGGTCGCCGGATTGACGACGGACAACCGTCCGTTTTGTGCCATCTCTCCTCCGTTACCTCTTGTAGACGACGAAAGACGTCGCGTGGGCCACCGAGTCGTAGAGCGAGCGGGCCTGGGCGTTGTACTGCTGGGTGTGCCAGTAGACGCGGTCCGCGCCGCGGCGGTCGGCCTCGGCGTAGACGCCCTCTATCAGGAGCCGCCCCGTCCCCGAACCGCGCTCCCCGCGCGAGACGAACAGGTCCTCCAGGTAGCAGTAGGTACCGGTCGTCCAGGTGGCGGGGTGGAAGACCGCGTGCGTCAGGCCGACCAGGCCGCCGGCTCCGTCTTCCGCCACGAGCCCGAAGAACCCGTCTGTGCCCTCGCACAGGCGCCGGAAGGCCGCCCGCGTCACCGCCTCAGTCGGATCGTTGCGGTAGAAGGCGTTGTAGCCGTGCCAGAGGGTGAGCCAGGCGTCGCGGTCCGACTCGCGGATGGGGCGGACGGTCGTCAAGGTCCCTCCTTGGTCGCCCGGATGCGGGGTAGGGGAGGCACGGCGAGGCCGGCGGGGATGGACGTCTCGGGCGTCCGGCTTTCTACCGTGGTCTGCACCTCTAGGCTTTCTCCTTGCGGACCAGGAGGCGGCTGCCGCCGAAGATCAGGAACAGCGTCGCCACGAGGACTACCGTCGAGAGCGCGTTGATGACGGGGCTCACGCCGAACTTGATCATGGAGTAGATCTTGAGCGGCAGCGTGCTCGACCCGACCCCGCTCACGAAGTACGTGATCACGAAGTCGTCGAACGAGAGCGTGAACGCCAGCAGGCCGCCCGCCATTACGCCCGGTAGGATCAGGGGCAGCGTAACCCTGAAGAAGGTCTGCACGGGGCTCGCGCCTAAGTCCTGGGCGGCCTCCTCTACCGAGCGGTCCATCCCGGCCAGCCGGGCGCGCACGACTATCGTGACGAAGGAGATCGAGAACGCCACGTGCGCGATGATGATGGTCGTGATGCCGAGTTGGAAGCCGACGGCCACGAAGAAGACCAGCAGGCTCACCCCGACCACGATCTCCGGCATCACGGTCGCCATGTAGATGGCCGAGTCCGCGACGGTTTGCCCCCTGAAGCGGTGCCGCGAGAGGGCGAGCGCCGTCAGCGTGCCTATGACGGTGGCGATGAGCGTCGAGGTGACGCCTACCACGAGCGAGGTCCTGAAGGCCTGGAGTATCGTCGGGTCGCTCAGGAGCTGCCCGTACCACTCGAAGGAGAACCCGGTCCAGACCTGGGTGCTGCGCGTCGAGTTGAACGAGAAGAGGATGAGGACCGCTATCGGGGCGTAGAGGAAAAGGTAGACGAGCACGGAGCCCAGAAGCAGGCCCCAGTCGGGCAGCCCGTTCATCGCCCCCTTACGGGGGCCCTTCGTCGTCGCGGCCATCTAGACCCCCTCCAGCTTGTCCGTGCCGACGCGGCGGATGTAGAACATTATCGCGCCGAGCAGCAGGACGGCGAGCATCACCGAGAGGGCGCTCCCGAACGCCCAGTCGCGGGCCTGGAGGAACTGGTTCTGGATCAGGTTCCCCGTCATCACCGTGCGGGAGCCGCCGAGCAGGTCGGGGATGACGAACTCGCCGGCGGACGGGATAAAGACGAGGATGCTGCCGGCTATCACGCCGGGCAGGCTCAGGGGGAACGTCACGCGCAAGAACGTCTGCCACCGGCTCGCCCCGAGGTCCTTGCCCGCCTCCTTCAGGCGCACGTCGAACTTCTCGAGGGCGGCGTAGAGGGGCAGGATCATGAAAGGCAGGTAGGAGTAGGTCATGCCCATGAGGACGGCCTCAGGGGTAAAGATAAGGTTCACCGGTCCGTCGGTTATGCCGAGGAACTGCAGGGTTTTGTTGGCGATGCCGTTGCCGCCCAGGATCACCACCCAGGCGTAGGCCCGGATGAGCAGGCTCGTCCAGAACGGGACCATGACGAGCAGGATCAGGGCGTTGCGCCACCGCCTTCCCTTGAAGACTATGAAGTAGGCGAGCGGGTAGCCGAGCAAGAAGCAGAGTAGCGTCGTCAGCGCCGCTATCCCGAACGAGCGGACGATGATGTTCAGGTAGAGCGGGTCGAAGACCAGCAGGTAGTTGCCCGGGTTGAAGCCCAGAGTGATGCCGCCGTAGGCCCCGCTCGTCCCGAACGAGTACGCCAGGATGAAGAGCAGCGGCACGAGAAAGAAGAGCCCGAGCCAGAGGGTGACGGGCGCCAGCAGCGCCGAGAGGCCCAGCGTCCAGCCCTTCGCCACGCGCTCCCTCATCTCAGGAGCTCTTCACTTCGGTGAACAGGCGCTCGTACTCGCGCGTTGTCTCGCCCGGGTCCTCTATTACCTGCAACCTCTCGAAGACGCTGTCGGGGAGGACGTAGCCAGGCAGGTCCTTGAGCGCGCCGTCGATCATCGGCAGGGCGGCGGCGTTCGGGGTGTTGTAGTAGGTGTAGTTGGAGAGGTCGGCCCCCGTCTTCGCGCCAAGGATGTAGTTTATGAACTTGTGGGCGTTCTGCGGGTGCTCGGCGCCGTTGGGGATGCACATGTTGTCCGTCCAGCGGGTGGCGGCGGGCTTTGGGACCACGTAGTCGAGGTCGCCGTTCTCAGAGAGCGCAAGGAAGGCGTCGCCGCTGAAGACGTGCCCGAGCAGGAGGTCGCCGTTCTGGACGAGCGGGCGCGCCTCCGTGGAGTCGAAGTACCCGCGCAGCAAGGGCTTCTGCTTCTTGAGCTCGTCCGCGGCCTCCTGGAGTTCGCCCGTGTCCTTGGTGTTTACGGAGTATCCCAGCTTGTAGAGGGCGGCCCCGAGCGTCTCCCTCGTGTCGTTCAGCATGGACATCTCGCCCTCGAACTCGGCGTCCCACAGGGGGTCCCAGGACTCCGGGAGCTGGCCTATCTCTTTTTTGTTGTAGAGGATGCCGGTGGTGCCCCACTGGTAGGGGAGGCTGTACTCGTTGTTCGGGTCGTAGGAGAGGCCCGTGTACTCCTTGCCGACGTTCTTGGAGTTCGGTATCTGGGACATGTCCAGCTTCTGCACGACGTCGGACTTGATCATGATGGCGACCATGTAGTCGCTGGGGACGATCACATCGTACCCCGTGCCACCGGCCTGCAGCTTCGCCAGCAGGTCCTCGTTGGAGGAGAAGAAGTCCTGCGTCACCTCTATGCCGGTCTGCTTCTCGAAGCCGGGCACGGTGCTCTCGGCCACGTAGTCCGACCAGTTGTAGAAGTTGAGCGCCTTCTCCTCCGGGCCACCCCCGCCAGCCCCGCCGCCACCTTGCGCGCTCGTGTTCGGCTGGCAGGCCAGCACCGAGAGGGTCGAGCCGGCCACACCGGCTGCGCCCATCGTCCTGAGGAACCTGCCGCGCGAGATCCTCTTCATCGTCAACCCCCTAGTACCAGACAGTTTTGCGCGTCCCACGCCACCGAGACCCCGTCCCCCTCGGAGGGCCCCGCGGCGTCGAAGGCGTTCTGCTGGTAGAGCACCAGCCTCCCGCCCCCCTCCAACTCCACTATGTACTGCGTGCTCGCGCCCAGGTAGACGACCTGCTTCACCTCGGCAGCGGAGACGTTGTCGCCCGACGCGCCGAACCTTACCTTCTCCGGCCTGACCGCCGCGTGCGCCTCCTCGCCCTCCCTCGGAGAACCCTGCTCGCGCGCCACGGCCTCGACCCTCAGGCCCTCGCGCGTCCGCAGCGTCGTCCTGTCGCCGTTGGCCGCCTCGACCGTACCTGAGAAGACGTTCGTCTGCCCGATGAACCCGGCGACGAAGCGGTTTGCGGGCTTCTCGTAGAGGGTGGTCGGGCCGGCGAGTTGCTGGACCCTGCCCTCGTCCATCACCGCGATCCTGTCGCTCATGGTGAGCGCCTCTTCCTGGTCGTGGGTGACGTAGACGAAGGTGATGCCCACCTCCTCCTGCAGGCTCTTGAGCTCGAGCTGCATCTCTTTGCGGAGCTTGAGGTCGAGGGCGCCAAGCGGCTCGTCGAGTAGCAGCACCTTCGGCCTGTTGACGAGCGCGCGGGCGAGCGCGACCCGCTGCTGCTGGCCGCCGGAGAGCATGCCCGGCCTGCGCTTCTCGAAGCCCACGAGCTGCACCATCTCGCACGCGTCGGCCACCCTGCTTGCGACCTCGTCCTTGGGGACCTTCGCCCGCCTGAGGCCGAAGGCCACGTTGTCGAAGACGTTGAGGTGGGGGAAGATGGCGTAGGACTGGAAGACGGTATTGACGGGCCTCCGGTACGGCGGGACGCCCTGTACCTCCTGGCCTGCCACGGAGATCTCGCCCTCCGTGGGCTTCTCGAAGCCCGCGATCATGCGCAGCGTCGTCGTCTTCCCGCATCCCGAAGGTCCGAGCAGCGAGAAGAACTCCCCTTCGTAGATGTCCAGGTTCAGGTCGTCGACCGCAACGAACTCTCCGAACCGCTTGGTGATCCCCGCCAGCCGCACGGCGACGTCCCTCCCGGCACCTTCCTCCGCCCGCGTCGGACGTTCCCTGGTCCGTCTTTCTTCCACTCTTATCCTCCTGTGCCCGTGGCCCCTGCTCGGGACCTTCCCCGTGAGAGATCTGGCCCGCCCGAAGCCGTCCGCGAACGGTGCCCCGCGCCGCCCGAGAGTACCGCCCGCGTCGCCCGTTGTCCCGATTCCACGGCCCCGTCCATGTACCCGTTCCACCTCGTCGCCGTCTCCGTCCCCGCCCAGTGCACGCGGCCCACGGGCTCCCGCATTGCCTGCCCGTGGTCAAGGAAGAAGCCCGGCACGGGCACGCCCGCGTAGCCGCCGCGGGCGTGGGGCTCTGCGCCCCAGTCGCACTCCGCGTAGCCGCGAGGATGGAGCGCCTCACGACCGAAAAACCGGGCGAAGCACTCGAGGACGGCCCGCTTGCGTTCGCCCGCTGGCCTCCCTCCCCATCGGCGCGCGTCGGAGCCCAGGACGAACCCGGTAAGGACGCCAGCGTCGTCGCCTGGGATCGAGTTGTCGCATGTGATCTTGCACGGCCCGGCGTCGCTCTCTGCCCTGCCGTTGAGGCCCGCATCGCGCCAGAAGGGCGCGTCGTAGACGGCGCTGCACTTGATCACGGCCCCCATCGGCATCCTCTGGGTGAGCCCGTCGTGAGCCGGCGGCAGCGCCGGGGCGTACTCGATGCGCCCCCGCAGGGCTGGCGGCACCGACACGACCACGGCCCCCGCCCGGACGGAGAGCTCGTCCGACTCGACGAGCACCCCTTCGGCGTCCTGCGAGATCCGGCGCGCCGGGGAGCCGAGGACCACGCGCCCTTCCAGCCCCCGCGCCATCCGCTCGGACAACTCCTGCGCGCCGCCGACGAGCCTGTGCTCCTCGGCGGAGGCCTCTATCTCGAAGAGCCCCCCGAATCCTCCCGAGGAGGTGATGTCCGAGAGCACGCCGAGCAGCGAGACGTCGCGCGGCTCGCAGGCGTAAAGCGACTCGACGGCCAGGTCGAAGTAGAACCGAGCGCCCGTGGTGCGCGTCTGGCCGAGCTTCCAGGTCTCGAGCGT
Source organism: Rubrobacter sp. (assembly GCA_035264945.1). GTDB lineage: Bacteria > Actinomycetota > Rubrobacteria > Rubrobacterales > Rubrobacteraceae > Rubrobacter_D. The sequence goes on from DATFPF010000150.1 coordinate 47,493, forward strand.
CTGCCCGTCCCACTCCCGCGCCTTCTCTGCCTTCCACGGCGCCTCGGCTGGAACATCCGCGGCGAGCCGGCTCAAAGCCTCGAAGACCTCCGCGACCTCGGAGGCCGCGTCCGGGTCGGCGAAGGGCACCTCCCCGCCCTCCTCGTACTCCGAGCGGCGGCCGTTCTCGTCGAAGACGGTCCGCCCGGGAACCTCGGTTGGGAAGATCCCGACGCCGAGCTCTCTGGCGAGGGCGTTTATGCGCCGCTGGTCCGGACCTACCCACTGCCCGCCCATCTCGACGGGCACCCCGCCGACGCGGCGGGTCATCGTCCGGCCGCCCACCCTGTCGTTCGCCTCGACGACGAGCACGGAGGCGCCCGCGGCCTCTAGCTCCCTGGCCGCCGTGAGCCCTGCCAGGCCAGCGCCGACGACCACCGCGTCCACCGCCGGCTCCCTCCGCGCCCGGCCCACCGTCATCCGCCCGCCCGCCCCGATCCGAACGGACGCGCGGAAGCTCCCGCCTCTGCTGCCGCCGTCCTCTCGGTGTTCTGTATCCTCACCCTTTCTCCTCTTGGTTCGGGGTCTCTCGCGGGCATAGACGTCCTAGTGCTTCCCGAGCCGTTCGGCCAGGGTCTTCCCGGTCGGGGGTTCGCCCGTCCTCTCGGCGCGGTCGTCCGCCCGCATCAGGCCCCGCTGCACGTAGCGGGCGCCGAGCCAGCGCAGCGGCTCGGGCTCCCAGGAACGCGGCCTGTGGTTCACGGTCGGCAGGTGGGTTACGTCCGTGTCGCGGCCAAGGATCAGGTCGGCCAGCGTCCTGCCGGAGAGGTTGGCGGTCGCCACACCCTGCCCCGTGTAGCCGCGCGCGGTCGCGACGCCCTCGGCCGGGTCGTATGACATCGTCGGCATCCAGTCGCGCGGCATGGCGAGCGGCCCCCCCCACGCGTGGGTGAAGCGCGCGCCTTCGAGGACCGGGAACCACTCCCGCGCCGTCCGGCGGAGCATCTCGTGGGTGGGACCGTGCAGGTCGTACTCGTCTTCTATTTGGGACCCGTAGTGGTAGGGCGCCCCGCGTCCGCCGAAGAGTATGCGCCCGTCTGCGGTCCGCGAGAGGTAATCGACCGTGTAGCGGCTTGAGGCCACGCACTCGCGACCATCCCACCCGATCTCGGCCCACTGTTCATGCGATAGTGGCTCGGTCAGCACGATGAGGGAGTAGATGGGCAGCACCTGCCGGCGCAGCTTGCGCAGCCGCGCCAGGTAGGCCTCACCGGCGAGCACTACCGTCCGCGCCCGCACGTCGCCTGCCTCCGTCACGAGGCGCGGACTGCTCCCGGTCTCGAAGTCCTTGACGGGGGTGCCCTCGAAGATCTCGCCGCCCAGGCGCTCGACGGCCCGGGCGAGCCCGCGCGCGAGCCTGGCCGGATGGATGGTCGCGCAGTGCGGGCTGAACAGGGCGCCCCTGGCGTTCGTGATCCTGACGCGCCGCGCGGTCTCGGCCTCGTCGAGCAACTCGAGGCCCTCGTCCAGGCCGAGGGCCCGGAGGGACTCGTGGGAGCCTTCTATGCTGGGCACCTGGGCCGGGCCCCTGGCGATCCTGAGCTGGCCGCCGCGGAAGAACTGGGCTTCGATGCCCTCGGCCTCAGAGACCCGCCCTACCTCGTCGACCGCGCCGCGCATCTGGAGCAGGAGGTCCCTGGCGGACTCGGCGCCGAAGCGCCGCGCGAGCTCGCCTGGGGTGACGGGAAAGGCCGCGTTGCACCAGGCGCCGTTGCGGCCGGAGGCCCCGAAGCCCGCGGTCTCGGCCTCAAGCACAACCACGCGCAGCGAGGGGTCGTTCTTGAGCAGGTAGTACGCCGTCCACAGGCCCGTGAACCCGGCCCCGAGGATCGCCACGTCCGCCTCCGCAGGGCCCGGGAGCGGCTGGCGGGGGACGATCTCCTCGCCCGTCGTCTCCAGCCAGAAGCTGAACGAGCGGTAGTCTTTCTGCCCGGCTGGGGCGTCCCTCCGCGCGCCGACGGTACGGGTCAAGCCCCGGCCCCCGGCCCGCCGCGGGTGACCGCGTCTACCACGCTAGCCCCTGTAGCCCAGCTCTTTTTCGAGCTCCGTGAGGGCGTCGTCGGTGATCTCCGCTATGCGGCTGAGGACCTGCCTGTCGGAGACAAGCGCCGGGGAGAACTGGATGACGGGCTCGTCCTTGTCGTCGAAGCGGCAGATCAGGCCTCCCTCCATGAGCTTCCTGGAGAGGACGCCCTTGAAGTACTTCTGGTACTCGTCGCCGGTCAGCGGCGTCCCGTCGGCCTTCTCCGGGTTGACCTCGACGGCCCAGAAGAAGCCCATCCCCCTTACCTCCTTGACGACCGGGTGGTCTGCCGCCATGCGCCCCAGCTCGTCGCCGAAGTGCCCCTCGAGGTCGTGGACGTTCTTGAGCAGGTTCTCGCGCTCCATTATCGCGATGTTCTCGAGCGCCACCGCCGAGGAGACAGGGTGCCCCCCGAAGGTCGAGCCGTGCATGAACATCGAGGCCCCGTCCTTCAAGGTGTGGGCTATCTTGTCGTTGACGACTACGCCGCCCATGGGGAGGTAGCCGCTCGTCACGCCCTTGGCGAAGCTCGTCATGTCAGGGACGACGCCGAAGCGCTCGATGCCGAACCACTCGCCGAGGCGCCCGAAGGCGCAGATCACGGCGTCCGAGACGAGCAAGACGCCGTGGCGGTCGCAGATCTCGCGCACCCGCGTCCAGTAGTCGGGCGGCGGGACGAGGCACCCGCCGGCGTTCTGCACGGGCTCCAGGATCACGGCGGCGACCTGGTCTGGCCCCTCGGCCTCGATCATCTGCTCTATGGCGTCCGCGGCCCCCTCGGGGTCCTGCTGGGTGTTCTTGACGTGGAAGAAGCCGCCAGGCAGCGGCTCGAACGGGGCCTTGAAGGAGGGAAGGCCCGTAACGCTCAAGGCGCCCATCGTGGTCCCGTGGTAGGCGACGTCCCTGGAGATGATCTTGTACCGCCCCGGCTCCCCGTTTGTCTTGTGGTACTGCCGGGCCAGCTTTATGACGGTCTCGACCGCCTCGGACCCCGAGGAGACGAAGAACGTGCTGTTGAGGTCCCCCGGCGCTATCTCGGCGATCTTGTGCGCAAGCTCCAGGCTCCTCGGGTGCTGGAAGCTCCAGTTGGGGAAGAACCCCAGCTCCTTCATCTGCTTCGCGGCGACCTCGGCGAGCTCCGCCCGGCCGTGGCCGACCTGCGTAGTGAAGAGGCCGGCGAGCCCGTCTATGTAGCTGCGGCCCCCATCGTCTGTAACGTAGGACCCCTCGCCCGAGACTATGACCGGCAACTTCGACCAGTCCTCGGAGTAAGGCGTGAAGTGGAGCATAAGGTTCTCCACGCCAGCCAACCGCGTGGAATCCCCGTGTTCCCCGAGACCCCTCATCACATCCATGCGATAACCTCCTCCGGCCGGTCCAGGCCGGTCCCTAGTCCTTCACGAATACTACACAGTTACTGTAAGCCGATCAAGCCAGGCGCAAGTGACAGGCACAAGTATATAGGGGCGGGCCTGGTGGGCCGACGTACCGCGGGCCGGATATGCGGGGGGCCGTCTTGGACGCACGGCCAGCGCGGGCGTTCGGCGCTGTTACCGAAAAGTTACGCAAGCGTGACCGAAGCGTTACCCGTATGTCGCCGGTACGTTACGCGGCGCCCTTAGAGTTCCAAATACAGCAACCGGAGAGACCGGGGGCAGGGACGACGAGAAGGGAGCGGGCATGGGGCGGATGGTTCGGGTAATGGCGGCGGTGGCGGCGATGGCGGTCCTCTCGGCGGGGACGGCCTTCGCGGCGACGATGGACGGGACCGGGGGCGCGGACGGTATCACCGGCGGGGCCGGCGACGACACGATCAATGGCCTCGGCGGCAACGACTCCTGGCTGAACGGCGGCTTCGGTGACGACACCGTTTACGGTGGCCCGGGCGACGACGACATCCGCGGCTCCGCCCCCAAGAACGGCCACGACAACGGCGATACCGGCAGCGACACCCTCTACGGCGGCCCGGGCGACGACTACATCCTGGGCGGCCTCGGCGCCGACGAGATACGGGGCGGCGACGGGGACGACACCCTCATCGACGGCGCCGGCGAGTACGGGACCGACACCTCGGTGGATCACATCTACGGCGGCCCTGGCAACGACACCATCCTGGCGGCGAACGGCAACTCCGCCCGCGACGTGATCTCCTGCGGCCCAGGCGTCGACACCGTCGAAGCCGACAAGGGCGACAAGGTCGCCGCCGACTGCGAGAAGGTGTACCGCCGGTAACCGTAGACCAACCCCCGCACCCCAGGCCGGCGCCCTTCGGGGCGTCGGCCTTTTAGCTATCAGCGGTCAGCTCTCGGGATGCCCGAGGCCTGATCCTCATCGGCTTGCGGGATGGGGCGTCCCGCTGCCAGCGACCCCCGCGATTCGTGATCCGTTGTGCCGATCCCAGCCAAAAAGCTGAAAGCTGACGGCTGACTGCTTCAGCCGAAGGCTGATCCGAAGAAATCGGCGAGTCGCGGGTAGAGCGTCTTCAGGTTCCAGGGGCGGGAGATGCCGTGGCCCTCGTCCTCGAAGGTGACGAGGTCGTAGGGGATGCCCTCGCGGCCGAGCGCCCTCACGACGACGTCGACGTTCTCGGGGGTGACGTTAGGGTCCTGCATGCCCTGGACTATGAGCAGCCTTCCCCTGATGTTCCCGACGAAGTTTATGGGGGAGCGTTCGCGGTAGCGGTCCGGGACCTCCTCGGGGGTGCCGCCCATCATCTCCTCGCTGTAGGGGCGGAGGTCGGGGCGGGTGGCGTGGTAGTCCACGACGAGGTCGGTCATGCCGCAGATCGGGGCCGAGGCGGCGACGAGGTCGGTCGAATAGTGCGTGATCGCCCACCACGCCGAGTAGCCGCCGTAGGAGGTCCCGGTGACGCCGACGCGGCCGGGAGTGGCGACGCCGGCCTCGATCAGGGCCTCTATCCCGCTCTTTATGTCCTCCTGCTCCCTGCCGCCCCAGCCCTCCTCTTTTATGGACTCCTGAAACGGCAGCCCGAACCCCGTGCTCCCGCGGTAGTTCGGGGCGAGCACGTGCAGGCCCCGCGCGACGAAGTACTGGACTTCGGCGTTGAATCGGTCCTCGGCCAGGCTCGTCGGCCCGCCGTGGACGAGGACCACCGTGCCGACTACCTCGCCCGCCGCCCGGTACAGCCACCCCTGCACCTCCAGCCCGTCCACCGAGCGCCACCGGAAGTCCTCGGCCGCCGCGAGCCGGCCTGGGTCGAGGTCCGTCCTCCCCTGAAGGCCGGTGATGCTTGCGGCCTCCCCGTCCTCCGCGAGCCTGACGAGGTCCACGGGGTGGCGGGCGTCGTAGCGTTTGCAGACCCAGGCGTCCCCCGCGGGGGCGAGCGGCACCAGGTTGCCCGGGAGGTCGGGCGGCGAGGACTCAGCCCCCGATTCCGCGTCCAGCAGGGAGGCCCTGATCCCCGCCCCCTCCACCTCGACGACGACCACCGGGCCCCCGTTCGGCGGGACGAAGGCCTCCTCGACGTTGCGCCCTGGGTCGTCCAGAAGCCAGCGCACGCTCTCGTCGTCCAGGCTCCAGACGCCTAGACGCCGGTACGGGCCGGCCTCCGCGAGAAAGAGGACCCGGCGCCCATCCGGAAACCACGAGGCAGAGACCTTCGCCTTCTCCCCGAAGTTCAGGATCTCACGATCCTCCCGCCCCTCGGCGTCCACGAGCCACACCTGCTGCCCAGCCGGGTCGAGTTCGTTGCGCGTGTACAGGACGTGGGTCCCGCCCCGGTTCAACTCGGGCCACGGGATACTTCCCTTCTCGGGCCTGACCAGCGCCACCAGCTCCCCGCCCTCCAGGTCGTGCCGGTAGAGGGCGTCCTCCTCCGTCTCCTCCCCGCTTCTCGCGTCGAGGTTCGCCGAGTAGACGAGCCAGCGCCCGTTCGGGTGCAGTTGCCCGCCGCCCAGGAAGTAGTTGGGGTCTGGCCCTGTCAGCGGCTCCATCACCCCGGGCGCGTCCAGCCGCACCCGGTAGAGCCGCGCCCGCTCGTCCCCGTCGGTGTCCTGCGTCACCAGCACGGACCCCCCGTCGGGCGCCCACGACGCCACCGCCGTGTCGCCCGCGGCGGTCTCCGTCAGCCGGACCGGCGGCGAGGACCCGTCCGTGGGTGCGGCGAACACGTCCGCCGCAGGCCCGAGCCGCGACCAGCTCCACGCCACCCAACTCCCGTCAGGGGAGACCTCCGGGCCGGAGAGAACCGGCACGGAGAGCAACAGGTCAAGGTAACGGTCGGCGTCCATGATCCCCTCCCTAGAAAAAGTCCGCGAACAGCCCACATGCTATCCGCCACCGCCCGAAACGAACACCCGCAAGACAAAAGCCGACGGCTGATAGCTGGAAGCCCAAAGCGCGGCCCGCGCGGCGGGCCGCTAAAACGTCGGCGGCGTGTTGACGTAGACCGCCTCGACGGGCTCCCCGTCGGCCCACCAGCGGTGGGGGGTGGTGGAAGGGAAGTAGAGCGTGTCGCCCGGGGCGAGCCTGAACTCCCCCTGGTCCTTTAGCTCGACGAGGAGGTGGCCGGAGATCACGTAGATGAACTCCTCGCCCGTGTGCGAGTAGAAGCCCTCGCTGCCCGCGCCCGGCGGCACCCGGATGTACGAGGGATCCATCACCTTCTCCCCCGAGGCCATCTCCTCGAAGCGCACGCCGTTGTCCCACTGCATGGTCGGCCGGTCCCCGCCGCGCACGAGCGGCGACGCCTGCTCCAGGTCGGCCCCGAAAAGCTCCCGCATGGTCACCCCGTAGGCCCCGGCGAGGCTCCGCAGCGAGGCCACCGACGCCCCTGACCCGCCGCGCTCGAGCGCCGAGATGAAGCTTATGGAGAGGCCCGTCGCCTCGGAGACCTCCTTGAGCGTCTTGTGCGCCTTGACCCGCAACCGCCGCAACCTCTCGCCCGGCGCCGCGGCAGTTCCCCGCGGAGGCACCCCGTTCGTCCCGCCGTTCTCCGGCGCGTCGCCGAGCTGCTTGCGGATGGCGGCGAAGTTCAGCCCCTCGACCTTCCTGAGGTGCTTGATCTCCCGCAGCCGCCTAACGTCCGGCTCCGTGTAGACCCGGTACCCCCGGTCCGTCCGCCGCGGCCTGACCAGGCGCTCCCTCTCCCACAGCCTCAAGGTCTGCGGCGCCAACCCAACCGCCTGCGAGACCTCTCCTATGGAGAACCCAACAGAACCACCGCTAGCCGCCAATCCGCCTCCCGTCGCGTACCCGGGCCTATCCCGGTATCGTTAAATAATTATTGTAATCGTCACCAGGAAAAGCAAGCCGCCGTCTGTGCGCCAGGGTACGCGCTAACAGCAACATTGCATGTTTATAGTAACGTTGTTATAAGGTAGGAAAGTCGAGAGTCACCCGGAGAAAGGATTCGCCATGGCGACGGTGGTGGGGGTACCAAAGGAGATCAAGGACATGGAAGGCCGCGTCTCCATGCAGCCGGACGGGGTCTTCGAGCTCGTCCACCACGGGCACGAGGTCATGGTGCAGTCCGGTGCCGGTGGCGGGGCCGGCTTCACCGACGAGGAGTACGAGGCGGCGGGGGCGCGGCTGGTCGACGGGCCGGACGAGGTCTTCGGGGCGGCCGACCTCATAGTGAAGGTCAAGGAGCCCGTGCCCGAGGAGTACGACCGTTTCCGGGAGGGGCAGCAGCTCTTCACCTACCTGCACCTCGCGGCTGACAAGGGCCTCACCGAGTTCCTTATGGAGAAGAAGATCGCCTCAATCGCCTACGAGACCGTCGAGGACCCTGATGGCAGTTTGCCGCTGCTCACGCCGATGAGCGAGGTTGCGGGGAGGATGGCCGTGCAGGCGGCGGCGCACCACCTGGAGAGTCCCAACGGCGGGGCCGGGCTCCTGCTCGGGGGCGTGCCGGGGACGCCCGCGGCAAAGGTCACGATTATCGGCGGCGGCATCTCGGGGACCGAGGCGGCGAAGATAGCGTTGGGCATGCGGGCAATAGTGAGGGTGCTCGACATCAACCCCAAGAGGCTCGCCTACCTCTCCGACATCTTCGAGGGGCGGGTCGACCTCGTGATACCGAACCGCGCCCGTACCGCCTCCTACGTGGCCGAGAGCGACGTCGTCATAGGGGCGGTGCTGGTGCACGGGGCGAAGGCGCCCAAGCTGGTGAGCCGGGAGATGATCGCGAGCATGAGGCCCGGCTCCGTGGTGGCGGACATCGCCATCGACCAGGGGGGGTGCTTCGAGACGAGCCGGCCGACGACGCACTCGGAGCCCACCTACGTCGAGGAGGGCGTCGTCCACTACTGCGTGGCGAACATCCCGGGCGCGGTGGCGAGGACCTCGACGCTGGCGCTCACGAGCGTGACGCTGCCCTACCTCATAAGGATCGCGGACGATGGCGTGGAGGGCGCGGCCGCGAAGGACCCGAACCTGGCTAAGGGCCTCTCTACGCTCGGCGGGGAGCTCGTGCACGGGCCCGTGGCCGAGGCCCACGGCCTGCCCTACACCGATCCCCAGAAGTTCCTAAGCGGGGCGCGCTAGGCCCGGGCTCCGTCCCCTCTCCCGGGTTGTGCGGGAACGGGCGTAGCATGTAAGCTGCGCGTTTGGGGGATCAGCGCCGATGAAAGGGGAGTCATGGCCGAGGCGACCGCGGGCGAGAGGACCCAGGAGGGGCAGGGCAAGCTTCAGGCCGGGCTGAAGAGGCGCCACATGACCATGATCTCGCTCGGCGGGATCATAGGCGCCGGCCTCTTCGTTGGCACCGGCCCGATCCTCAACCAGGCCGGCCCCGCGACCGTACTCACGTACCTGCTCACCGGCACCCTGCTCATCCTCATCATGCGGATGCTCGGCGAGATGGCTGTGGCCCGGCCCTCCGTGGGCTCCTTCTCTGACTACGGGCGGATGGCCCTGGGCAACTGGGCCGGGTTCGCCATTGGCTGGCTCTACTGGTACTTCTGGGCCATCGTCGTCGGGTTCGAGGCTACCGTGGCGGCTGGGATACTGGGGCAGTACGTAAGCGGGGTGCCGCCCTGGCTCATGGCGCTTGCGCTCGTCTTGTTGCTCACGGCGACAAACCTGTACTCCGTGGGGTCTTACGGGGAGTTCGAGTTCTGGTTCGCGGGGATAAAGGTCGTCGCGATCGTGCTCTTCATAGGGCTCGGGGCCCTGTTCGTGATAGGGCTCTGGCCCGGCGGCAACTCGCCGGGCTTCTCGAACCTCTACGCCCAGGGCGGCTTCTTCCCAAACGGGCCGCTGGCGATGTTCAGCGGGGTTGCTACCGTGATCTTCGCTTTCGTCGGGGCCGAGATAGTGACGATAGCCGCAGCCGAGTCCGACGAGCCTGGCAGGAACGTGGCCAGGGCCACCAACGCGGTCATCTACCGCGTCCTGCTCTTCTACGTGATCTCCGTCTTCTTCGTCGCCTGCATCGTGCCGTGGGACACAGGCTTTACCGAGGACGTCGTAAAGAGCCCGTTCACGCTAGCGTTCGGGGAGATGGGGATACCATACGCGCCGCTCATCATGAACCTCGTCGTGCTGACGGCCGTGCTCTCCGTCCTGAACTCGAGCCTCTACACGACGAGCCGGATGCTCTTCGCGCTCACGCGCCACAACGACGCGCCCGGGTTCCTCACCAACACGACAAGGCGCGGGGTGCCGATCTGGGCGATCCTGGCCGGGACCTTCTTCGCCTACGTCTCGGTGGCGATCTTCTACTTCTTCCCCGAGGAGGTCTTTACCTGGCTTATCAACGCCTCAGGCGCCATCGCGCTCTTCGTCTACCTCCTGATAGCCGTCTCCCAGCTCGTGATGCGCCGCCGGCTGGAGCGCGACAACCCCGAGCTTCTCCAGTTGAAGATGTGGTTCTACCCGTGGCTTACGTACCTCTCGATCTTCGGCATCCTCGCCGTCCTCATCGCCATGTTCTTTATTGAGGGGCTGCGGCCCCAGATCATCGCGAGCCTCATCAGCCTCGGCGTCATCATGATCGCCTACCTACTGCGTCGCGCCTTCGGCCCGCCCGAGAGGGCGCCCGACGCGGTGATCAACGAGGAGGCCACAGCCCGCGAGAACCGCTAGTAGAGAGGGAACCGCTTGACCCGGTACGAACCCGCGGACTCGTTCGCGACCCCGCGCTTCTCGGACGTGCGCACGTTCATGCGCCTGCCGAACGTGCGCGACCTCGAGAACGCCGACGCCGCCATAGTGGGGGCCCCCTTCGACACGGGCGCCACCTTCCGCGTGGGCGCCCGCTTCGGGCCCGAGGCCATAAGGAGCGTCTCCCACCTCTTGCGCCGCCACAACCCTGGCCTCGGCGTGACCATCTTCGACTACCTATCCGTGATCGACTACGGCGACGTGCCGATAGTGCCAGGCTTTATCCGGGAGAGCTACGAGAAGATCTCCGAAGGACTCGAACCGATCCACCGCGCGGGCGTCGTCCCGATAGTCCTCGGCGGCGACCACTCGATAGCCCTGCCCGAGCTTCGCACCGCGGCGGCCGTACACGGGCCTCTGGCCCTCGTCCAGTTCGACTCCCACCCCGACACCTGGGATTCCTACTTCGGCCAGAAGTACACCCACGGGACGCCGTTCAGGCGGGCGGTCGAGGAGAGGATACTCGACCCCTCGCGCTCCATCCAGGTAGGGATGCGCGGCTCCATCTACGACGAGCGCGACTGGGACGACGCGAAGGACATGGGCTTCGACCTCGTCCCAACAGATGAGGTTCGCGAGCTCGGGATACCTGCCGTTATAGAGCGGATCAAGGACCGGGTCGGCGACGCGAAGGTCTACGTCTCCTTCGACATAGACTTCGTCGACCCCGCGTACGCGCCCGGCACCGGGACGCCCGAGATCGGGGGCTACACCAGCCGCGAGGCGCAGGAGTTCGTGCGGGGGCTCGCCGGGATCGACATCGCCGGTTTCGACGTGGTCGAGGTCTGCCCGGCCTACGACGGCCCCGGGCAGGTCACCGCGCTCGTGGCGGCCAACTTGGCCCACGACTTTCTGGGGCTCATCGCCTTGCAGAAGAAGTACGGGGATGGATAACGCGCTCGGCTACCTGATCCTCGGGCTCTGCTTCGCCGCCATGTTCGGCGCGCTGTTCTGGGGGCGCGTAACGGGGGTCGGGGCGCTCGCTTCCATGCTCGTCGGCGGGTTGGTAGTGGTGGGTCTCATGGCCTGGCAGGGGCTGCTGGCCAACAGCCCCATCTACGGTGGCCTCCTGGCGAGCCTCGTCACCTTCTTCGTCGTTAGCCTCCTCACGCCGCAGGCCTCTTCGGGGACCATGTCGGCTTGGGATCGGCGGATAAGCGGGGAGGAAGCCGGGAGCCGGCGTGCGTAGGAGGAACGGTCTGGCGCTTCGTTCTCAGAGAGGAGATGGGTCATCGTGACGTTTGCGGCAGGGAGTTTGATCGGGGAGTCTTTCGTCGGGGACGGCGTAAACGCCGCGCACGTCAACGTCGTCATCGGCCGCAAGGGCGGCCCGGTAGAGACGGCCTGGACGACGGCCCTGGCGACGCCCCGGATGGGCCACACCCCTTTCGTCGCGGTGGTCCGGCCCGGGGTGCCAGCCCTGCCCTTCACGCTGTTCGTCAACAAGACGACGATGGGGAAGGAGTCACACGTCAACCTGACGTTCGGCGCGGCGCAGGCCGGGATCGCCTCCGGCGTCGCCGGCGCCGTCGCGGCCGGCATCGTGCCCGCCGAAGAGGTGCGCGACCTCCTCTGCATCGCGGCCGTCTACGTCAACCCCGGGGCGGACGACGAGGGGGCCGTCTTCGAGAACAACCGGCGCTCGGTAAGGGAGGCAATCCAGGCCGCCGTCGACGGAACGCCTTCGGTCGAGGACGTTCTCGCGCTTGCGGGCTCGCCCTCGAACCCTTTCTTCGAGGGCCCTGGGTGAAGATAACGGGCGTCAGGATCGCGCGCGTGGCGCGGGACCTTGACCCCCCCTTCAGGGCCGCCTGGGACCCGGACCCGCGGGGCGTAACGGAGGCGACCCTCGTCTTCGTCGACACGGACGAGGGGGTCACGGGCGTCGGTTCTGGGGACACGATGTCCGACTTCTCCCGCTACGCTCATCACTTTATCGGCGAAGACCCCATGCGGATGTCCCGCCACGTGAGGGTCCTCGAGACGCTCTCGTTCCACGCCGGCCGGTACTGGCCGGTGGAAGCGGCGCTCTGGGACCTCGTCGGGAAGATCTGCGCCCAGCCCGTCTCGAACCTCTTCGGCGGGGCCTCCGACAGGGTGCCCGCCTACGCCTCTACCGGTGCCCTCATGGAGCCATCGGAAAGGGCGCGCTCGGCGCTGGCGTGCCGGGACCGCGGCTTCAGGGCTATAAAGCTGCGCGTGGACCCGTGGCGGTTAGATGAGGGCGTAGAGGCGGTCGAGGCCGTCAGGGACGCGGTCGGCGGCTCGATGGACGTCATGGTCGACCTTAACCAGGCCTGGCGCATGGCCGGGGACGCCAGGCGGAGCATAGACCCTGCCGCCGCGCGCAAGATAGCCGGGCGCCTTAGAGACCTCGACGTGTTCTGGCTCGAGGAGCCGCTGCCCCTGGCGGACATCGAAGGCCTCAAGAGCCTGCGCGCCGCGGGATCGCCGCGGGTGGCCGGGGGGGAGATGGTCAGGACGCAGGAGGAGTTGTTGCGCCTCCTGAAGGAGGACGCCCTCGACGTCTACCAGCCCGACGTCGTGCTCTCCGTCGGGATGATGCGCTGCCGCACGGTCGCCGAGCTTGCGCTTGCCTCAGGCAGGTGGTTCACCCCGCACACCTGGACCGACGGCGGCATCGGGCTCCTCGCCAACCTGCACGTCACCGCGGGCGTTGGCGGAGGGCCGTACCTGGAGTTCCCCTTCGACCCGCCGGGCTGGAGCCCAGAGGCGCGGGACTTCCTCCTCGCCGAACCGCTCGACATCGACGCCGAAGGGTACCTTGAGGTGCCGGACAGGCCCGGGCTCGGCGTCGAGTTGAGCGGGAGGGTCCTGGAGGCCGTCGCGAAGGCCGGCCCCGACGCGAACGGGGCCGAAGCGGTGCGGGTCGAGTAACGGCGTGATGAAGGATCCCGTCAGGCGGGCATGGACGGTCTCAACCAGACGAGAGGAGGGGGCGCATGGCATCAGGCTTGCGAGAGCTCTCTAGCCAGGAGTGGACGGGAAGGGCCGCGGCGCTCGAACCCGAGGGCAGGGCCTGGATCGGCGGACGGTACCGCGAGGCCATATCCGGCAGGCGCTTTCGGAATATCTCCCCGAGGGACGGGGGCGTGCTCTCCGAGGTGGCCGAGTGCGAAGGGGCAGACGTGGACCTCGCCGTCGAGGCGGCCCGGACGGCCTTCGAGGACGGGAGGTGGGCGAGCAGGCCCCCGGCCGAACGCAAGGAGGTCTTGCTCAGGCTGGCGGCCCTTATCGAGGAGAACCTCGAAGGCCTGGCGCTCGTCGAGTCGCTTGACGTCGGCAAGCCCATCGGGGACGCGCTCTCCGTCGACGTGCCTGGCGCAGCCAACTACTTCAGGTGGTTCGCCGAGGCCATTGACAAGCGCTACGGTGAGGTGGCCCCGACCGGTGCCGACTCCCTGGCCCTCGTCACGCGGGAGCCGTTTGGGGTGGTGGCGGCCGTGGTGCCGTGGAACTACCCGCTCATCATAACCGCCTGGAAGGCCGCGCCGGCGCTCGCCACCGGCAACTCCGTGGTGCTCAAGCCCGCCGAGCAGTCGCCGCTCTCGGCGCTCCTCCTGGCCCGGCTGGCGGCCGAGGCCGGGGTGCCTGACGGCGTCTTCAACGTGGTGCCCGGCTACGGCCCGACGGCGGGCGCGGCCCTCGGCCGGCACCCGGACGTCGACAAGCTAGCCTTTACCGGCTCGACCGAGGTCGGCAAGGCGTTTTTGGGCTACGCGGGGGAGTCCAACATGAAGTCCGTCTCCCTCGAGTGCGGGGGCAAGAGCCCGCAGGTGGTCCTCGCGGACGCGCCTGACCTCATGGAAGCCGCCGCGAGCATCGCCTCCGGCATCTTCTACAACGCGGGGCAGACGTGCCACGCGGGATCCCGCCTGATCGTCGACCGCGCCGTCAAGGACGAGCTGCTTCACGAGGTATCGAAGCTCGCCGAAGGGATGCGCCCCAAGGACCCCCTGGACACCACCGCGAAGATGGGGGCCGTGGTCAGCGAGGAGCAACTCGAGCGCGTCCTCGGCTACGTCGAGATCGGCCGGCGCGAGGGTGCATCCGTGGCGCTCGGGGGGGATCGGGTAATGGAAGAGAGCGGTGGGTTCTACGTGGGGCCCACGGTCTTCGAGGGCGTAGGGCCGGAGATGCGGATAGCCAACGAGGAGATATTCGGGCCCGTCCTTAGCGTGCTCTCCTTCGACGACGAGCGGGAGGCGATCCCGCTCGCCAACGCCACGAGGTACGGCCTCGCCGCCTCCGTGTGGACCTCGGACGTTACCCGCGCCCACCGCGCGGCGAAGGCCCTTAGGGCCGGAACGGTCTGGATAAACTCCTTCGACGCGAGCGACGCGACGGTGCCGTTCGGGGGCTTCGGGGAGTCGGGTAACGGCCGGGACAAGTCCCTCCACGCCCTAGACCAGTACGAGCAGCTGAAGACCACCTGGATAGAGCTGCCTGACCGCCGGGGATAAGCGCGCGGGGCTCGCGTCGAAGGAGAACGGAGGAAAGGTGTGCGGGGCACGGATTTTCTAGGGTCGGCAGGGAGGCCTCCGGGCGGGCGAGAGGCGCGCGGGGGACGGTTCCCGAATGCCGCTTAGCAGGCGGAGCCTCGACCTTGACTTTTACGGTCGCCTGAGCTTCGGCGTGGGGTCCGTGGAAGGGCTCGGTGGGCTCGTTGCCGCGTGCGGCGGGAGGCGCGCCTTCATCGTCACGGACCCAGGCGTGAGCGGGGCCGGCGTGACGGATCTCGTGCGGCAGAAGATACCCTCCGGGACGGAGAGCGCCGTGTTCGAGGGCGTAACGCCCAACCCGACCGCCGACGACGTCGAAGGCGGTACCTCAGCCCTCAGGGACTTCGGGATCGGGCAGACCGTGGTAGTCGCGGTCGGGGGCGGCTCGGCCATGGACGCGGCGAAGGCGATCTCGCTGCTCGCGACCAACGGAGGCCCCGCGCGCGGGCTCGCCGACCCGTCCAGGGAACCGTCTCCGGGCCTGCCCATCGTCGCGGTCCCCACCACGGCTGGCACCGCGGCCGAGACGAACGGCTTCGGCGTCATCACGGACACCGTCCTCGGGCGCAAGTTCTACATAGGCCACGAGAGCGTGAAGCCGCGCCGGTGCGTCCTGGACCCGGCCCTCACGCTCGGGTTGCCGCCCGGGATCACGGCCGCAACCGGCGTCGACGCCATGAGCCACGCCCTGGAGGCCCTGATGTCGCGCAACGCCAACCCCGTCGCCGACGGGCTCGCGCTGAACGCCATCCGGATGATCTCGGGCTGGTTGCCCACGGCCGTCGCCCGGGGCGAAGACCTCGAGGCCAGGTCCCAGATGCTCTTCGCCTCCAACCTCGCGGGGCAGGCATTCGCGACCGGTACGGGATTGGGGCTCTGCCACGCCATCGCCCACCCGCTCGGCGCCAGGCTCGGCGTTCCGCACGGCGTCGCCATCGCGGGCGTGCTGCCGGCCGTGATGCGCTTCAACGTACCAGAGAGCGCGGCCAAGCTCTCCCTCGCCGCCTCTTCGCTGGGCGTCTTGGAGAACTCCGTATCCGCCGAGGCGAACGCGGGGGCGGCCATCGGCGCCGTCGAAGACCTCATCGTCAGGGTGATGGGCGGTGCCGTCCTTGCGGGCGTGGCCGCGACCGGCGAGACGGCAGGCACGATCGTCCGTGACTGCCTGGCCGACCCCGTGATCCTCAACACGCCGCGGATGCCGTCGTCCCGGCAGGTGGAGGAGATAGTGTGCGAGGCCGTCGGCGCCTCCGCGCCCGGCGTGGAAGCCTAGGACGGTTCTCGGGGACCCGGTGAGCGTGCGAGCAGGTTTCGGGAGGCACCTCGTTCGGCGTAGAATGTCCCCGGCACCAACCTATGCAAACGGAGGTACCAGATGATCCTGCCCAGACTGGTCGAGCAGCTCTTCGTAGGCGGCGAGTGGGTGGGCTCCGCAGCCTCGGGCGCGACCTTCGACGTAACGAACCCCGCCAACAACGAGCCCATCGCCACCCTCCCAGACGCCGGGCGGGAGGAGATGCGCAAGGCCATAGTCGCTGCCGCCGCCGTCCAGGAAGAGTGGGCCGCGACCACCGCGGCGCACCGGGCCGGGATCATGCGCGAGGCAGCCCGCCTCATGCACGAGCGGCAGGAGCACCTCGCCACCGTGATGACCCTGGAGCAGGGCAAGCCGCTTGCCGAGTCCCGAGGCGAGATCGTCTACGCGGCCTCGTTTATCGAGTGGTTCGCCGAGGAAGCCAGGCGCGTCTACGGCGAGACGGTCCCCGCGAGCCTGCCGGGCAAGAGGATAATGGTAATCAAGCGCCCGGTAGGGGTGACGGCCGCCATAACGCCGTGGAACTTCCCGGCGGCCATGATCACGCGCAAGCTCGGCCCAGCCCTCGCCGCCGGCTGCACGATGGTCATAAAGCCATCCGAGCTCACGCCCCTCTCGGCCCTCGAAATGGCGAGGATCTTCGAGGAGGCCGGCCTGCCGAAAGGCGTCCTCTCCGTCGTCGCCGGCATGGACCCCGCGGCCATCACCGCCCCCATCATGGAAGACCGCCGCGTGCGCAAGCTCTCCTTCACCGGCTCGACCGAGGTAGGCAAGCTGCTCATGAAGCAGTCGGCCGACACTATGAAGCGCCTCTCCCTGGAGCTCGGCGGGCACGCCCCCTTCGTGGTCTTCGACGACGCCGACGTGGACGCCGCGGTCGAGGGCGCCCTGGTCTCCAAGATGCGCAACATGGGCCAGACCTGCGTCTGCGCCAACCGCGTCTTCGTCCAGAGGGGCATCCTCGACGAGTTCTCGAAGAAGCTGACGGAGAAGATGGCCGCGATGAGGGTGGGCGACGGCATGGAGGAGGGCGTAGAGGTCGGCCCTCTTATCGAGCCTAGGGCCATCGAGAAGGTCGAGCGCCACGTCGCCGACGCGAGGGAGAAGGGCGCGACGGTCGCCCTCGGCGGGGACCGGGTAAACGGCTCCAACGACTCCATTAACGGCAACTTCTACGCGCCTACGGTCCTGCTTGACGCCGACGACTCGATGCTCGTCGCGAAGGAGGAGACCTTCGGCCCGGTGGCCGCCATCATGCCCTTCGAGACCGAGGAGGAGGTGGTTCGAAGGGCCAACGACACGGCCTACGGGCTTGCCGCCTACTACTTTACGCGCGACGTGGGACGCGTCTTCCGGCTCGCGGAGGGGCTGGAGTACGGCATCATCGGGGCGAACGACGGGATGCCCTCGACGGCCCAGGCCCCCTTCGGCGGGCTAAAGGAGTCGGGCGTGGGGCGAGAGGGCGGGCACCAGGGGATCGAGGAGTACCTGGACACCAAGTACGTCTCCCTCGGGGGCATCGGGGCGACGTAGATCCCGGCCCGTCCCTGCAGGTATACTGGAAAAAGTTAGGCAGACAGGAAGAGGTGGCGAGGATGCTCGATTCCGCGAGGATCAAGACGGAGATACCGGGGCCGAAGAGCCGGGCGTTGATGGAGCGGCGGCACAGGGCGGTGACCTCGGGCGTAGGCATCGCCACCCCGATGTTCGCCGGGGAGGCGAAGGGCGCCCTGCTTACCGACGTGGACGGCAACACGTTCATAGACTTCGGCGGGGGCATCGGCGTCATGAACATAGGTCACGCGAACTCGCGGGTTGTCGAGGCGGTCAAGGAGAAGGCCGAGCAGTTGACCCACACCTGCTTCTACGTCACGGAGTACGAGGAGTACATAGAGCTCGCCGAGAGGCTGAACGCCATAGTGCCCGGTGACTTCGAGAAGCGGTCCTTCTTCGTAAACTCCGGGGCCGAGGCGGTGGAGAACGCGGTCAAGATCGCGCGCTACTACACAGGACGCCCTGCGGTCATAGCCTTCGAGAACTCCTTCCACGGCCGCACCATGCTCGCGATGACGCTCACGGGCAAGACCGACCCGTACAAGAAGGGCTTCGGGCCGTTCGTACCCGAGGTCTACCGGGTGCCGTCGCCCTACGCGTACAGGTGCCCGGCCGGCAGGGACTGCTCCGGCGGCTGCCAGGGCGACTGCTTCGGGTCCATAGAGAAGGCGTTCGTGAGCACCGTCCACCCGAGCAGTGTGGCGGCGATCGTCGTCGAGCCGGTGAGCGGCGAGGGCGGGTTCATACCCTTCCCCGACTTCTACCTGCGCCAGCTGCGGGAGCTTTGCGACGAGCACGGCATCGTGATGATCGTTGACGAGGTCCAGACCGGTTACGGGCGGACGGGCAAGATGTTCGCCATAGAGCACTCCGGGGTCGAGCCCGACATCATGACCACGGCCAAGAGCATGGGCGGCGGACTGCCCATAGCCGGCGTAACAGGGAAGGCGGAGATCATGGACTCCGTCCACGCCGGCGGCCTCGGCACCACCTACGGCGGCAACCCCATAGCGTGCGCCGCGGCGCTTGCCGTCCTCGACACCTTCGAGGAAGAAGACCTCCTCGCCAAGGCCAACGCCCTTGGAGACCGCGTCATGTCCGCCATGCGCGGCATCCAGGAGAGGCACCCCGACTTCGTCGGCGACGTCAGGGGCCTCGGCCCGATGGCCGCCATGGAGTTCGTCACCGACGCCGAGAGCAAGACGCCGGACAAGGAGCGCAACGCCGGGATAGTGCAGGCCGCTCTGAAGGAGGGCCTGCTTCTGCTCACCGCCGGCCAGTACGGCAACTGCATCCGCACCCTCATGCCCCTCAACATAGCCGACGACGAGCTCGAAGAGGGCCTCGCCATCCTCGGGCGCGCCGTGGACTCTGTAGCCTAGAGAGGTGGTAGCGGGGGCGCCCCGCGGGGCGCCCCCGCCGACCCTGTGCCGGGCCTAGCCCGGGACGTAGGCGAACGTGTCAGGGTTCGGGCCCGTGCGGCCGTCCTCGCCCCTGTCGAGGGCGGTGATGGCCTCGACGTCGGCCGGCTCCAGCTCGAAGTCGAAGATCTCGAAGTTCTCCTCCATGCGGGACGGCGTTACCGACTTCGGGAACACGATGTCGCCGCGCTCTACGTGCCATCGCAGGACTACCTGCGCCGGCGTCTTGCCTACCTTCTCGGCTATCTGCACGATGGTCGGGTCGTCGAGCACGGCCCCCTGCGCTATCGGCGACCACGCCTCGGTGGCGATCCCGTGCTCCCGGCCGTAGGCGCGCGCCGTCTCGTTGGTGAGGTAGGGGTGGACCTCGATCTGGTTGACCGCGGGCACCGTATCAGTCTCCGCGGCGAGCCGTTCGAGG
Source organism: Rubrobacter sp. (assembly GCA_035264945.1). Lineage (GTDB taxonomy): Bacteria > Actinomycetota > Rubrobacteria > Rubrobacterales > Rubrobacteraceae > Rubrobacter_D. The sequence goes on from DATFPF010000150.1 coordinate 66,916, forward strand.
TGCTCGACCTGGAAGTTGGACACGCCGATGGAGCGGGCGCGCCCGTCCTGCTTGAACCCCTCGAGCGTCTTCCACGTGGAGACGTAGTCGCCGTCGTAGAGCGTGGGCAGCGGCCAGTGGATCAGGAACAGGTCCACAGAGTCGAAGCCGAGTTCCGAGAGCGTCTCGTCGAAGGCCCTTCTGGCGTCGTCCGGCTCGTGGAACGAGTTGTTGAGCTTGCTTGTGACGAAGACGTCGCCCCGGTCGAGGCCGGAGGCGCGGACGGCCTCGCCGACCTCCTTCTCGTTGCCGTACATCTCCGCGGTGTCGATGTGCCTGTAGCCGATCCCGAGCGCCTCGGACACCGCCTTGGCGGTCTCTTGTGGTTCGATCTGGAAGACCCCGAAACCGAGCTGGGGGATGGCGCTGCCGTCGTTGAGGGTGATGTTGGGAACCGCGTTCATGCTCGTAGGACTCCTCTGCGTGTCGTTACCGTACTGCTCGCCGCAAAAAACAGAGGATGCCCGGGGCGCCGCGCCGCTAAACTGCCGCGCGCACGCCCCGACCTCCCGCTTTCGTGGCTCCCCACTGGAACCGGGGTGCTCGCCGGGGCCGAGGGGCCCGTCTTCCGTGGCCGCCGCCGGGGCGCCGGTCTTCGAGGCCCGCCGGCGTTCGTCGGGTCAGACCCGGGACGTTGCGATGGCGGGGGCGACGGCGACGGCCACGAGGGCCGCGAGGCCGACCTTTACAAGGTCGAAGGGTACGAACGGCAGTACGCCGGCCGCGATGGCCGCCGCGGGGGAGAGGCCGGCGAGGACGGCGAGCCAGGTGGCGCCCAGAGCGTAGATCACGGCCAGCGCGGCGGTTCCCCACAAGAACCCGGCGGCGAGCGCCCTCCGGCGGGGCGCGTTGGCGGCAGACCTGGCCGCGAGGCCCGCGACGGCGGCGGCCAGCGGGTACGAGAGGAGGTACCCGCCCGTGTCCCCGAGGAGGACGCCCAGCCCGCCTCTGAAGCCAGAGAAGACGGGGACGCCTATGGCGCCGACGAGCACGTAGACCGCCATGGCAAGGGCGCCGTAGCGGGGACCGAGCAGGAGGCCGGTCAGCACGACGGCCAGCACCTGCAAAGTGAAAGGGACCGGCTCGAGCGGGATCGCGACCTGGGCGGCCACGGCGGTGAAGGCCGCCATGAGCGCCGCGCGGGTCATCACGGCTACGTTCAAGTGTCTGTCTCCCTTTCCTCTGTGGCCTTTACCGTAACCTTTTAGCATTCGTTGACCCGAAAATCCGGCGTAGGTACTATTCGGGCACTCTTACAGGGGAAAGTGGGGTGCCAACGAATGAGCGCTAACGTCGAGACCGGGCTTCCGCAGGCGCGCTACAGCTACGGGGGGGACGAGTTCGTCTTCGTCGAGCTGGCCGAGGCGATGAGCCTCGGGGTCAACTTCAGGGCCATGGCGATCACGAACAGGCTCGTGGAAGAGGCGATGGAGGGCGTTATGGACATCTGCCCGTCCAACGCCTCATACATGGTCCGCATAGACCCGGACGTGCTCCACCCGGACAAGCTCATCTCCCGCCTCAAGGAGATCGACGAAGAGGCCGGCGACATCAAGGGCTTCGAGATCCACACGCGCGTCGTGGACGTGCCGGTGATGATGGAGGACCCCTGGACCCACGAGGCCCTCATGCGCTTCCGCGACCGCCACCAGGACCCCGACTCGACGGACCTCGAGTACTCGGCCCGCATAAACGGCTACGACAACAAGGACGACTTTATAGCGGCGCTCCTCGGCTCGCCTTGGCTCGTGACCATGATCGGGTTCGTGCCTGGCCTCCCATGGTGCTACCAGCTCGTCCCCCCCGAGGAGCAGGTCGAGGTGCCCAAGTACGTCAGGCCCCGCACCTTCACCCCAGAGCGGGCCTTCGGCTTCGGCGGCGGGTTCGCCGTCGTCTACTCCGTCCAGGGGGCCGGCGGTTACCAGCTCTACGGCCTCGCTCCGGCCCCGGTCCTCGACGTAAAGCAGAGGTTGAAGGATTTCGAGGACTCGATAGTCTTCCCCAAGCCGGGGGACATATGGAAGTACCGCGGCGTAGACCGGGATGAGTTCGACGAGATCCGGTCCAGGGTGGAGGACGGCTCCTTCGAGTACAAGAAGGCGGACTTCACCTTCCACCCTGACAGGGCGCTCGACGACCCGCACGCTTACAACAAGGAGATACTGGGGGTACTCTATGGCGATTAGGGTAAAGAGCCCCGGGCTCCTTACGACGGTCCAGGACACCGGCCGCTTCGGCGAGTACGCAATAGGGATGCCGCCCAGCGGGGCTATGGACGTCTTCTCCTACCAGGTCGGCAACTACCTGGTAGGCAACGAAGACGGCGCCGCGGGCCTCGAAATAACGTACTTCGGGCCCGAGATCGAGTTCACCGAGGACGCCGTCGTGGCCGTTACCGGCGCCGAGATGCCGCCCAAGATAAACGGCGAGGAGGCCCCGACCTGGGAGACGTTGCAGGTTAGGGAGGGCGACGTGCTCTCCTTCGACTACCTCAAGAACGGCGCCCGTTCCTACCTCGCGGTCGCCGGGGGGGTGGAAGTCCCCGTCTTTATGCACAGCCGCTCGACGTACACCCTCATAGGGCTCGGCGGCCACGAGGGCCGCGCCCTCAATGAGGGCGACGAGCTCCAGATCGGCGACGCCCGAAACGGCGGGGCCCAGGTCGGCAAACGTGTCGAAGACGACCACGTCCCCCGCTACACCAAGGAGACCGAGCTAAGGGTAATCATCGGCCTCGCCAGCTACCGGCTCACGGAAGAGAGCATGCGGGAGTTCCTCAACGTGGAGTGGACGGTTACCCCCGACGCAGACCGGGTCGGCTACCGCTACCGGGGCGGCGAGCTCGGCTTCGTCGAGCGCGAGCAGCCCGCCGGGGCCGGCAGCGACCCTGCCAACGTCGTTGACTTCGGCTACCCCATAGGCTCCATCCAGGTCCCCGGTGGCGTCGAGCCCATCGTGTTGATGAACGACGCCGTGACCGGCGGCGGCTACGCCACCATAGGCACCGTGGTAAGCGCGGACCGCGACCGGCTTGCCCAATCCAAGACAAACGACAAGACCCGCTTCCGCTCGATAGAGCTCGAAGAGGCGCTCGAAGCCCGCGAGTATCGTCGGAAGACGCTGGCGGAGATAAAGGACGCGCTGGGTTGAGCTTGTCAGCCGGTCAGCCTCTTTCTCTTGCTGACAGGCTGGCGACGACCGAAGGGAGGAGCGACATGCACGTCGACTTCAACTGCGACATGGGGGAGAGCTTCGGGCCCTACGGCTTCGGGGCAGACGAGGAGCTTATGCGGTTTATCTCGTCGGCGAACGTGGCGGGGGGTTTTCATGCGGGGGACCCGCACGTAATGAGGAAGACCGTGGCGCTGGCGAAGGAGCACGGGGTCGCCGTCGGGGTGCACAGCGGGTATCGGGACCTCGTCGGGTTCGGGCGGCGGGAGATACAGGCCCAGCCAGAGGAGATACAGGACGAGCTCGTCTACCAGCTCGGCGCCCTGCGCGAGTTCGCACGCCTCTACGGGATGGACGTCCAGCACGTCAAGCCCCACGGCGCCCTCTACATGGTCGCCGCCCGCGACGAGGCGCTCTCGCGTGCGATCATTGAAGCTATACAACAGGTTGACCCCGGCCTCGTCCTCTTCTGCATGGAGGCCTCCGTCACCTACAGGCTGGCCGGGGAGATGGGGCAGCCGGTGGTTGCCGAGTTCTTCGCCGACCGGGCTTACAACGACGAGGGTCAGATCGTCTTTACCCGCAAGCTCGCAGGCGAGCTCGACCCCGAGGAGATGGCCGAGAGGACCGTCGGGGCCGTGAAGGAGGGCAGGGTCGCCACGGAAGGTGGCGGCGAGGTGGAGGTAAGGTGCGACTCCGTCTGCGTCCACAGCGACACGCCAGGGGTCGCCGGGCTTGCGGAGGCCATCGTGCGGAGGCTCGGGGAGAACGACGTCGAGGTAAGGGCCGTCGGAAGGTCGCGAGAGAAAGTATCGTAGGGAACCCACAGACCAGGAGGACGAGACTTGGCGAAGACCGTGAAAGCGCAGATGCCCGGCACCTTCTACCGCCGTCCCGACCCCGACAGCGACTTCTACGTCGAGGAGGGCGCCGCCGTCTCGGCGGGGGACACCGTCGGCCTGATCGAGGTGATGAAGAGCTTCCACGAGGTAAAGGCCGGGGAGGATGGGAAGATCTCTAAGTTCCTGGTCGAGCACGAGGACGCCGTGGACGCCGGGCAGGACCTCCTGGAACTGGAGTAGCCGGCAGGGTCCCCCAGGCGAGAGTGTAGGAGGCGCGGCGTGACGGAGACGGCCCGGTGGTACTTGGGGAACAGCGTGCTGCGCAAGGAGGACCCGGCGCTCCTGACGGGGCGGGCGACTTCGCGGACGATGTCGGACTGCCGAGGATGCTCTACTTCGCGCTTCCTCGCAGCCCCACGCCCACGCGAGGATACGGTCATTAGACGTCTCCGCCGCAAAAGAGAGGCCCGACCCCGCCGATGCGGGTGTGGCGGGCGATAATGGACACCAGCACCACGAACGGGGAGGTGTAACGGACGTATACCGGAGAAGGGTCTAAGGAGCAGTCGTACCCGCCACAAGGAGGAAACTCGATGGGCCGGCGAAACAAGACCGGACAGGACGACCGCAAAGAAGGGGCGATGGACAAGGCCAAGGGCCGCGTGAAGGAGGCGACCGGCGCCCTGACCGGCAACAAGGACAAGAAGGCCGAGGGCCGCGCCGACCAGCGCAGCGGCACCATGAAGGAGAAGAAGGGCCACCTGAAGGACTTGCTGAAGTAGCTGGTAGCTTTTGGCGGTCAGCTTCTAGCGGTCAGCAACAACAAGAGCCCGCAAACGGCCAGTCCCCGTCTACGGGCAAGCGAGAAGGGCCGGGTCGAAACCCGGCCCTTCTTTAGCTTGGATAACCATCGCCTGCAGCAGATCGGTCAATAGCCGACCGCTGAAGGCTGGTAGCTGAAAGCTAGTTACGCGGAGACGGCCTTCAGCTTGCTGTCGAGCTGCTCGATCAGGGTCTCGCGGTTCTTGTTGCGCTTCTCGTACTCGCGGACCTCGCGGATCTGGGCGGCCGTGAGACCGTCGATGTACTTGGAGATCTCGGCGACGGTCAGCTCGTCGTAGTTGGCGATGGGGAACGTCGCGCGATCTAGCTCGCCCTCGACGACCCTAAGGCCCCGCTTGTAGTAGGAGAGGGGGGCGTAGAGAAGGTCCATGTACGCGTCCACCGACTGCTCGACGAGCGTCTGGTAGGCGCCGCGCTGCTGCTCGACCCGCTCGACCAACTCCTGCGTCAGCGACCGGTTGCTCTCGGCCTGGTGACGAACCTCGCGCGCCGTGCCGTCGAGAACCTCCTGCGCGAAGCGTACGCCCCGCTCCTGCTGCGCCGCGAAGTGGTCCACGACCAGCTTGTACGTGTCCGCGTTGGCCTTCGCGAGCCGCTCCGCCGTCCTGCCGGTCTTTTCTATGGTCTCCATTGCGTGCCTCCTGTTGGTGACTGCCTTGATCTATGTGCAGTATACACATATATTCTAGAGTGTCAAGAAAAACGGGTGGCCGCGGGGGCCTTTGGCCGTATAGGGCCTCTGCTGGCGGGGGGCGGGGTGGGTGGTGTGGGTTCCCGCCTTTACACTCGGGGGGCTCGCGCTTAAGATAACTGCCGCCAAAAACGGGTCCCGGCCCGGAAGAGGGCTGGGGTTTTGTGGGTAGAGCGGTGTAATGAAGTTTTGATCCGTATGTTACCCGCCTGTTATCTTCGGTCGGTAACCTTTCCGGTGTGGATTTCGGTGGAGAGACAGCGAGAGGTGATGAGATGCGCATAAAGAAGCTGGTTTTGATACTTGCGGCGGTGCTGGTGGCGGCGACGCTGGCGGCCTGCTCCTCGGCGGGGCAGCCCTCGGACGGTCAGTCCTCCGGGGGTTCCCAGAAGCAGGAGGAGCCCGAGAAGCAGCCCAAGGAACAGGCCGAGAAGCAGCCCGAAGACAAGAAGATGACCGAGGAGGCCAAGGACCAGCAGGTCGCGCCCAAAGCCGGAACCGGCGAAGACGCGCAGGACGAGGGCAATAAGCTGGAGCCGGCCAAGGACAAGACCCTCAAGCTCACCGTGCCCAAGATGGCCGAGATCAAGGACGACGAGATCCCGGTCGGCAACGGCACCAACGAGGCCCTCTTCCGCGACTACGCGGCCGTGCACCTCCCGTACACGGGCTTCCCGTGGCAGGAGGAGGCCAACGTCTACATCGCCGGCCACCGCGTCGGCTACCCTGGCACCAACAGCGACCTGGCGTTCTACGACCTGGAGGACCTGGCCAACGGCGACAAGATCTACCTGGAAGACTCCGAGGGCCGGCAGTACACCTACGTGGTCTTCAACAAGGAGATCGTGGAGCCAACCGACCTCTCCGTCCTCAAGCGCATCAAGGGCAAGAACATCGTCACCCTCCAGACCTGCACACTCCCCGACTACTCCAAGCGCGTCATCTACCAGGCCGAGCTCAAGGACATCAAGACCTGACGGTAAAGGATAACCAGGGTGGCCAGAGGGACCGGGAGAACACCCCGGTCCCTCTCGCTTTTCGCTTGCCCTTCTCCTCCGCGGCCGGCATCGGGCCGTAAACCCGCTTATCATTCCGGTCGGGGTCCAGGATCGGGCTGAGGAGGGTGGGTTGGGCGTCGCGAAGGTAACATCGTTTGACCGCCCCCCTCCGCCGCGTCCCCGGGGCGTCCAGGCGCGGGTAGATCCCGTGCCGGGGAGCCTCCTAAACTCACGGCGGGCCTAGCCGGTGCTCCTCGGCCTCGACCTCGGCACCGGCTCCGCGAAGGCCCTGCTCATGGCCGAGGACGGTGCGGTTATCGGGGAAGGCTCCGCCCCGTACGCCGTCCGTTCGCCCCGGCCGGGGTGGGCAGAGTCCCGTCCTGAGGACTGGTGGGAGGCGGTGGCCGCGGCGGCGCGGGGCGCCGTCGGCGGGCGCGGCGCCGACGTCGCCGCCATCGGGCTCTCGGGCCAGATGCACGGGGTGGTCCTCTCGGACGGTGGGGGGCGACCGCTGCGGCCGGCCGTGCTCTGGGCGGACTCCAGGTCCGGCGGCGATCTCGCCGCGTACCGCGCGCTTGAGCGGGAGATGAGGCGCGGGCTCGCCAACCCGCCCGCCGTCGGCATGGCCGGCCCGAGCCTGCTCTGGCTGGAGCGCAACGAGCCCGAGGTCTACGGGTCGGCCCGGTGGGCCCTCCAGCCCAAGGACTGGCTCAGGTTGCGGCTGACGGGGGAGGCCGCGTCCGAGCCCTCGGACGCCTCGGCCACCCTGCTCTACGACCTGATCCTCGACCGCTGGGCCTACCCCGTGGTCGAGACTTTGGGCCTGCGCGCTGACCTTCTCGCCCCGCTCGTGCCCTCGGGGGATGCCGCGGGAGCGCTCGTCCGCCCGGCCGCGGACGGGCTCGGGCTTCGGGCCGGGCTGCCGGTCGCGGCGGGGGCCGCCGACACGGCGGCGGCGATGCTCGGGTGCGGGCTGATGGTGCCGGGCCCCGTGCAGTTGACCGTCGGCACGGGGGCCCAGATCTTCGCCGCCAAGGCGGAGCCCGAGCCGGACCCGAACGGCCGCACCCACCTCTACCGGACCGCCGCGCCGGGCCTCTGGTACTCGATGGCCGCGATCCAGAACGCAGGCCTCGCCCTTGAGTGGGCCAGGACCCTGCTCGGCGCCTCGTGGGACGAGGTGTACGGGGAAGCCTTCTCGGTGCCCCCTGGCGCTGGCGGCGTCTCGTTTTTGCCTTACCTCAGCGGCGAGCGGACGCCCCGGTTCGACCCGGCCGCGCGGGGCGCCTGGACGGGCCTTGGCCTCGACCACGGCCGCGCCCACCTCCTGCGGGCTGCCCTCGAGGGCGTCGCCTTCGCCCTGCGCGAGGGCCTGGAGGCGCTCGAAGCGGCGGGGACCGACGTGCCCGAGCTCAGGCTCGCCGGCGGCGGGTCCGGGGGGGAGGCGGGCGAGCCCTGGCGCCAGCTCCTCGCGGACGTGCTGGGCCGCCCGCTGCGCCTTCTGCCCGACAGCGTCGCGCCCGTCGCCTCTGCCCGCGGCGCGGCGCTCCTGGCCGGCCTCGCCTCCGGCGTGTACCGGACGGTGGGGGAGACCCTGGATCTCGCCCCCGGCCCCGCGCGGACCGTGGCGCCTGGCGAGAACGCGCCGCTCTACGAGGCCGCCTACGGGCGGTACCGGGAGCTGTACCCCAGACTCGGCGGGGGCAGGGGAAGGGGATTGTAAGCGAAGCCGCTCCGTTGCTAGATACTCCTTGCTACACTAGCTGGCAAGATAACCGGGAGGCGCGAGACTTGTTGAGCAGCGAGCGTAGAGGACGCATCAGGGGTGCCGGCACGCCGGACGCCGCCGCGCGGGTCCGCTGGCTGCTCGCCGAGAAGGTGAGCCGGGCGCTCGCCGCCCCTCCCGTGCACCCGGAGGAAGAACGCGTGGCGCGCATCTCTGTGGACGCCGGGCCGGCGGACGCCCTCGCGTGGCTGCGGGAGCAGCGGTCGTACCCGCGGGTCTACTGGTCGGGAAGGGACGGCGGGGCGCAGAACGCCGCCGCCGGCGCCGCCGACCTGCAGACGGGCGACGGGCCCGAGGACGTCGGGGTGCTGGGCAAACGCCTGCGCGCCGCCGACGACCCGGAGGCCCGTTACTACGGCGGGGGACGCTTCGACCCCGCGCGCGGGGCGGACGAGGGGTGGGAGCCTTTCGGCGCGTACCGTTTCGTCCTGCCCCGGTTCGAGTTGCGCGTCGAGGGTCCGGGGACGACGCTCTCGTGCAACCTCCTCCTGCCGCGCGACAGGGGGCGCCAGGAGGAGATACTCGCCCAGATCGAAGGCATGCGGGTGCCGTCCGAGGGGGGCGACGAGCCCCTGCCCGAGCCTCTCTACCGGGAGGACGCCCCCGACCGCCGGGGCTGGGACGAGAACGTGCGGCGAGCCCTCTCGGCCTTCTCCGAGGGGCGGCTCGGCAAGGTGGTGCTCGCGCGGAGGGCCGGGCTCGGCTTCGCGGAGGATCTGGACGGGATCTCCGTGCTCCGGGAGCTCAGGGACGCCACGCCGGGGTGCTTCCACTTCTATGTCGAGCCCGTCGCGGGGACGGCGTTCGTCGGGGCGTCGCCCGAGCGGCTCTACAGGCGGGAGGGGCGCCTCGTGGCGAGCGAGGCCGTCGCCGGGACCCGCCCGCGCGGCGCGTCTACCGAGGACGACGAGGACCTGCGGGAAGAGCTGCTCGTCAGCGAGAAGGACCGCGCGGAGCACGGGTTCGTCAGGGTTGGGATAGGCGAGGCGCTCGGGCCGCTGTGCGAGGAGCTGGAGGTCGAGGAGGGCGTCTCGGAGATGAAGACCGCCAGCCGGCGCCACCTCGTCTCCGGGGTACGAGCGCGGCTGCGCGGGGGCGTGACGGACGCCGAGGTGCTCGGCGCGCTGCACCCCACGCCGGCCGTTGGGGGGTACCCCAACGAGGCGGCGCTGGCGGACATCCGGGCGCTCGAGCCCTTCGACCGGGGCTGGTGGGCCGGCCCCGTCGGGTGGGTCGGGGCCGACGCCGCCGAGTTCGCCGTCGGCATAAGGAGCGGGCTCGTCAGGGGGCGCCGGCTCGAGCTGTTCTCGGGGGCTGGCATCGTCGCGGGGTCGAGGCCAGAAGAGGAGTGGGCCGAGATAGAGCAGAAGATCGAGGACTTCACCGGGGCCTTCGGCCTTGGAAACCGCGCGCGCTAACCGCCTCTGGGCGGACCTGATCGTCGAGGAGCTCGTCCGCTGCGGCGTGGGCTTCTTCTGCGTGGCCCCTGGCTCCCGCTCCACCCCCCTCGTCGCGGCCCTGGCCGAGAACGGGCGGGCCCGAAGCCTCGTCCACTTCGACGAGCGGGGCACGGCGTTCGCCGCGCTCGGGTACGCGCGGGCGACGGGGCTCCCTGCGGCCTGGATCACCACCTCGGGCACGGCGGTCGCCAACGGCCTTCCCGCCGTGGCCGAGGCCTCCACGGACGGCGTGCCCATGGTCCTCCTGACCGCCGACCGGCCACCCGAACTACGCCAGACGGGCGCCAACCAGACGATTGACCAGCCCGACATCTTCGGCGATTTCGTCCGCTGGCGCTTCGACCTGCCAGCCCCGAGCCTCGCCGTCGACCCCGCCTCGGTACTCACGACCGTGGACCAGGCCGTCTACCGCGCCGGAAGATCGCCGAAGGGCCCCGTTCACCTCAACCTCATGTTCCGCGAGCCCCTGATACCGGACCCCGAGGAAGGCGAAACGCCGACCGCCGGACCCGAGCGCTGGCGTGACGCCGAAGAACCTTACACCCGCTACGCGACGACGAGGCCGACGATAGACGGGGCAGAGGTCGATTCCCTCTGGGAGAGGCTGCGCCCGGTCGAACGGGGCCTCGTGGTGGCCGGGCGGCTTTCGACCCGCGAGCAGGGCGAGGCCGTCGAGAGGCTCGCCCACACCCTTGGGTGGCCGCTGCTGCCCGACGTCGGGTCGCAGGTCCGTCTCGGCGGGGATGGCCGGAACGCCGCCTTCTACGACCTGCTGCTGGCGGACGCGGGGTTCGCGGAGGCCCACGCCCCGGAGGCCGTGCTGCACTTCGGCGGGCGTGCCCTGAGCAAGCGCCTGGAAGGGTTCTTAGCCCGCCACCGTCCCGACCCCTACGTCGTCGTCAGAGAACACCCGTTCAGGCTCGACCCCGGGCACCTCGCCTCGCACAGCGTCGAGGCCGGCATCGAAGACCTCTGCGCCGCGCTCGGGAGGGCTGCCTCAGGGCGTGCTCCCGAAGCGGACGCCTCCTGGACCGCGGGGTGGCGTGCGGCCTCCGAAAGGGTGGAATCGGGGCTGGATCTTGCGTTGGCCGGCGAGGAGGGCCTCGACGAGCCGCTCGTGGCGCGGCTGGTCTCCAGGGAGATAGGGGAGGGCCACGGCCTCGTCGTGGCGAGCAGCATGCCCATTAGGGACCTCGACGCCTTCGCCGCCGCGGATGGCCCCGGCGTCCCCGTCGCCGCGAACCGGGGCGCCAGCGGCATCGACGGCACCGTCGCCACGGCCGCCGGGTTTGCCCGTGGAACGGGTGGCCCCGTCACCCTGCTCATCGGGGACCTGGCGCTCTTGCACGACCTGAACTCCCTCGCCATGCTGCGCGGCCTGCCCGTGACGGTCGTCGTGCTGAACAACGACGGGGGTGGGATCTTCTCATTCCTGCCCGTCTCAGGGCACGACTCCTTCTTCGAGCCGTTCTTCGGCACCCCTCAGGGCGTCGGCTTCGAACACGCGGCGGCCATGTTCGGCCTGCGCTACGACGAACCGGAGACATCGGAAGGGTTCCTCTCCGCCTACCGTGGGGCCCGGTCTGGAGATGGACCGTCCCTGATAGAGGTCAAGACCGACCGCGGGGCTAACGTCGAGATCCACCGCAAGCTCCAGGAACGGCTCTCGGCCGGGATCGGGGAGGCGTGATACCGTTCCCCACCACAGCGGGATAGACTCCTGCCTAGCCTGAACCACACCGTCTCAGGGGACACCGGGTCCCCGGCCGTTCTCTTCCTGCACGGGTTCATGGGACGCGGGGAGGACTTGCGCGAGGTCTCGGCGAGCCTGGACGAATGTCTTTTCTGCGTTGCCGCGGACCTTCCCGGGCACGGCGCCTCGCTTCGGCTCCCCCCGGAAAGCTACACGATGGAGGGCGCGGCCCGCCTCGTGCTGGACGTCCTGGACGGGGCGGGGGCGGGGCGGGCGACGGTCGTCGGGTACTCGATGGGCGGCCGGCTCGCCCTGTACCTGGCGCTCCGCCACCCGGACCGCTGCGCCGCCCTCTTCCTCGAGTCCGCATCCCCGGGCCTGGAAGACGCCGGAGAGAGGGCTGCGCGACGGCGCGCCGACGAGCAGAAGGCGGCGCGGCTTGAGGGGGGCGACCTCCACGGTTTTCTCGAAGACTGGTACCGTCAGCCCCTCTTCGCGCCGCTCGCGCGGGACGAAGACCTCCTGCGCCGGACCATCGAAGACAGGACGCGCAACCACCCCGCCGAGCTTGCCAGGTCGCTGCGGGGCATGGGGACCGGCAGCCAGCCGTCGCTCTGGGCGGAGCTTCCGGGCCTCCGCGTCCCGGCCCTCGCAGTCGCCGGGGGGCTCGACGAGAAGTTCGTCGGCATCTCGCGCCGCATGGCCTCGCAAGCCCCCGGGATGGGCCACGCCATGGTGCCCGGGGCGGGCCACAACGTCCACGCCGAGGCCCCCGGGGCGTACCTCTCCCTGCTTCGACGCTTCCTGCCAACCGTCCATCGCGGCCAACGCAGCAAGTGACCCGCAAGAGCCGCCTCAAAACCTGAAGCCTAGAACCTCAGAACCTCTCCCCAAACTTTTCCCTGAGTGAGGCCGACGACGTGAACAGAAGATCCTTCCCCAGAGGCCGGCGGCACGGAAGGTCCCACGCCATATAATCCCCACCATGACAGAGATAGCGTGGGAACAGGCCGGAGAATACGAGGACATCAGGTACGAGAAGGCGGAGGGAATCGCCAAGATCACCATAAACCGTCCCGAGGTGCGCAACGCGTTCCGCCCGCTGACGGTGGTGGAGATGATGGGTGCCCTGGATGACGCCCGCGAGGACCACGAGACGGGCGTCATAATCCTAACCGGGGAGGGGCCCGACGCGTTCTGCGCCGGCGGCGACCAGAAGGTGCGCGGGGACGCGGGCTACCTCGATTCTCCCGACGACCCGCGACGCACGCCCGGGGGCGCGTCGGTCGGGCGCTTCCACGTAACGGACCTGCACGTCCAGATCCGCCGCTGCCCCAAGCCCGTCGTAGCCATGGTGGCCGGCTACGCGGTCGGCGGGGGGCACGTGCTGCACGTGATCTGCGACCTCACCATCGCCGCGGACAACGCCAAGTTCGGCCAGGTGGGCCCCAGGGTCGGCTCCTTCGACGGCGGCTACGGCGCCTCCGTCCTTACCCAGCTCGTCGGCCCGAAGAAGGCGAAGGAGATCTGGTTCCTCTGCCGCATGTACTCGGCGGAGGAAGCCTCGGAGATGGGCCTGGTGAACAAGGTGGTCCCGCTCGCCGAACTGGAGACGGAGACCGTGGGCTGGTGCCGCGAGATGCTCCAGCACTCGCCCTTCGCCCTGCGCCTGCTGAAGGCGAGCTTCCACGCCCACGAGGACGGCTTCGCCGGCATCCAGCAGCTCGCCCACGACGCGAACCTCCTCTTCTACGGCAGCGAAGAGGCCCAGGAGGGCCGCGACGCCTACAAGGAGAAGCGCCGCCCGAACTTCTCCAAGTTCCCCCGCCGCCCCTGAGAGGGCCTGCCGGGTACCCACCAGGGCTCGGCAGGCCCTTTGCGGCCGGCTCCCAAACTACGGCACGAGAACCACCTTGCCGGTGACCCGGCCGGAGGCCAGCAGCCCGAGCGCCTCGGACGCCCGTTCGAGCGGCAGCCGCCTGGCGACCTGCGCCCGGATCTTCCCCTCCGCCAGGAGCGACAGGACCGTCGAGAGGTCCCGTCGGAAGAACCTGGGCCACCGCTTGACGTAGTAGAACGTCGCCCGCCTGCCGTTTGGCAGGACGTTCCACAGCAGGACCCGCCCGAAGATCGGCAGGTAGGGCTTGATCCAGTGCCCCGTGCCGCCCAGGGTGGAGGCCGAGCCGTAGGTAACGAGCGTCCCGCCCCTACGCAGCATCCGCCAGGAGTCCACAAGCCCGGGTCCCCCGACGTGGTCGAAGACCGCGTCCACGCCTCCTGGCGAGATCTCCCGCACCCTCCTCGGGACGTCCTCGCTCTTGTAGTCGATGGGGGCCGCGCCGAGGGCGCGCAGCGTCTCGTGCTTGGACGCCGAGGCGGTCCCGATAACCTCCGCGCCCGCAAGCCGCGCGAGCTGCACGAGCAGCGTGCCCACGCCGCCCGACGCCCCGTGCACGAGCACGGTCTGCCCGGGACGCACCCCCACGGCTCGGTGGAGCATCTGCCAGGCCGTGATCCCGTTGGTGACGGCCGCGACCGCGTCGGCGGGCTCGAGGCCGCCGGGCACCGGCGCCAGGTTCCCCGCGTCGACCTCCACCCTGTCGGCCCACGCCCCGGTCTCCGTGAGCGCGGCGACCCTCTGCCCGGTCAGGCCGCCGTCGACGCCCTCGCCCACCTTCTCCACGATGCCCACGAGATCGTAGCCGGGGACGAAGGGGAACTTCGGCTGGCCGAAGTAGCGGCCCTTGAGCATCTGGACCTCCGCGAAAGAGACGCCGGCCGCCTCCACGCGGACGAGGGACGTTCCCGCCTTCGGTTCGGGCGCCCGGCCACGCCGCGCCACAGCGAGCACCTCGGGCCCGCCCCCGTGAGGCATAACCACCTCCGTACCCGTCTCGATCCTGCTCATGCTTGCCTCGGCCATCACGCCATCTCCTCCGTTCGGCTCCAAGATCACGCCCCGTCGTGCCCCGCATCCCTCTCCAACCGGCCACCTCCTCTCACTAACGCCATAAATAAATCTATCTTAGTTAGGTATCTGCGAAAAAGGTACATATCGGCCCCTAGACGCTTTGCCAGGCTCTCAAGTAGTCTCGGGCGGCCTGTTCGGCGAGCCTGCGGGACTCCTTCTGGCCGCCGTCGATCCTTCCGACCATCGCGAGGGCGACGAGACCGTGGACGGTGGCCCACAGCAGCGTCACTTTGCCCTCGACGTCCTCCGCCCTTCGGCCGTTCTTTTGCATGGTGTCCTCCACCACCCTTCCCACCGAGCGGGCTATCTTCTCGCCCTCCTTCCGCGACTCGACGGCGGAGAGCGGAACGCTGCCCAGGCCGTACATCACCTGGTAGAGGTCTGGAGAACCGAAGGCGAAGTCCATCCAGGCGCGGGCAATACCGAGCATGGCCTCCTCGGGACCGTCCCCGGACTTAGCCGCGGCCTCGATGGCCTCGAGCTGGGCGGCGTAGCCCATACGCATCAGCTCGAGGAGGAGGTCCTCCTTCGAGTCGAAGTGCTCGTAGATCACGGGCGGGCTGTACTCGATGAGGCCGGCGATCTTGCGGATCGTCACCGCCCGCCAGCCCTCCGTAGAGGCGATCTCCCGCGCCGCCGCCAGGATGCTGCCCCTGAGCTCCTCCCTCTGCCTCTGCCTGCGCTCTTTGATGCCCAAGACCTGCTACCTCCTATCTATGAACGAAATAATAACTTAGTTAGATAAACCTGTCAAGCCGTCTTTTGTCTCCGGCCGGTAGCCTGCGAAGTTGGGATGCCACGGGTACGGCGGGGGAGCCACCAGAATGCCCTGCCTTGATATGATGCTATTATAATGTCATAATGCTGTCATAGATGGGGAAGGAGGCGTGGTGCGGGGGATGGTGGACGTGGGGTTGTGGCGGGAGCACAGGTTGGAGGTTGCCCGCGGGGTCGGAACGGCGCGGGCTGTTGGGGGGCGTCCGGACGGGTGCGGGCGATGGTTCGGGGCCTGATGCGACGCGGGCTCTGGGCGCTCGGGTATAGTGGGGCCGAGGCGGGGCGTGGCGGTGGGTTCCGTAGGGGATCGAGGTGCCGTCGGGGAGCAGGGGTCCGTAAGTCTAGGAGGTGGTGCGTGGACAGCAGGGCTGCGGTTGCCAGGTTCGAGGCTGCCGTGACCGGGCAGGCGGCGCTGGCGGGCGGGGACCCGGCGGTCGAGTCGGCGGCGCGGGCTTTGCGCGATGCGCTGGGGCCGGCGGCGCGCCAGTTCGCCCTGGAGCTCGCCGAGCAGGCGGCCGCCGAGGTCGACGCGCAGCTGCCGCACCAGCAGGTCGAGGTGGTGTTGCGGGGTGGGGAGCCCGCGCTGGCGGTCAGGGCGGGGGCTGAGTGGGAGAGGCGGCCGGCCGGTGAGGAGTACGAGGCCAGGATCTCGCTCCGGCTGCCGCCGAGCTTGAAGGTAGCCATCGAGGAGGCGGCGCGGTCAGCCGGCGAGTCGGTGAACTCGTTTCTCGTCAGGGACCTCTCGCGGCTGACGGCCGGTTCCGGGCGCGTCGGGAAGCGGATGCGCGGGACGTTAAGGACGTGAGCGGCGCCCGGCGGGAGCGCTTCGAGGTCGACGGGAGGATAAGGGTCGAGCTGAACCTGCCCTCAGGGAGGGCCGCCTTCCTGCCCGGCGGGCCCGAGGCGGTGGAGGTCACGGTCGAGGGGCGGCAGGCGGACGAGTTCGTTGTCGAGAGGGTGGGCGACGGGATCGTGCTCCGCACGCCCGGGAGCGCGCGGAGCAGGTGGGACTCGTTCGACCTTACGGTCAGGATGCCGGCCGGGGGCGAGCTGGAGGTGCGGGCTGCCTCCGCCGACGTGAGGGCTGAGGTGGAGCTCGGCTCGCTGAAGGTGGACGTGGCCTCCGGAGAGGTGGTGGCCGGAGGCGTGGCGGGAGAGGCCACAGTTCGGTCCGCGTCGGGGGACGTGGAGCTCGGGGACGTGGCCGGGGATCTGGCCGTGAACACGGCATCTGGGGACGTCAGGGTGCGGCAAATCGGGGGCCGGGCGATGCTCAACAGCGCCTCGGGCGACGTGCGGGTGGGGGAGGCGCTCGGCGTCCTCGCCGTCTCATCCCAGAGCGGGGACGTGAAAGTGGGACGCTACGCGGGGGAAGACCTGGAGTGCGGATCTACCTCAGGGAACGTCAGGATCGGGCTCCCCCCTGGCCTGAACCTTGACGTGGACGTAAACACCGTCTCCGGTGAGATCCGCAGCGACTTCGCGCCCGAAGAGGGGAACGGCGCGACCGCGCGCCTGCGCGTCAAGACCATCTCGGGGGACATCATCCTCCACAGGGCCTCCGAACGGTAGGGCACGCGCGGGCATGATCGTCTCGGGGATGGAGCTCTACCGCTACGAGGTCCGGTTCAAGGAGCCCGTGAAGCTCGAAGACGCGACGCTACACCATCGCGAGGGAGCCCTGGTCCGGCTTATCGCCGACGACGGCTCCGAGGGCTGGGGCGAGGCCGCCCCCCTGCCGGGCTTCAGCACCGAAAGTCTGCGTGAAGCGATGCGACAACTGCGCACGATGGCGCCCGTGCTGGTGGGCCGCGAGATGCCCACGAGCCTCTCCGTACTGCGCGACCCTCCGCCCACGGAACTCGCCCGTCTGGCACCCTCGGCGCGATTCGGCCTGGAGCTGGGCCTCCTGAACCTGACCGCGGCTTCTCAAGGCGAGACCCTGCCCGATCTGCTGACAGACCGCGCAAGGAGCACCATATCCGTAAACGGACTTTTATCCGGTTCAGGGGAAAGTGTGCTCGCCAACGCCTCTTCGATGCGGGAGGAGGGCTATGGGGCCGTGAAGCTCAAGGTCGGTAGGCGGGAGGTCGCGGAGGACGTGGAGGTCGTCCGGGGGGTATGGGAGATCCTTGGCGGCGGCGTCTCGTTGCGGCTGGACGCGAACCGGGCCTGGGGGTTCGACGGGGCGGTTCGGTTTGCCGATGGGATCTCGGGCGTGCGGGTCGAGTACGTCGAGGAGCCGTTGGCCGAGCCGGCGCGGTTGTCCGAGCTCGCGCGTGC
Organism: Rubrobacter sp.; assembly: GCA_035264945.1. Classification (GTDB taxonomy): domain Bacteria; phylum Actinomycetota; class Rubrobacteria; order Rubrobacterales; family Rubrobacteraceae; genus Rubrobacter_D. Next base: position 84,470 of record DATFPF010000150.1, read on the forward strand.
ATGGGGCCTGCCCGTGGCGCTAGACGAGTCGCTGGCCGGTATGTCGCCGGGGGATCTGGGGTGGCACCCTTACGCGGGGGCCGTCGTGCTCAAGCCGACGTTGCTGGGCGGGGTATCGCGGACCCTGCGTTTCTCGGAGGAGGCGAGGACCCTGGGCATGGCGCCGGTCGTGAGCTCCTCCTACGAGGCCGGGGTTGGGACGGGGGCTCTCGTGGCGCTGGCGGCGGCGGTCGGGGATGAGCCCGCCGGGTTGGACACCTACCGCGCGCTGGCGGAGGACGCGATCGAGCGCCCGTTGCAGCTCCCGGCGCCGTCGCTGGACGTGCGGGGGACTATGGAGGCCGCGCGCAGGGTGGACGTTGGCCGCCTGGAGCCCGTCGCTTTGGGTTGATGCCCTGGTCGTTAGGCTGGGGTATACTGGGCCGCATGTAGCAGGATTCCTTTGCAGACAGGGTTCACATCACCGCCCCTCCTTACCGCAAAGGGTCCCCGTGCTCGCCCAACTCACGAACGTCTCGCTCTCGTTTCCAGACAAAAAGGTGCTCGAAGAGGTCTCCCTTACCGTCTACCCAGGGGACAGGATCGCGCTCGTCGGGCCCAACGGGGCCGGGAAGACGAGCCTGTTCCGCATGCTCACCGGGCGACTGGAGCCCGATTCGGGCACCGTGCCCCTGGCCGGGGGGGTCAGGATCGGGCACCTGGAGCAAGGCTCCGCCGACCCGGACGCTGGTTCCGGTCTCACCTGCATGGAGGCCGCCCTGGCGCCCTTCGGGGTCCAGATCCGGCTCGAGAAGAGCATCGAGAGGCTCGCCGCGGGGTTGGCCCGCGGGGACGCGCCGGGGCTGCTTGAGGAACTGGGCGAGGCGCAGCAACGGTTCGAGGCCTCCGGCGGCTACACGTTCAGGGCCAGGACGGAGGCAACGCTCACGGGGCTCGGGCTTACCGGGGACCTATGGGGCCGCGGTCTATCCGAGCTGTCCGCGGGGCAGCGGGTCAGGCTCGCGCTCGCGAAGGTGCTGCTTGAGGAGCACGACCTGATCCTGTTCGACGAGCCGACGAACCACCTTGACGTCCCGGCCCGCGAGTGGCTGGAGGCGTACCTCGAAAGATCCGGCACGGCCTACGTCGTGGCCTCCCACGACCGGCGCTTTCTCGACGCCGTGGCCGACAAGGTCGCCCACATCGACCGCGGGGCGCTCTCGCTCTACACGGGCTACTACACGGCCTTTCGGGGCCAACTCGAGCAGGCGCGGGAGGAGGGCTGGCGCCGGTACGAGAAGGGCCGCAGGCTCGAGAAGAAGCTGCGGCGGCAGGCCCAGGACTACAGGAGGTGGTCCGCGGCGGGAGAGAAGGCAAAGCGGGGCGCGGCGGACAAGGGCTTCGTGGGCCATAGGTCGGCCAAGGTGATGAAGCGGGCGCTCGTCGCCCAGAGGCGCATGGAAGAGGCGGCCGAGGGCGCCAGGGCAGACAAGCCCTTCGAGGCCGACCCGGTAAGGATAGAGTTCGTCCCGTCGCGCGGACGCGGCCTGCTCCGCGCGGAAGGGTTGACCATCGGTTACCCGGAAGGGAGACCGCTGGCCGCGGGGATCTCCTTCGACGTCTCCGCCGGGGACAGGCTCGCCGT
>DATFPF010000151.1:0-8684 GCA_035264945.1 Rubrobacter sp.
GGGTCTTGCGTCCCCCGGTCTCGACCGTCGCCTCCGGGTTCGCCTGGAGGTTGAGCCACCAGAGGGGCGGCTTCGGGGCGCCGCCGTTGGAGGCGACGGTTACGTAGCGGTCCCCGTCCCGGAGGTAGAGCAGGGGCGTGGTCCTCCTCTGGCCCGTCTTTCGGCCTGTGGTGACGAGAAGGAGGACGGGGCTGCCGACGAGGCTGCCGCCGACCCTGCCGCCCGTGGCGCGGTAGAGGGCGGAGTGGACTCTCGTGGCCCACTTCTGGGCGGTCGCGATGGCGGCGTTGTAGGGGCGGCCCCGGACCACTTTATCCGGCTTTCTCGGCCTGGCGGAGGCCGAAGACGGCCCAGAGGGAGAGGGCCAGGATCAGGGCAACGCTGATGGCGAAGGCCGGAAGGACGTTCTGGGGGTCTCCGGCCAGGAAACCGCGGGCCGCGCCGAGGATGGCGGTGAACGGGTTCAGGCGGGCTACCGTCTCGATCCAGCCCGTCAAGAGGTTGAGCGGGACGAAGACCGGGGCCAGGAAGAGGACGAGGAAGATAGGGGTCCGTATCACGGGCCCAGCCTGCTGGGTGCGCAGCATCATCGCGATGCCGGCCCCGAAGAGGGTGGCCGCGACGTTGGCGAGGATGGCGAGGGCTACCAGGCCGAAGAAGTCGAAGCCGCCGGTTATCGGCATCCCGGTAATTAGGGCAAGCACGGTGACGAGCGTGCCCGTCATGAAGGCCCGCACGAGCGAGGCCATGGTGTAGCCCAGGATGATCCCGTACCGGTTGGAGGCGGCGAGCATGAGCCTGCGGGCGAAGCCGTTCTCGAAGTCGCTCGCTATTGAGAACCCGGTGAACGCCCCGCCCATCGTGACGGCCTGCAAGAGCGCCCACACGTACTGAAAGGCGATGTATCCGGCCGCGTAGTCGAAGCCGGGTATGTCCCCCACCCGCGTAAGGCCGCCCGCGAACGCGACGAAGAAGAAGAGCGGGAAGAGCGCCGGCGCCAGGAACGCGGGGTTTGTGAAGTACTTGTAGGTCTGCCTGCCCGCAACAGCCAACGCGACCCCGAAGAAGTTGCCCATGCTAGGCCACCCTCGTCCGCATCGAGGCCGCCGCCCCGCCGATGGCGAGCACCACGATGGCCGCCGCGCACCCGAAGCCGAGCAGGAGGGCCTGGGCGTCCCAGCCCGTGATGACCAGGCTGCGAATGCCCTCCACGAGGTAGCTAATGGGGTTGACCGTGGCCACGAAGCGGAACCAGTCCTGCTCTATGAGGTCCCTCGGCAGGTTTATGGAGGACATGAAGATCGCCACGAAGAAGAGCGGGAAGGCGCTCTCGACCGCCTCGACGGAGCCGGTGCGTATCGCCAGCATCGCGCCGAGCCCCCCGAAGCCGAGGGCCACGAGCACCGTGAACGCGACGATCACCAGCATCCCCGGGACGCCGCTGCTCACGTTCACGCCCATCAGCAGCCCGAACGCCAAGAAGACGACGCCCTGGATGAGGCCGAGCGCCACCACGCCGGCGAGCATCCCGCTCAGGAGCGCCGAGGGCCGCATAGGGGTGAGCGAGAGGCGGTCGAAGAAGCCGTTCTCGATGTCGCGGGCGAGGTCGCTGCCGGCCGTGATCGCCCCGAAGAGCGAAGCCTGCACGAGCGGGAACGCGAACGCGAAGTCCAAATACGAGTCCGCCGGGAACCCGGGAAGCCGCGATGCCGCGTCGAGGCCGCTCGCGTTTATGGAGAAGAACATCATGGGGAAGAGCAGCGCGGAGACGATGACCGCCGGCTGGCGCATAGTACGCACCGTCGAGCGCCGCGCTAGCGCCATTACCTGCACGAGGAAAGAGGAGCCCTTCACGCCTGCGCCTCCTCGGCGCTTGCTTCCTCTTCCCCGTCCCCGGCCCCTTCGAGCGAGCGGCCGGTCTTGGCGAGAAAGACGTCGTTGAGGCTCGGCTCCTCCAGCCTGAGGTTCGAGACCTTCAGGTTCTCCGCGTCCAGGGCGCGCACGACGTCGGCAAGGTCCGAGGCCCCGCCGGAGAGGCGGACGGCCACAGTGCCTGGCTGGGATGGGATCTCCTCCCCGAACCGCCCCAGCACGCCGACGACGGCGTCGCGCTCGGCCGGGCTCGCCGGCGTGGCCTCGACGCTCGGGCGTCCGATCTCGGCCTTGAGCGCCTCGGGCGTGTCCTCGGCCACGATCCTACCCCGGTCGATGATCCCGACCCGGTCGGCCAGAACGTCGGCCTCCTCGAGGTACTGCGTCGTGAGGAAGACCGTCACGCCCTCGTCCCTGGCAAGGCGGCTGACCTCGCTCCACAGGGCGCTGCGGCTCTGCGGGTCGAGCCCCGTCGTCGGCTCGTCGAGAAAGAGTATGCTCGGCCCGTGCACGAGGGCGAGTGCCAAGTCGAGCCTGCGCTTCATCCCGCCTGAGTAGCCGCGCACCCGCCTGTCGGCCGCCTCCTGCAGCCCGACCCGCTCGAGCAGCGCGTCCCCCCGCTTCTTGCGGTCCGAACGAGAGATGCCGTGCAGCGCGGCCTGCAGGTTCAGGTGCTCGCGGCCCGTCAGGAAGGGGTCGAGGGCCGCCTCCTGCAGCGCGGCCCCTATGGAGGCCCGCACCCGCGGCCCCTCCTTCACTATGTCGTAGCCGGCCACCCTCGCGGTCCCGCCCGTGGGCGGCAGGAGCGTCGTCAGCATAAGGACCGTCGTCGACTTGCCGGCCCCGTTCGGGCCGAGAAAACCGTACACCTCGCCCGGCTCGACGCGCAGGTCGATGCCGTCGACCGCGCGCGGGCCCTTCCTGAACTCCCTGACGAGCCCCTCGACGACTATCCCGCGGTCGCGCCCCACTACGCGGTCACCCCGAGGCCCGTGAGCCTCTCGCTCTCCTCCCACAGCCTGCGCCGGGCGGCGGGGTCGTTGGCGATCTTCTTGGGCTCGATCGGCTTGCGGTCAGAGTAGTACCGCCCGCTCACGCCCTCGACCTCGGGCGACGAGGCGAGCCAGATCACGGTGTCGGCCCCCTGGTCGGGCGTCCTCATGAAAGGCTTGAAGAGGCGGAACAGGATCGTCATGGGCCCCGAGTTGTTGGTGCCGAACCTGGTGTTGACCGCCCCTGGGTGCATGCAGGTGGCCGTGACACCCGTGCCCTTCAGCCGCCCGGCGAGCTCGTGGGTGAACATGATGTTGGCGAGCTTGGTCATCCCGTAGACCGGAAATCCCCTGTACTTTTTCCGGGACTGCAGGTCGTCGAAGTCGATGTCCCCCCACCGCTCGGCCTCGGAGGAGACCGTGACGACCCTGCTAGGCGCGCTCCGCTCCAGCAAGTCGAGCAGCAGGTTCGTGAGCAAGAACGGCGCAAGGTGGTTCGTGGCGAAGGTAGTCTCCATACCGTCAACGGTCTCGGTGCGCGTGCTCTGCACGAGCCCCGCGTTGTTGACGAGCACGTCTAGCCTGTCGTAGCGCCTCTTGAACTCCTCGGCGAGCCCGCGCACCTCCGCCTGCGAGGAGAGGTCCGCGAGCGCCAGGTCCACCTTGCCGCCGGTCTGGGCCCGGATCTCCGCCGCCGCCTTCTCGCCCCGTTCGCGGTCGCGCCCGACCACGACGACGTCGGCCCCCATCGCCGCCAGCGCCGTCGCCGTGGCCTTGCCTATGCCGGAGGTGCCGCCCGTGACCAGCGCCACCTTCCCGCCCATGCCGCCTTTATCCAAATCTTCTCCTCTTGATCTCTGAACCTCGCGAGCGCCCTGAGTCTATACCCTGACCACGAACGCCAAACGCGAGTCTCGACCCCATCGCGCCGGGTGTCCGTAAGCGGCGCCACCTTCCGCGCCTCGCGCGGCGCCGTCCTGCCGCACCCTTATGCCGACCAGCGGGGCCTTGCCGTCCATCGGCCCCGCAGCGGCGAGCGCGGCACGGACCGCTGCACCGCGTTCATCGCCAGCATTTCGGCCCTCGGACGGCGGTGCCGCGCACGAGGGTTACCCCTCCTTGACGAGCGTGGTCAAGACCCCGACGGCAACCGCCCAGGAGGCGACGTGCTCGACCATCAGCGTGAGGACGGCAGCAGCCGTCGTGCCCGGCATCGAACCCGAGAGCAGGAGCAAGAGGTCGGGCACCAGCGAGATCAGGAGCACCACCAGCGCGACCCTCCTGAACATCCGCGCCGGACGCCGCAGGAACCTCGCCATCAGGCCGAACACGACCACCGCACCCGTCATCCCCACGACCGTAAAGAACACCGTCGGCCCCACGCCCAGCGGCAAGAAGCCATCCCCGATCCCAAGAACAGACACCGCTACCGTCCGGATCAATACGTTCACCACGCTGGCAAGGGCCACCGTAATGACCCCGACCCGGGCCAACCGCCCCATTGAAATCCCGCCCCCCGCAACCCCGCCACCAGACAAAGCCGCCACCACAGCCTCCTCTCCAGCCAGGCCGGATACCCGGCGCATCCGACATCATGTAATTATTCACAATAACATTGACTACTATGAACGTCAACGCTAAGATGCGGTCGAAGGAGTTGGTAGTATGGGGTGCATGTGGGGTGCGATGTGGAGACGGTGAGCTCTGGGCCTGTGGGGGATCTCTCCCTGCGGCTGGTGGACGAGTTCGCCGCGTTCGGTCCGGCTTACATGAAGTGGGTCCGCTCGCGGATGCAGGAGCCGGGCGTGAGTTACGCGCGGATGCGGTTGCTCGGGGCGCTCCATTGCGGGGGGCCCAAGATCATGAGCGGCATCAGCGACGAGCTGGGGGTGACGCGGCGCAACGTAACGGCGCTTGTGGACGCGCTGGAGGAGGAGGGGCTAGTCAGGCGTCTCCCCCACCCCACCGACAGGCGGGCGACCATCATAGAGCTGACCGATGAGGGCGGGCGCACGATGGACACCATCTACGACGAGCACAGAAGGGCGGTGGCGGAGCTTTTCTCCGGGCTCTCGGAGGAGGACCGGCGGGAGCTGGTGCGGCTGCTTGGTCTCCTGCGCGAGGGCCTGCGGGGCGAGGGCGGCTGCTAGGGCGCGGCCCGTCCGTCGGAAGACCTAGCCGGTGAAGCGGATCCAGTCGACGTACAGGTAGGAGTCCAGGAGAGGCCTCCTGCCCTCAAGCCAGTTCGGGAACCACACGTTCGTGTAGAGGTACATCGACCCCTTGGGGACGCCCGTTTTCCAGGTCTGCATGACGTTGCCGTCGACCATGAAACGGGCAAGGCCCTCGTCGTAACGGAAGGCGTAGGTGTGGTAGTCGGCGGTGGGGTCGAACGGGAGCTGCTTCGTTACCGTGTGGGTCTGGCGGCCCCTTGAGTACGTGGTGAACATGACGCGCCGGGAGGAGTCGTTGAAGAGCTCCACGTCTATCTCCCGCTCGTGGTCCGGCGGGCGGTAGAGGAAGAAGCCCGTTATGGAGCTCGGGGCTTGCGGCAGCTTCATCCGGGTGGAGTAGGTCCCGTGGTAGTAGAGCTCGTTCGAGCGAAGCTCGGCCCCCTGCAGCGTGCGGCCCGGTATCTTGAGCCGCGCGTTGCCGTCGACGACGTCGACGTTGGCGGGGTTCAGGTGGCTGCGGCCGAGGTCGTGCTCCGTCTTCGTCCAGCGCGAGCCGTCGAAGGTGTCGAAACCGTCGAAAAAGCTGGCCCCGGCGGCGTGGGCGATGCCGCCGAGCAGGACTACCTGCGCGACGCCCATCGCGAACAACATCCACCCACCCCTCACAGAAAAACCCCCGACCCGTAGACAAGCGACCATCGCGTACGTACCCGCGACCCCGCGAAAGCAGGCCTAGAGGTTACCGCGTCTCGCGCGGCGGTGGTGAAAGTGCTTGCTACCAGGTACCAGGCGGCCTCGCCCGCCCAGATCCGCCGGGGCCTCGATGTACGGGGCGAGCCCGGTAGAGTAACCTACGCGGTATGTCCGAAGACCGACAGTTGGACGTCCTCACCATCGGGGAGATGGTTGTTGACTTTATATCGGCGGAGAAGACCGACACCCTGAGCAACGCCACCACTTTCAGGCGCTACCTCGGGGGGTCCCCTGCCAACATAGCCGTCTACGTCTCCAAGCTCGGCGGTCGGTCGGCGGTGATCGCCAAGACCGGCATCGGGGCCTTCGGGAAGTTCCTCAAGAGTGAGTTGCAGCGCCACGGGGTCGTAACCGACTACTTGCAGATGGACCACAGGACGAACACCACCGTCATCTTCGTCTCGTCCACCTCGACCACCCCGGACTTCGAGGAGTTCCGCATCGGCGACTTTCTCCTCGAGAGCAAGGAGATCCCCGACGAGGCCATAGACCGGGCCAAGGTCGTCCACTCCTCCACCTTCGCCCTCTCGCGCGAGCCGTGCCGCTCGGCCGTAATAGGGGCCTTTCGCAGGGCGCGGGAGATGGGCAAGGTCGTCTCCCTCGACCCCAACTACAGCAGGCGCGTGTGGCCGGACTACAAGGAGGCGCAGGGCGTGATCCGGGAGGCCTACAAGCACGTCAACGTGACGAAGCCATCCGCGGACGACGCCCGCCGGGTCTTCGGCCCAGATTACGAGCCCGAGCAGTACATCGAGATGTTCCACGACCTTGGCCCCGAGACCGTCATCTTCACGATGGGCGGCGAGGGGAACCTCATCTCGGAGAACGGCAAGATCACGGCCCACATACCCACCCGCCACGTGGACGTCGTCGACGCCACCGGCGCGGGGGACTCGTTCTGGGCTGGCTTCCTGACGGCGCTCCTCGACGGCAACGACGTCGGGCGATCCGTCCTCTTCGCCCGCGAGATCGTCGAGCGGAAGCTCACGACCAAGGGCCCCCTCCCCTCGGAGATCGACCGCGATGAGGTCTACGCCCGCCTTGCCGGAGACGCCGGCGGGGAAGCGAAAAAGAAGTCGCGGGCGGTCTGAGGATGTCCGGGTGCGCGTCGCCTTCCTGAATCCCCAAGGGAACTTCGACCCGCGCAACAGCTACCTGGCCTCCCACCCGGACTTCGGCGGCCAGCTCGTCTACGTCAGGGAGGTCGCCCGCGTGCTCGGCGAGATGGGGCACGGGGCTGACATCCTCACCCGCCGCGTCGTCGACCCCGACTGGCCCGAGTTCGAGGCGCCCACCGACGCCTACCCGGACGCCCCGAACGTGCGGATACTCCGCATCCCCTGCGGCCCGGAAGGCTTCCTGCCCAAAGAGGAGCTCTGGCCCTACCTCGGCGAGTGGGCTGAGAACGCGGCAGAGCTCTACAGGGGGGAGGGCTCGTGGCCCGACCTCTGGACCGGCCACTACGCAGACGGCGGCCTCGCGGCGGCGCTTCTTGGGGAGGCCTCGGGCGTCCCCTTCACCTTCACCGGGCACTCGCTCGGTGCCTGGAAGCTCGACGGGTTCCTACAAGAGTCGGGCGACCTTTCGGCTGCGGACGCCCGGTACAACTTCGGGGCCAGGATCGCCGCCGAGCGCGCGGCGATGGCCCGCTCGGCGGCGAACGTGGCGAACAGCGAAGCCGAGCGGCGGGAGCAGTACGACCACCCGGCCTACCGCGGCGCTGTGGACCCGGCGGACGACGGGCGCTTCGCCGTGATACCGCCCGGCGTGGACTTCGGCATCTTCGATCCCGACGCGCGCGGCGAGCATGAGGAAGAGACGCGCGAGGCTATCCGGGCAGCCCACGAGCGGGACATCGACCCGGGCCGCCGGGGCCTGCCGGCCGTCATCGCCTGGAGCCGGCTGGACCCGAAGAAGAACCACCTCTCGCTCGTCGAGGCCTTCGCCGGCAGCGACGGGCTCAGGGAGCGGGCGAACCTGGTAATGATCACGCGCGGCCTCGACGACCCGCTGCGCGACCCGGGCGACGCCTCGGGGGACGAGCGGTCCGTCCTGGACGCCCTTATACCGGCCGTGGACCGGGCGAACCTGTGGGGCGGCGTCTCGGCCTTCGGCCTCTCGGGGCAGACGGCCCTCGCCGCCCTCTACCGCTGGGGCGCCGAGACGGGCGGTGTCTTCTGCCTCCCCGCCGAGTACGAGCCCTTCGGCATGACGGTGGTCGAGGCGATGGCCGCTGGCCTCCCCGTCGTCGCCACGCAGAACGGCGGCACCAAGGAGACCACGGATGGGGGCCGGGCAGGCCTCCTTGCCGACCCCCACGACCCAGGGGACATAGCCGAGAAGCTGCTCCGCCTCCTCTCCGACCGGGAGGCCTGGAGGACCTACGCCGATCGGGCCCTCCAAAGGTCCCGGGGCCTGTACAACTGGCGCCGCACGGCGGAAGGCTACCTGCGGCTCGCGGGGGAGGCGGCGCGCGGGGAGAGGCGTGGAGACCCCTCCTTCCCCATCCCGGACTTCGCCCGGGAGCCGGCCCCGGCGAGGCTGCCGCGCCTGCAAGGTTGGGAGGCACGCCCCGATCGCCCGGCGGGGTAACGAGAGAGAGGATGAGCGGATGCACGTAGCGTTTATCAACCCGCAGGGGAACTTCGACCCGGAGGACTCGTACTGGACAGCCCACCCCGACTTCGGCGGGCAGCTCGTCTACGTCAAGGAGCTGGCGCTCGCGATGGGCAACCTCGGCCACAGCGTCGACATCGTGACGCGGCAGGTGATCGACCAGAATTGGCCGAAGTTCGCCGGGGAGACGGGCGCCTACCCGGACGCCCCGAACGTGCGGATACTCCGCATCCCCTGCGGCCCGGAAGGCTTCCTGCCCAAAGAGGAGCTCTGGCCC
>DATFPF010000152.1:0-5654 GCA_035264945.1 Rubrobacter sp.
ATATAAGGGCCTTCGAGGCGTCCACGGGTGTGGACGTAATCATCGATGACACGCCTGAGACGGTCGTGATCTCGAGCTTCGATCCGGTACGGCGAGAGGTCGCCCGAGTCTCGATGGGGCGGCTGGTGCAGGACGGGCGCATCCATCCTGGCCGCATAGAGCAGATCGTCGCGAAGGCTCGCAAGGACGTCGAGAAGGAGATGAAGACCGCCGGACGCCAGGCTCTCTACGACGCCAAGATCTCCGGCGGTATGCACAACGACCTGCTACGGCTCCTCGGCGCGCTGAAGTACAGGACTTCCTACGGGCAGAACGTGCTGGCCCACTCGGTCGAGGTCGCCAACCTCTGCGGCATGATGGCCCAGGAGCTCGGCGCGAACGTCAAGATCGCGCGCCGGGCCGCGCTGCTGCACGACGTCGGCAAGGCCATAGACCACGAGGTCGAGGGCACCCACGCCATCATCGGAGGGCGCTTCGCCAAGAAGTCGGGCGAATCTGACGACGTCGTCCGCGCTATCCAGGCCCACCACCACGAGATCGAGATGGAGACCGTCGAGGACGTGCTCGTCGCCGCCGCCGACGCCGTCTCCGCCGCCCGCCCCGGCGCCCGCCGCGAGACCACAGAGACCTACATCGAGCGCCTGCGCTCGCTCGAGGACATAGCCCTCGGCCACCGCGGCGTGGACAAAGCCTACGCCATCCAGGCGGGGCGCGAGATCCGGGTGATGGTCCAGCCCTCCGAGGTGGACGACCGCATCGCGGCCAAGCTCGCCTACGACATCTCCAAGCAGATCGAGACGGACCTCGAGTACCCGGGCCAGATCAAGGTCACCGTCATCCGCGAGAGCCGCGTGAGCGAGGTCGCCCGCTAGAGTTGGACGGACCCTACAGGGACCTCGGCGCCGGCTTCGCCCGGCTTACGGGCGTCGAGGGCGCCCGCCGCGGCCCCTCCCGCATAGCCCACGTCGAGGACGCGCTCGCCGAACTTCTGCGCAACGCCCGCGACGCCGGCGCCCGCAACGTCCTCGTGGCCTCGACCCTTACCCGCCGCCGCTTCCGCACGCTCACCGTGATCGACGACGGCCGCGGCATACCTGATCCCTACGTCGACCTCGTCTTCGAGCCAGGCGTCACAACCCGCCACCTCGAACCCGTCCTCGACCCCTCCGACGGCAACACCCCCCACGGCGCGGGCCTCGCCCTCTACCACATCAGGGAGGCCGCGCTCGCCGCCGAGGTCCTCTCCCCGTCCTCGCCCACCGCCATCCGCGCCACGTTCGACACCAATACCCTCCCGGAACGCGCCCTCCAGTCCGAGACCCGCCCTTCCAGGAGCAACCTCCGCGCCGTCCTCCAAACCTTCGCCCAGAAACCCCGGCCCCACAACCCGACCACCCCTTACTACGGGCAACCCGCCCGAATCCTTGCCACCCTCCTGCGTAACCGCATAATACAACAACCCGGGACCGCAGGGGAGGCGAAGACATTGTGCGGCAGCATCGGCCTGGACCTCTCGCTCCGCACCGTGCAGCGGGTCCTGCGGGGGGACGTGGCGCCGCTCGCGCCCGTATTGCCCGGGTCAGACGGCGGGGCGACGGATCGGGCACGCAGGGCAGCGGGGGGTGGGGGGCCTGTGCTCCAGCTTGGCGACGAGGAAACGGCCGGGATCGCGGATATACTGAGGCGGGCCGCGAGGTCGGGGTACCTCGAGATAGAAGACGTGAGGCTAGAGTCCCGACCCGGTGAGATCTCCGTGCGGGCCAGGGTCTACGAACCGGAGGAAGAGTATGACTGAGACCACGCGGGCTCCGAAACCCATACCGCTCGCCAACAAGCCCGGCTCCCCGGCGGTCGGGCGGCCGGGCTCCGGAAAGACGGCCTGCATAAGGACCTTCGGCTGCCAGATGAACGTCCACGACTCGGACCGGATGCGGCGCATGATCCTGGACGCCGGGTACGCCGAGGTGAACGCCTACGAGGACGCCGACGTCGTGATCCTCAACACATGCTACGTCCGCGAGAACGCCGTCGACCGCGTCCGCGGCCACCTCGGCGAGCTCAACCGCCTGCGCAGGGAGGGCCGCGTCAAAAAGGTGGCCCTCACGGGCTGCATCGGCGCCGCAGAAGAGTCCGAGACCCTCCGCCGCCAGTTCGGCATAGACCTCGTCCTGGGCACCCATAATACGTACGAGCTGGCCGAGTTCGTGGGCCTGCCGACGATGGAGGAGACGTACACGCCCGACCTCCCCGGGACGGAGGGGGATCACGCGTCGTTCGTCACGATAATGACGGGCTGCAACTACCAGTGCAGCTACTGCATAGTCCCAACCGTAAGGGGCAGGATGGTCTGCAGGAGCAAGGAGAGCGTGCTCTCCGAGGTGGAGCGGTTGGTCGATTCGGGGACGAAGTACGTTACCCTGCTCGGCCAGACCGTCGACGCGTGGAGGCACGAGGGGGACCGGTTCTGCGACCTTCTCGAGGCCGTGGCCGACAGGGCGCCGCGGGTCTCCTTCACGACGAGCCACCCTTCCAACATGGAGGACCGCACGCTGGGTGTTATCGGGAGGAAGGACACGATAGTCAAGAGGCTCCACCTGCCGGTGCAGTCGGGCTCGGACAGGATGCTGCGCGTGATGCACCGCGGGTACAAGGCAGAGAGGTACAGGCGCAAGATCGGGGTCTTCAGGGACGCGGCCCCGGGTGGGACGCTGAGCACGGACATCATAGTGGGTCACCCGGGCGAGACGGAGGATGACCACGAGGCGACTCTTCGCCTCGTCGAGGACTGCTCCTTCGACTCTGCGTACGTCTTCAAGTTCTCGCCGAGGGAGGGAACGGAGGCCGCTGCCCTAGGCGACGTCGTGCCAGCCAAGGTGGCCCAGCGACGGTTCGTCGAGGTCCTGCGTGCCGTGGAGGGCAACGCGTTCGAGAGGAACAGGCGCAAGATCGGGTCCACCCAGGACGTCTACGTCCGCCACGGCGCCAACGAAGACGGCAGGGCCATAGGCGAGACCTGGAGCGGCCACGCCGTGCACCTGAGGACCGCGGCGAAGCCGGGCGAGTACGCCAGGGCATATATAGAGTCCGCGGGCCCCCACGTCCTCTACGCCGGCGACCCGGCAGGCGCTCAGGTAGGCGCTCAGGTAGGCTCACCCACCGGCGGGGCCGAGCCCGTCTAGGGCCTTCGAGCCGGTGGCCGACCCCCCAAAGAACGCCTACGTGGTGTGCGGCCCGACTGCGGGCGGCAAGAGCGGCCTCGCGGACGACCTGGCAGACATCCTCACCGCCGACCGCGGCGAATGGGCACCCACCATCGTCGTCGACTCCGTGCAGGTCTACAGGGGCCTCGCGAGCATCTCCAACCAGGCCCGCCGCAGGCCCGCCGAGCTCGTCGGCGTCGTGCCCGTGACGGAGCGGTGGACGGTGGCCCGCCACAGGCGGGCGGCTGAGGCCGTGATCTCCGCATCGATCTCCGCATCAGGTCCCACTTTCGTGCTCGACGCGGGGACCGGCATGTACCTGAACGCCGTGCTCCTAGACGTCCCGCTCGCGCCACGCGTGCCGGAAGCGGTGCGAAAGAGGGCCGCGCGGGAGTCCGCAGGGGAGACGAACGTTAGGAGGTCTTCCAGGGAGAGGGAGCTCGCGATGGCTGGCGCGGATGAGCGGGGCTCAATCTGGTCTGGAGAACCGCGGTACAGGACGAGCCTCCTGTATCTGCGTCCCGAGAGGCCCGCGCTAGACCGCGCCATAGCCCTCAGGTCAAGGAAGATCGCCAGTGAAGGCCTCGGAGAGGCGGAAGCCCTGCGGGAGATGGTCGAGGCGGGGGAAGACGTGAACCCCTCCGTGCTTGAGGCCGTCGGCGTCAGGGAGCTCTTGGACCACCTCTCGGGCCGGCTCACGATTGCGCAGGCCGAGGACCGCATCGCAACCCGGACCCGGCAACTCGCCAGGCGGCAGACTCGGTGGTTCGACAAGCTCGCCCGCACCCTCGAGGGACGCGCTACGGTCGCCGTGGCGGAGAACCCATCCGACCCCCGTGTATTACATACCATGCATGATACAATGGGGGCATGATAGAGATCGGGGAAGAAGGGGTCGAGACGGAAGCGCGGGCCGTGCTCGTCGGCGCGGGGGAGCCGCGGCACATGGAGGAGTTGGGCCGCCTGGCCACGACGCTCGGCATGGAGGTCGTCGGCGTGCTCGAGCAGGGCCGCAGGGACAATGCCGGCTACGTCGGCCGGGGCAAGCGCGAGGAGCTGCGCGAGCTCGTGGCCGAGGCTGGCGCGGACTTCGTCGTTACGGACGACGAGCTAACGGCTTCGCAGGCCAGGGTGCTCGAGCGGTCCGCGGGCGCCGTCGTCGTCGACAGGACCGAGTTGATCATCCGCATCTTCGAGGTGCACGCCGGGGACGCGGCGAGCAGCCTCGAGGTCGAGCTCGCTGATCTCCAGTACCGTCTGCCGAGGGTGAAGGGACGCAACCCCGAGCTCAGCCGCCTGGGCGGCGGTCGCGGCGGCTCTGGCGGCGGCGCGAGGCGCGGGAGCGGCGAGCAGCAGCTCGAGTACGACCGCCGGGTTATCAGGGAGCGCATAGACACGATAAACCGCAAGCTCAAGCGCGAGAAGACCGGCAGGGAGGTGCGCGGCGCGCGCCTGAGGGAAGGTCCCACGCCGACCGTCGCCCTCGTCGGCTACACCAACGCGGGCAAGACGACGATCCTCAACGCCCTTAGCGGCGCGGGCAGGTCCACGAAGGACAGGCTCTTCGAGACGCTCGAGACCACGACGCGCCTCGTCGAGGGCGGTGCCACCGGCAACGGCGCCGAGGGCGCCCACCCAGACTTCGTGGTCACCGACACGGTAGGCTTTATAAGGAAGCTCCCGACCCAGCTCGTCCACTCATTCGCCTCGACCCTCGAGGCGGCCAACCACGCAGACGTAAGGGTCCTCTGCGCCGACGCCTCGAGCCCCGAGCTCGAAGACGAGGTAGCGACCGTGGGGCGCACGCTCGCCGAAGGCGCCGATAACGGGTCTGACGAGACCCCGACCATACTCTGCCTCAACAAGATGGACCTCGTCCCCGAAGGGCGGGACGAGGAGATCCGGAACCGTCACCCCGAGGCCGTCTGCATCAGCGCCCTCAGGGACGCGGGCCCGCTCCTCGAAGCCATCTACCGGGAGATCTCCTCGTCCCGCGAGCGCATGGAGGTCCTGATACCCCACGACGATTACGCGGCCGCGAGCCGCCTCTACGGCCTCGCCGACATCCACTCCCGCCGCACTACCGAGCAGGGCCTCTGGATGGACGTGAGCCTCCCGCACGCCGCCGCATCCAAATACGCCGGCTACAAAGTCTCCTGACCCTGTCCAGCATCATCCTATAATACAACCGTGAGCGAGGACTTTCGGGAGACGAGGTTCCGACTGTATCCCGGGCACCGTAGGATGGCAGGTGAGGAAGGGATATACGGGGATCTTGAACTTTCCTACCCGGAGTCCGACCGATTGCCCTACGTGGTCGTGAACATGGTCGGCTCGGTTGACGGGAGGTCGTCCGTCGGTGGAAAGGCTTCTGGCATAGGAAGCCGCGCGGACCGGGAGGCGATGCGGGCGCTGAGGTCCCGCGTGGACGCGGTGATGGTTGGCGCGGGGACG
>DATFPF010000153.1:0-10685 GCA_035264945.1 Rubrobacter sp.
CTGGTAGGAAACGGCTCGTTGCAGCTGCAGGACCTCGTGGCCTCTTACCTCTCCGGGCCGGGCACCGTGGTCTACACGGAGCAGCCGAGCTACGACCGCGCGATCAAGACGTTCCGCAGGCGTGGCGCCCAGACCATAGGCATCCCGCTCGAGGAGGACGGCATCAGCGTCGAGCGCCTTGAGGCGGCGCTTGAGAGGGAGGTCCCTGCCTTCGTCTACCTCGTGCCGGACTTCCAGAACCCGGCAGGGGCCACGCTCTCGCTCGAGAAGCGGCGCAGGATCGTGGAGCTCGCCACCAGGCACGACTTCTGGGTTATAGAGGACATCCCATACCGCAAGCTGCGCTACGAGGGCGAGGACCTGCCGCTCCTGCGCGAGATCGACCCCTCGCGGGTAATAACGATGAGCTCGTTCTCAAAGCTCCTCTCGCCAGGCATCCGGGTCGGGTTCATGATCGCCCCGGAGGGGCTCGTAGACGCCGTCACGGCCCTCGGCGAGGACACCTACCTCGCCCCGGTCCTTCCCACGCAGGCTACCGTCGCCGAGTTCATGGGCCGCGGCCTGCTCGAACCGAACATCGAGCGCCTCAAGGGGCTCTACGCGCCCCGCTGGAAGACGATGTCCGACGCCGTCCGCCGCGAGCTTCCCGACGCCCAGGCCTTCATCCCCGGCGGCGGCTTCTTCGTGAGCGTGATGCTCCCCGAGGAGGCGAACACGACGAACCTCGTCGGGCGCGGAAAAGACGCGGGCCTCGTGCTCACCCCCGGCTCCGCCTTCTTCGCCGACCCCGAAGACGGCGAGGCCGCGCCCGGAGACCGCTTCGTGAGGCTCCCCTTCTGCGCCGTGACCCCGGAGCAGATAGAGGAGGGCGTCAAGAGGCTTGCAGGTCTCTTGTAGCTCATAGCTGTCAGCTTTCAGCCGTCAGCTTCTTGCCTGACGGTGGAAGGGTCCATCGCGCAAGCAAACAGGCACGGCCCCGGACTCTGTTTTCCGGGGCCGTGCCCGTTTGAAGGTTCCCACTCTCAGCTACAAGGCCGCGCCTCCACGGCCTTGTAGCTGACCGGCTGATCGGCTGAATTGCCAAGGGGAGGGGCCCGGCCCCTCCCCGCGTTGCCCCTACCTGCCAAAGACTTGCAATTCGGCGGCGCGGACTACCTCGTCCTGATCCGAGCCGCTGGGGCAGTTTGAGTTGTTGGCCGGGTCCGCGTCGGGGTCGCTCTGGCCGGCGCCGTTGGCCGCCTGCAGCCACGCCTGCTTGCCCGTCAGCCTGGTGCCGGTTGCCGCTATGCCGGTGTTCTCGGAGAGGGAGGACGAAACGTAGACCACGTCCCAGCCGCCTTCGGCTGATCCGGTGAGGCCGACGATGACGGAGCCGTCCTTCACCGCGGCCAGGTCACCGAACTGCTGGCGGAAGAGAACCGCGTGTCCATCCGAGTCCTGCAGCGGGGTGTCGTTCTCGAAGCGGAGCCGTGCGTTATTGCCGAGGTAGTCGGCCGGCAGGCCGAAGACGGCGGCGTTGTCCACGAGGAAGTTCCGGGCCGCGCTCCCAGGTCGGAGACGGCCGCCGCGCGCTGGGCGCGCGTGGCGCCGACGCTGCCCGTCCTGAAGTCCCGGTCGGGCTCGTGCTCGCCGAGCCCCTCGATGTTGCCCACGGCGGCCGCGCTCCTCGGCCCTAGCACCTCAAGCGCGGGAAGCGAGGCTGCCAGCGCGACCATGAGAAAAGCGATACCCGCGATGCGGCCGACCCGCGGCCCCCGAACCGTCTCCGTCCTCGACATCTTCCCCCGTTCCGTTCGGCTTCCCATACCAAATACCAAACCCCTCGCCCGGACCCGTAGGCCCTCGGGACCCCCCGGCGCACCCGGCCCGGCATGCTGAATGCGGCCCGCATTCAGCATGCCGGCTAGGTGATCGTCGTGCCAATGGGTGCCGACCGGCGACCCCAGCGTCCGGCTACGGAGGATTTACCCGTGGTCAAAGGCGCCATCGCCCGTAGACTGCTTCTGTGCCGAGGAAGACGCGTGCGAGCGGGGACAGGAAGGGCCGGAAGAAAGACCGGGCCGTGCGGGGGGCGCTTCTCTCGTGGTACGCCCAGAACGCCCGCGACCTGCCCTGGCGGCGCACGCGGGACCCGTGGCGTGTTCTCGTCTCCGAGGTGATGCTACAGCAGATTCAGGTGAAGCGTGCGATCCCTTTCTACGAGCGCTTCCTGGAGCGCTTCCCCACGGTGGAGGCCATGGCCGGGGCCCCGCTCTCCGACGCCATCCGCATCTGGGGCGACCTGGGGCGTTACAGGCGGGTGGTGAGCCTGCACAGGACGGCGCGCATCGTCGTCGAGGAGCACGGCGGCCTGGTGCCGTCAGACCCTGAGGTGCTCCTCAAGCTGCCCGGCATAGGGCCGTACACGGCGGGTGCTGTCGCCTGCTTCGCCTACGAGGGCGACGTGCCGTTCTTCGACACCAACATGCACCGCGTGCTGCACCGCGTCTTCTTCGGTCCCGACGCGCCCGCCGCCACGGCGAAGCCGAAGGAGATCCGGGATCTCGCCTCGCGCCTGGTGCCGCCCGGGCGGGGCTGGGCCTGGAACCAGGCCGTCATGGAGTTCGGGGCGCTGCGGTGCACGGCGCGCAGGCCCGCCTGCCCGGGGTGCCCGCTCCGGGACCACTGCGAGGCCAGCCCGAAGATGCTCGATGCCCTGGCCGCCCTACCCCGCGCGCAGAAGACCGCGCGGGCCCCGAGGTACGAGGACACGAACCGGTACCTGCGCGGCAGGGTGCTCGCCCGCCTCCGCGAAGAGGAGGACCCCGGGGGCCTGCCCCTGCCCGAGCTGGCCCGCCGGCTCCAAGGAGACGCGGCGGAAGTCGAGCCCCTCAGGCTAAAGGCGGTAGTCGAGAGCCTCGAGCGGGACGGGCTCGCCAGGGTGACCCCAGCGGCCGAACGGTCCGTAAGCCCTCAGGCCGTAGCGGAGGAGCGGGCACCCTACGCGGCCGGGGCGGAGCAGGAAGATCCCACCGAGATTCGGGTGTCCTTGCCATAGAAGCGCCGAAGTCGCCACAGGGCCTCGCGGGCACGTCCGGGTCCTTCCGAAACCCGACCGGGCATCGATAATCCCGTCCGTGCTGACGGCTGATGGCTAATAGCTGACCGCTCTTAAAGCGGCGCGAACTGGTCGACATGGTTGCCGTCCGGGTCGGCGACGACGGCGTAGCGTTGCCCCCAGGGCGCGTCCCAGGGCTCCTTGCTGCCGTGGCCGAGGGTTGCCAGCTCCGCGTACTTCTCGTCGACGGCCCCGGGGTCGGGGAGGAGGAAGGCTAGCGCCATCCTGTGGCCGCCCGACGGGGTCGTGTAGTCGGGGTAGATCCTCTCGATAAGCTCCGCGGCGTCCCAGGCGACGCGCAGGCCGCCGGGGGTCTTCGCCTCGACGTGGGGCGCGTCCCCCGAACCTTCAGGGACTTCCAGCCCGAGCCGGCGGTAGAAGGCCAGCGAGGCCCGCATGTCGCGGGTCACGATGCCGACGAGGTCCAATCGCACTTCCACGAGTCCTCCTCTCGTCTTGCGGTGCTCTGAGCTTACCGGGAGGGCTGGCTCTCCCAACATCGAAGTACTACCGTCGTGCTGCTCCTCTCGGCCTTCGTCGTCGTCAACGTTGCCGTCCTGGTGTTGCGCCGCGACCGCGTGGATCACGAGCACTTCACCACCCCGAGCGTGTTCCCGTCCGACGGCGGGCGAGGGTTTCACGGACGGCTCCCTCATGTACCCGACGACCACCGCAGCGCACGACGGCCGGCTGCTCGCCGTGAACTCGCAGTTCGACGCCCGCGACGAGGGCCGGCGGCCGGATCTGCCCTTCACCGTCTCCGATATCCCGGTCCCGGAAGACGCGGCCCCCGCCACGGCCTCGGCAACCGCCTCGGGCGGGGCCTCGCCCGTGCCCGATACCGGCGGCGTCTCCCCGGGCGCTTTCGTGTTGTTGGCCGCGCTTCTCGCCGGGGGCGGGGCGCTCGTGGTCGGCTACACCGTTACGAAACGGTGACGCTCGCCGCGGAAATTTATACCGGCGGCCCATTACAAGTTCGCGGAGGGTGGCGTATTCTGGCGCCGTGATCCCAAATGATAGAACCCGACACGCGGACGGAGGCCAGAGGTGATCCACGACGAATCGGCCCCGACCGGGACGGGGGCGCCCGCCCTGAAGCCGACCTTCTTCGACGAGGCCTTCGACGGGGACGGCCGGGCGCGCGCCCACTACCGGCCTCTGCTGGACGCCCTTGGCGCCATGAGGGAAGGGGAGTTTGCCGGGAGGATCTCGCGCGCCAACGAACAACTGCGGGACCTCGGGGCCACGTTCGTCCTGCCCGACGACCCGGACGACACGGGCAGGATCTTCCCCGTGGACTGGGTGCCAAGGATCATCCCCGCCGACCACTGGCGGACCCTCTCGGCCGGCCTCTCCCAGCGCGGGCGGGCCATCAACGCCTGGCTGCGAGAGGTCTACGGCGGCGAACAGGACGTAGTGCCGGACGAGGTCCTCGAGGACAGCGTCTTCTACAAACCGCACGCCTACCCGGGCGAGGCGCCCGTCCACGTGTACGGCCCCGACGTAGTGCACGTGGAGCCAGGCGAGTACGTGGTCCTCGAGGACAACGCCCGCGTGCCGAGTGGCATCGCCTACGCTGACGTTGTCCGCCGCGTCGGGATGCAAGTCCTGCCCGAGTTTTTCGAGGGCTACAGGGTGGCGGGGATCTTCTCCTACTACTCGCGGCTCAAGGAGACGCTGCTCGCCGCCGCCCCGCCCGGCGTGGAAGACCCGCACGTGGCTGTCGTCACGCGGGGCGAGAGGGATTCCGCGTTCTTCGAGCACGAGCGGATCGCGCGCTCCTGCGGACTGTCGCTGCTCACCCTCTCGGACTGCTTCGTGAGGGGCGGCGAGGTCCGAACCCGTCCGGACGGCCGTCGCCTCGACGCCATGTACCGCCGCTTCGACGAGGACTACGTGGACACCGACCTCCCCGAGATGAAAGACGTCTACCTCAACGGCAGGATCGGCTTCGCCAACGCCTTCGGGGCAGGGGTGGCCGACGACAAGGCCGTCTTCCCGTTCGTGCCAGCCATGATCGAACGCTACCTCGGCGAGACGCCCGTGCTGCAGAACGCCCCGACCTACTCGCTGATAGAGGAGGAGACCCGGGCGGAGGTCCTCGACCGCCTGCCCGAGCTGGTCCTGAAGCCGCGCGAGGGCTACGGCGCCCAGGGGATGCTCATAGGCCCCGAGGCCGGCCGTGAGGACCTCGAAGACGCCGTCCGTAGGGTGAAGCAAGACCCCGCGAGCTTCGTCGCCCAGGAGTGCCTGGACTTCTCGACCCACATCACCTACGACGGCAGCAACGAGCCAGAAGAGGCCTTCGTGGACCTGCGGGCTTTCGTGCTCCCCGCGCTCGACCACGTAATGCCAGGCGGCCTCACGCGCGTCGCCCGCCCCGGCACCCGCGTCGTCAACTCCAGCGCCGGCGGAAGCTCTAAGGATACGTGGGTGTTGAGCTAGTCAGCCCGCTGCGCCCTTCGGGCTCCTCTCTCAGCCGGCACTCGGTCGGCGGTAACCGCGTCGCGGAACGGGTCTCCGCCCCGAAGACGCGTCAGGCAGGCCACGTCCACCACCCCCGCAGGGGCGGGTTCAAAGCCGCCCGCGCACCCCGCGCCCGGCAACCTGCCAGCAGCTAGAAGCCGTACAGCTCGCCGAATTTTGTCTCCAGGTAGCGCAGGTACGGGGCCGTCTCGCACGGCCGGCCGGTGGCCCGCTCTATCAGCTCGTCGGGGTCGTAGCGGCTGCCGTGGCGGTGGATGTTCTTCCTCAGCCAGCCGAGGAGCGATCCGAACTCGCCGCGCTCCATCTCGAACGGGATCTCCGGCCTCTGCTCGACGGCCGCATCGAAGAGCTGCACGGAGAGGACGTTGCCCGTGGCGTAGGTAGGGAAGTAGCCGAAGAGGCCGAGGGCCCAGTGCGTGTCCTGGAGGACCCCCAAAGCGTCGGTCTCGGGGGTGAAGCCAAGGTACTCCCGGGTCTTCGCGTTCCAGGCTTCGGGGAGGTCGGCCACGCGGAGGTCGTCCTCGAAGAGGGCCACCTCCAGCTCGAAGCGGAGGAGGACGTGGAGGTTATAGGTGAGCTCGTCCGCCTCGGTCCGGATCGGCGACGGCCTCACGGCGTTGACGGCCCGGTAGAAGTCCTCCGCGCTCGTCCCGTTCAAGGCTTCGGGGAAGACTCCCTGCAGCCGGGGATAGAAGTGGGTCCAGAAAGGGCGAGACCTGGCGACGAGGTTCTCCCACAGGCGCGACTGGGACTCGTGGACGCCCATCGAGACGCCGCCCGTGAGGGGCGTACGCGAGTAGGCTGGGTCCACGCCCTGCTCGTAGAGACCGTGGCCGGCCTCGTGGCAGAAGGCGAAGAGGGCGATCTGGAGCAGGTTCCTGTCGACGCGGGTGGTGATACGGACGTCGTCTGGGCCGCCGAAGTTTATGCAGAAAGGGTGGACGGCCCGGTCCTGGCGGCCCCGGCTCCAGTCGTAGCCGAAGCGCGAGATAACGGCCCGCCCGAACTCTTCCTGCCTCGCCTCGTCGAACTCGCCCCGCAGCGGCGCCTCCCTGTCCTCCCCGGGGCCGGCGCAGGTGCCGCGGAAGAGCGGCAAGATCCCGGCCTTCAACTCGTCGAACATCCGGCGCAGGCCCGCGGTTGTCGTCCCGGGGGCGTAGAGGTCCAGCATGGCGTCGTAAGGATGTTCGCCGCCGCCGAGGAGGTCGGCCTGCTCCCGTTTTAGCGACAGGACCTCCTCCAGGTGGGGCGCGAAGTGGGACCAGTCGGGCTCCTCCCTGGCCCGCGTCCAGGCCGGCTCGGCGAGAGCCGTCGCGCGGGTGGTCTCTTCGACCAGCCGGGTGGGCAGCTTCGTCGCCCGCCCGTGGTCCCGGCGGGAGAGCCTGAGGAGGGCGGCCTCCTCCGAGCCGGGCTTCCCGTGCCCGGCGGCCTCCAGGAGCTCCCGGGTCTCCTCCGCGACGAGCATCTCGTGGGCAAGCCGGGCCAGGGTCGCCAGCTGTTGGGCGCGGCCCTCCACGCCGCCCGCGGGCATGTACGTCTGGCGGTCCCAGGCGAGGACCGAGGCGGCGGAGGACACGTCGCCTATGGTCGACAGCCGTTCCGTGAGGAGTTGCAGGGGATCTGCGAGCTTGTAGTCGGTCACGGTGGGCATACTAGCATCGGGCCGCGGAATAATTGTCTATTTGACGGTGACCCCGCTCTTCATGAACGGATGGACCACGCAATAGTAGTCGTACTGCCCCGGTTTGCGGAACGTGTACTCGTAGGATTCGCCCCTCCCGAGCTTCTCCGATGCCAGCGGTCCCCCCGAGCCCTCCGAGGTTACCGTGTGCAGCGCCCGATCCTCGTTCACCCAGCGCACCGTAGTCCCCGGGGAGACCGTGACGGGGCCGGGAAGGTACTTGAGACCCTCGATCTTGACCTCGACGACCTTATCTTCGGCCTCCGCCTTCGGCTCCTTCCGCGCTTCCGCCGTTCTCTCCTTCGCTACGTTCGCGGCGGTCTTCTCGGGCGCGGGGGTGGTCTCCTCCATGGTCATCTCGGTGGTCGGCGCGGTCGCCGCGGCGCTTTGGCGCGGCTGGGCTCGAGACGACTCCGGGGAGGGTCCCTCCGTCGCGGGCCCGCAGGAGGCCGGGAGCATCGAGACGAAGATCAGCAGCAGGGAGATGGATCTCGCGAGCGTCACGCGGTATTCCTTCCGGTAGGGTTGTTGCGCGGGGTACGGGTGGTGGGGGGCGACGGATCAGGCAGGCATCTGAACCGGCGCGTTTTCATTCGGGCCCGGGGCGGATTAGTATGTCCGGGATTGGTCCGCAGACGAGGGAGGCGAAGGTTGAACCGGTTCGCGAGGGGCGCGCTCACGGCGTTGGGCGGGGCGGTCGCGGCGGAGACGCTTCGGCGCCTGGTATGGTCCGGGGACGGGTACCGCTACGAGCCTTGGGAGCGGGCGCCGTACCGGGATTTCCCCCACCGCGTGCTCATCCTGGGCGGCGGGTTCGCCGGCTACACGGCGGCCAAGAGCCTGTGCCGGATGACCCGGCGGCGCGACGATGTCGGGGTAATGGTCATCTCCAAGGAGAACTTCTTCACCTTCTGGCCCATGCTCGCCGGTTGCATCAGCAGCGACATAGACACGAAGAACGTTGCGCAGCCCCTGAGGCGGGCCCTGATCCGGGACGGCGCCAGCTTCCGCCGCGCCGAGGTCGAGGGCCTGGACCTGGAGAAGCGGTGCGTGACCGCCGACGGGCGGGAGTTCCCCTACGACCACCTGGTGCTCGCGCTCGGGGCCGAGCCCGCGTACTTCGGCATCCCCGGCGTCGAGGAGCACGCCATAAGCATCAAGGGCATAAGCGCCGCCGAGGCGATAAGGAACAGGGTGATCGAGCGCTACGAGGAGACCACGCTCGCCCTCGGGGAGGTGCCGGACTCGCGGCTCACGTTCGTCGTCATAGGCGGCGGGGCCACGGGTGTTGAGGTCGCCGCCGAGCTGCACGCCCTCGTCCACGACATCCTCGCGCCCGACTACCCGAACATCAACCCGCACAGGGTCAGAATCGTGCTCGTAGACAGCAACGAGCAGATCCTCAAGGAGCTCGACCCCGCCCTCAGGCGCACCGCCCGCAAGAAGCTCGCGAGTCTCCAGATAGAGGTTCGGAACAGGGTAAAGGCGAAGGAGATAAGGTCAGACCGCGTCATCCTCTCGGACGGGCACGAGATCCCGACGGAGAACGCCATCTGGACGGCAGGCGCCCGGGCGAGCGAGAAGCTGGACGACCTCCCCCTTCCCGCAGACGAGCGCAAGGGCCTGAAGACGGACGCCTTCATGCGCGTCGAGGGCCACGAGAAGGTCTGGGGTGTGGGCGACTGCGCCGCGACCATCGAGGAGGACGGAACCCCGGTGCCGCCCAACGCCCAGGCCGCCGTGCAGGAGGGCAAGGTCGTGGCGAGGAACATCCTGGCCTGCATCGACGGGGGGAGGATGAGGCCATTCGACTACAAGCCCGTTGGGCAGCTCGTAGAGATAGGCAGCGACTTCGCCGTCAACCAGGTAATGGACGTCAAGTTCAGCGGCCTCGTTGCCTCCCTCTTCTGGCGGGCGACCTACCTGTACAAGCTCGAGAGCCCTCAGAGCCGGGCCAGGATCGCCGCCGACTGGCTTCTCGACCTCTTCTTCGACCCGGCCGTCACCCAGATCCGGGACCGCAAATAGGATTTTGACCTCCAACCTGCGCCTCACCGTCTCATGCCCCGACAGGAAGGGCCTGATCTCCGCCCTCTCCTCGTTTATCTCGATGCACGACGGCAACATCCTCTCTGCCGACCAGTACGTCTCGGACGGGGGCACGTTCTTTATGCGCCTGGAGATAGAGGGCGAGGGCTTCGGCCTGGCCCGCGACGAGTTCGCCGGCGCCTTCAAACCCCTTGCCCGCCGCCACGGCATGGACTGGCACGTCAGCCACACCGACACCCCGAAGAGGATGGCGGTCCTGGTTTCCAAATACGACCATTGCCTGACGGACCTGCTCTGGCGCTGGGACGCCGGGGAGCTCGACGCCGAGATACCGCTCGTCGTCTCCAACCATCCGGATCTTGCCCCGCGCGTTAAATCCCACGGCGTCCCGTTCCACCACCTGCCGGTGACGAAGGAGACGAAGGCCGAGCAGGAATCGCGGGTTCTGGACCTGCTCTCGGAGAACGGGGTAGACGTCGTCGTGCTGGCGCGGTACATGCAGATCCTCACGCCCAGGTTCGTGGACGCCTACAGGGACAGGCTCATAAACATCCACCACTCGTTCCTGCCGGCCTTTGCCGGGGCCGATCCCTACCGCCGGGCGCACGAGCGGGGCGTCAAGACCATCGGGGCGACCGCCCACTACGTCAGCGAGGAGCTGGACGCCGGCCCCATAATCCACCAGGACGTCGCCCACGTCACCCACCGCGACACCGTAGACGACCTGGTGCGAGTCGGGCGCGAGGTCGAGCGGCGCGTCCTCGCCCGCGCCGTCCGCCTGCACCTCGAAGACCGCATCCTCGTGGACGGCGACCGGACGGTCGTCTTCGAGTGACCTTCGCGGCCCCCGACGCCCACGTGCCGGGCGTCGGGGGCCGCAGAGGCGTTGCCGGCACTGTCGCCGGCACCCGTGTTCGGCTACAGCGCGCTACATTATCGCCTGACGGCCACGACCTCTAGGTAGTCTGAGGGCACCACGAGCGTCTCGTCGCCCGACGTGTTCCGATCTTCGAGCAGCTCCTCCAGGTCCCGAGCCAGGGCTTCCTGACCTGACGGGTCCAGGGCCGCGAAAGCCCTCACCGTCGGGCCGTAGTATTCGCGGAACCAACCGACGAAGTGTTCCGCGGACGGGTACCTGAAGAGGTAGGTGCGCCGCGTCGCGTCGAGGGAGGAGACGCCCTCGCCGAGTAGCTCGCGCAGCCGCTCCTCGGTGCCCCACAGCGGGGGAGGCTTTATCCCAGGGGGCGGTGGGACGTGCTTGCCCACGGTGCGGAGCATGTTGCCGATAAAGCCGTCAGGCGTCCAGTTGGCGAGCCCGATCTTTCCCCCGCGCCTGCAGACCCTGAGCAACTCGCCCGCAGCCTGCTCCTG
>DATFPF010000154.1:0-8896 GCA_035264945.1 Rubrobacter sp.
TCACCGAGGAAGACGTCCTGAAGGTCGAGGACCTGAAGACCCACACGCTGACGCTGGACGAGGCGCCGCACGGGTACGAGATCTTCCAGAAAAAGCAGGACGGCGCCATCAAGTGCGTCCTGAAACCCTAGCGGCACCGGCCGCGGGCCCGGCGCGACAGGACAGTAGGGACCCAAGCTATCCGGACTATTCTCCTTCTTGAGCCATTGCGCAAGAAGTCCCTTCGTAATAGTCTCCGGGTCGTAGAGCGAGCCCAGGAGCGCACCCGTTGCCAGATCCCACACGTTCGTCAGCATGAAGATCCTGCGCAGGCTCGGCGCCTACCTCTCTCCCGAACCGCCCGGGCGTCCGCCGGCATCCGGGCCGTCCCCGGCCGCGCCCCGGGGGGGCAGCCGGGGACGGAAGCGGCGGGTCCGCAGGCCGATCCTGGAGGGTCGCCCGACGGTGTTCTTTATAGTGGGCCACGGGAAGAGCGGCACCACCTGGGTCGCCAGGCTCCTCGGCTCGCACCCTGAGGTGCTTTGTTTGTGGGAGGGTAGGTTCTTCGGCAGGGAGTGGCACAGGGAGGACCTCGGGGAGGTCGAGGCGAGGGTGCCGCCGCGGACGCTCTCGGGCGCGATCTCCAACTCCGCAGACCTCAGGCTGTGGGCCGAGAGGTCCGTATGGGCGCGGCGGGGGGACGCCGACGAGCACCTCCGCAACCTCACCCGCCTGGCCCTCGACTACTTTCTCGACCAGAGGCTCGCCGGGACGGACAACAAGATAGTCGGCGACAAGACCCCTTTCCTCCCCGGCGCTCACACCGTCAGGGAGATCCACGGCATCTACCCCGAGGCGAAGGTGATCCACGTAATAAGGGACGGCCGCGACGCCGAGGTCTCATGGATGCACCACCGCTGGAACCGGTCGACGGAGAGGGGCGGCATCCAGGTCTTGAGCCCAGAGGAGGCGAAGCGAAGGGAGGCCTATCTCGGAAACCCGAGAGGTGCCGCAGGTCCGGGGTTGTTCGACGAGGGGGAGCTTCGGGCCAGGGCCGCGCAGTGGAGGGAGACCGTCGGCGAGGCCAGGAGGGATGGGCCGGAGCTTCTGGGAGACAACTACACAGAGGTGAGGTACGAGGACTTGCTGGCGGACGCGCCCGCGGAGACGGGCAGGCTGCTCCGGTTCCTTGGCGCCGGGGCTGGGGAAGACGTAATCCGGCGTTGCGTCGAGGCGGCGAGCTTCGAGAAGCTCTCGGGCGGCCGGCGGCCGGGGGAGGAGGACCCCACGTCCCCCGTTAGGAAGGGCGTGGCGGGGGACTGGAGGGGCGCCTTCACCGAGAGGGACAGGCGCGTCTTCAAGGAGGAGGCTGGGGACCTG
The DNA here is from genome assembly GCA_035264945.1 of Rubrobacter sp. Lineage (GTDB taxonomy): Bacteria > Actinomycetota > Rubrobacteria > Rubrobacterales > Rubrobacteraceae > Rubrobacter_D. Next base: position 1,360 of record DATFPF010000154.1, read on the forward strand.
CTCGTCGAGCTCGGCTACGAGAGGGACGACGGCTGGTGATCCCCGGGCCTAGTCTCTCGCCCGCGCCCGCTTTATCCTGCGGTTGAGCCCGTCGAGGACCCGCCAGGTCCTCGACGTCAGCACGCCATCCAGTTGCCGCTGGAGGGAGGCGGCCGCGGCAACGAGCTGCCTGGTATCCCAGGCCTTGCGGCCCTGCTCCTTCGCGTCGGCGGCGGCCCTGAAGAAGGCCTCCGACAGCCTCTCGATGTGGCGCTCCGGGGGGTTCCCGAGCCTCCGGTCTTCCTCCCGCACGAAGCCCACGTACCTCTCCGAGAGGACCATGAACCGGGTGCCCACCAGGTCGTTCGTGCTCCCTAGCTCCCTGGCCGTTCCCGCCTTGATCTCGAGCTCGGGGGCCTCCTCCAGCACCTTGAGGTACCTGTCGTACTTGCCCCACCGGTTCGGGTAGTTGCGGACCTCTACCTCCCGCCTGACCGCGCCGTACAGGCCGTTCAGCAGCTTGTAGTGGAGCAGCACGCCCGTGAAGTCCGCGACCCTTGCGTCGCCGACCCAGTGCTCGGAGAGGTCCACGGGCTTGAGCTTGCCGTCCAGGAAGATCAGGGGGTGCTTTATGAGCAGCGAGTTCATGCCGAACAGGGTGCGCCTGATGCCGCCCCTCAGGATCGGGACGTCCGGGTTGGCGAGGACGTTCCCAACCTCGCCGACGGACTCGTATGCCTCCTCCCGCACCTCGGAGAGGTCGTAGAACCTGTGAAGCTCCTTGAGCGGCTCGTCCTCGTGGCGCACGACCTCTGAGAGCGGCTCCTCTGGGAACATGTCAAGCACGCCCGTAACCACGGCGGTGTAGGAGTTCTCGTTGAGGTACCCGAGGAGCGCGCGGAGGCTCACGACGTCTGAGTACGGGTACACGAATAGCTCGTCCACGTCGACGTTCAGCGTCCAGCGCCCCCTCCCGAAGCGCTCGGCCAGGTACTTCCTCATGGAGAGGCCGTACCTCTTGAACGGCAACGTCGTGCAGAAGACCGTTACGTCCCCGTACTCCTTAAGCGCCTCCACGGTGCCGTCCGTCGAGCCGTTGTCCAGAAAGACCATGTGCTTCGCCCCGAGCGCCCTGTAGTGGTCCACGAAGGACTTCACGTAGGCGCGGCCGTCGCGGACGACGACGAGCACCACCACCTCGTCCGTCCCGTAGGAGACCTCCCCGGGGCCGTGCACGAGCCGCAGGCTGTGGTGCAGGAGCCACCGCTGCGCCTCTTCGAGGAAGGGGCTGCCCGGGACGTCCGGCCTGGAGAGGTCTCGGCTGAACGTGTCCACCCGCCGCCCGTTGCCCTCAGGGACGTCTCTGGGCCCGATCACCGCTATGCCGACCTTTCTACCGAGGCGCCGCTCCTACCTTCTGGGGTTCCGTCGCGGTCGCAATTGTCCCACCTCGGGGAGCCATTGTGAACGCACGGCGGGACCCGGGGCGAAGGGCCTCCTAGCCGCGCAGCGACCCGACAACCTTCCGCCAGAAGTCGTCCCTCTCGCCTGGCACGAGCGGGACGTAGAGCGCCACGCGGTCTATAAGCCCGGCGTAGCGCTCCTCGAGCGCCGGGCCAAGCTCCTCGGGCGCAGCCTCGACGACGAAGGCCCCCAGCATCTCGTCCGTGACGAGCGCGGGCATCTCGCGCCACTTCTTCTCCCTGGCTAGCAGGCCCAGCCTCTCGCCGATTTCCTCCCAGCCGTGTGCCTCGAGGACGGTGCGGTAGGTAGGGGTGGAGGCGTAGAAGCTGATCTGGGATCGCGCGGCCTCGCGGCTCTCGGAGACCTCCCGCCCGTCCTCGCCGGAGACGACGAAGACGCTGGTGGCGAGCTCTACGTCGTCCGCTGTACGGCCGGCCTCCCTGGCGCCCTCGGCTATCGCGGGCTTGACCGTCCGCCCCACGTACTCGGGGGAGTGGAAGGGGTGGACGTGGAAGCCGTCGCAGAGCTCGCCGGCGAGGCGGGCGAGCCTCGTGTTGACGCCGGCGATGTACACGGGTATCTCGGGGTGGTCTATCGGGCCGGGGTTGAAGAAGGGCGTCATGAGGGTGTGCCGGTAGAACTCGCCCTCGAACCCTAGCCGGCCTTCTGACTGGAACGACCCCCAGATGGCCCTGAGGGCGAGGATGTACTCGCGAAGTCGGTCGGCGGGGCGGTCGAAGGGCATTGAGAAGCGGCGCTCGACGTGGGCCCTCACCTGTGTGCCGAGGCCGAGGACGAAGCGGCCGTCCGAGAGGCTCTGCAGGTCCCAGGCGGTCTGGGCCATCTCCATCGGTGAGCGGGAGAAGGCTATGGCGACGGAGGTGCCGAGCTCTATCTCACGCGTCGCGTTGGCGGCCACGGCAAGCGGGAGGAAGCCGTCGTGCTTGGTCTCGCTCGACCAGAGGCCCGCGAAGCCTAAAGCCTCGGCGGCGCGGGCGGTCCGGTCTATGTTCTTGAGGTAGTCGCCCTCCGTGCCGAGGCCTGCGTCCAGTTTCACGGCCACGTCAGGGGATCAGGATGAGCTTGCCGGTCGTGCGGCGGGCCTCGAGGTCCCGGTGGGCCTGGGCCGCGTCCTCGAGGGCGTGGGAGCCGCCGATCCTGACGTCGAGGTTGCCCTGGCCGATCCAGGAGAAGAGGCTCTCTGCGCGCCACAGGAGCTCCTCGCGGGTGCGGGTGTACTGGGCGAGCGCCGGGCGGGTGACGTAGAGGCCGCCCTTCTGGTTGAGGACCTGCAGGTCGAAGGGCGGGACCTGGCCGCTCGACCCGCCGAACAGGACCATGTAGCCGCGCGTCTTCAGGCAGTCCAGGCTCTTGTCGAAGGTGTCCTTGCCGACGGAGTCGTATACCACGTCGACGCCCTCGCCGCCGGTTATGCGGTCCGTCTCCTCGGCGAAGTCCTTCTCCCTGTAGAGGATCACCTCGTCTGCCCCCGCCTCCCTGGCAAGCCTGGCCTTCTCCTCCGTGCCCGCTGTGCCTATGACGCTCGCGCCGCGCATCTTGGCCATCTGGCAGAGGAGGAGGCCGACGCCGCCGGCCGCCGCGTGGACGAGGGCGGTCTGGCCCTCCTCCAGCGGGAAGGTGCTGTGGGTGAGGTAGTGGGCCGTCATCCCCTGGAGCATGACGGCGGCGGCCACGCGCGCCTCGACCATGGTGACGTTGAACGGGACGAGCTTGTCCGCAGGGGCGACGACTACCTCGGCGTAGGAGCCGGGCACGCCGGCCCAGGCGACGTAGTCCCCGACGGAGACCTCCTCGACGCCATCGCCGACGGCCTCGACCTCGCCGGCCCCCTCGAGGCCTAAAGTGAAGGGCGTCTCGCCCGGGTAGACGCCGCTCCTCATGTACACGTCTATAAAGTTGACGCCGCAGGCGGCGGTCCTCACGCGCGCCTGGCCCGGGCCCGGCCTCGCGGCCTCCACGTCCTCGTAGCCAAGGACCTCCGGACCGCCGTGCTCGTTCACCCTGATCGCCTTCATCCCAGAACCTCCCGCTCGACCTCGTCCAAACGTGGGGCCCATTCTAACGGGAATGCGCCGGCCCCCGCCCGCGGACGCTAGTCGTTCCCCTTGCCCCCGCCCTTGCCGCTGCCGTTGCCGCTGCCGTTGCCGTTGCCCGCCGCGCCGGGCACCTGGATCTTGGGTCCCTTCCCGTTGCCCACCTTCCCAGCCCTGTCCTCTATCTTCCCTCCGTTCCCGCTCTCCCCGTTACCCGCCGCCCCGCCGTTCTCCTGGCCCTGCTGCTCGGCCTCGGGGGACGCGGAGGAGTTGGCGGATGCCGACGCGTCAGAAGGTGCTGAGGAGTCGGAGGCGGGATCTTGCGTAGCCGAGGCGTCCGGCGTGGAGGCCGGGGGCGCCGCCGCGGGCGACAGGCCCGAGCTTATGCCGAGGTTGACGGGCGTTCCGGGCTGGACCTTGCTGCCGGCGGCGAAGCCCTGCTCGACCACGACGCCATCCGCGGCGGTCTCGCTCGGGACATCGCGCGTGCTCCCCACGGCGAGGCCGGCGCCCTCGAGCTTGGCCTTCGCGTCCGAGAAGCCCTGGCCGACCACGTCCGGCACGGCCACGGTCGAGGAGCCAAGGGTCAGGACGACGGTCGATCCCTTCGCCGCCCGCCCGCCGCCGCGCGGCGTCTGGCCGACCACGGGCCCCGAGCCCCCGTCGCCCCGGACGTCCGCCTGCAAGCCGGCCGACTCGACGCGGGAGACGGCCTCGTCCCGGGCCAGCCCTTCGACGTCGGGCACCTCGACGTCGCCCGCGGACCCGAGGCCCTGCGTGAGCGCCAGGCCCACGCCGGCCAGGCCGAGGAGGAGCAGCAGGGCCCCGAGCAAGAGGGGGGCGCTGCTCCGTTTCCTGCGGGCCCGCGCCGGCTGGGCCGCGCGCCCGCCGTTCGGGGCCAACCGGTTCGTCGGGGCCTCGACGGTCTTCGCCTCCTGCGCCCCGGCGGCTGCTCCCAGGCCACGCCGCACCCGCCAGAGGTCCTCGGCCAGGGTTTCGGTATCGGGGTAGCGGTCCTCCGGGTCCTTGGAGAGGAGCCTCATGATCACGGCGTTCATGCCATCCGGCACGGCGGGGTTGAGGTCTTTCGGCGGGCGCGGGGCCTCGTTGACGTGCTTCATGGAGACGGCTATGGGGTTATCCGCCGTGAAGGGGAGGGCGCCGGTTACGGCCTCGTAGAGCACGACCCCCAAAGAGTAGAGGTCGCTCTTGGGGGTGGCGGGGTGCCCGAGGGCCTGCTCGGGGGACATGTATCCCGCCGTGCCCATCACCGCGCCCGTCTGCGTCTGGGCGTCGCCCGCGGCCGAGGCCGCCCTGGCTATGCCGAAGTCGGCGACCTTGGCCCGGCCTGGGGCCGTGATCAGGACGTTCTGCGGCTTTATGTCCCTGTGGACGATGCCCTTGGCGTGCGCGGCGCCCAGGGCCTCGGCCACCTGGTATCCGTACGAGGCGGCGAGCCTGGCGTCGAGCGGCCCTTCCTCGGTGATACGCTCCTTGAGCGTGCCGCCGGGGACGTACTCCATCGCTATGTAGGAGGAGCCGTCCTCGGTATCGCCCCGGTCGTAGACCTGCACGATGCTCGGGTGGGAGAGCCTCGCGGCGCTCATGGCCTCGCGCTTGAAGCGCTCCGCGGACTCCCTGTCGCCGGCGTACTGGCTCCTCAGAACCTTGAGCGCGACGTCGCGGCCCAGGGTCCTGTCGCGGGCCAGGTACACCTCGCCCATGCCCCCGCTACCCAATGGCCGCACGATGTCGTAACGATTGTCGACGACGCTTCCCTGCACGCTGCGAATCCCGCCCTTGCTCTTCTGCCCGTCGAACTTCGCTTGGGGCGCTATTCTACACGCCCGCTCCCGCGCGTCCCGCGGACCGGGAGGTACTTCAAGGGTTAAGCCCTCCCCCCACAGGGTACGCTCAGGACGTCGGGGAGGACGAACCAGAAGGTAAGTAGGGGAACAGAGGCGCCGAGGGGGAAGCGAAGTGAAACGGGCCCGAAGACCGTGGGAGGCCCGGGAACCGGGCGCATAGGCTCGACGATGCTAGGGACCGCACGCAGGAGCAGCGGGAGCTTATGGATCGTCGCCTGACGCGGCGGACTGCAAATTAGCGGAAGGAGCCCAGGTTGGCTGAGAGCGAGGTAAGGGACGCGGCGCTGAGGTTGCTCGTGGCGATCTACGACCTCTCCGGCGGCAAGCTCTACGAGCCGGTCCCGGTCGTGGTACCAGAGGACCCGTCGAAGGGGGCCGCCCGGAAGGCCGGCGTCGACCCAGACTCGACGGAGGACGAGGTCGCCATGCGGTACCTGGTCGACCAGGGCTACGTCAGGGCCGTAGGCGACCCGGCGACCGGCGGCGGGCGGGACTACGAGCTGACGGTGGCCGGACTGGACAAGGCGCGGCAGATACGCGGCCTCGGCGGGGCCGAAGCGCCGGAAAGGACAGGTTTGAGCGACAGTACGCAGAAGATGCTCGTGACGGCGCTGAGCATAGTGGGGTCCCAGATCCTGGCGCGCCCGTTGACCAGGTTCATAGGAGAGCAGATCCCCGAGCGCAGGGGCGTTAAGGACGACGTGCTAGAGGCGGTGCTCAAGGGCGTGGCCCGCGTGGTCGCCCTGACCCTCGCATCCATCATCGTGCGCCAGATTGCCCTCAGGCGGAGGTAGTGTAGCCGTCAGCCCGCGGCCTCCGCTCTCAGCGGTCAACAAGAACCGTGAAAGTTGATGGCTGAAAGCCAAGAGCTAATCTAGAATGCGCCCATGGCCGACGTCTTCGTCATGGGCTCCATAAACCAGGACTTCGTATTGAAGGTCGAGCGTCGCCCGAAGCCGGGCGAGACCGTCACGGACGCGGTGCTCTCCACCCACAACGGCGGCAAGGGCGCCAACCAGGCCGCCGCCGCGGCGCTGCTCGGCGCGTCCGTTGCCTTTCTCGGGCGGGTTGGGGACGACGGGTTCGGGGGGCCGCTCGTGCGGGCGCTGGAGGACAAGGGCGTGGAGACCGCCCTTGTCGCAGAGGCCCCCGGCTCCTCGACCGGCACCGCCTTCATAACGGTGACGGCGGACGGGGAGAACGCAATCACGGTCGCCCCCGGGGCTAACCGGCGCCTCGCCCCGGACGACGTTGACGCAGCCCGCGGGGCAATCGGCGGGGCAACCGTCCTCGTGGCCCAGATGGAGGTGCCCCGCGAGACCGTCGCCAGGGCCGTCGAGGTCGCGGGCGAGGTGGGCACGCGCGTGATCCTGAACCTCGCCCCACCTTTCGAGGTCCCCCGGGCCGTGCTAGAGGGCCTCGACGTCCTTGTCGTGAACGAGCACGAGGCCGCGTTCCTGCTAGGCGAAGGGGTCGACGGCGTCGATGGCGCGATGGCGGCCGCCCCGAGGCTGGTCTCGCTCGGGCCTGCCTCCGTCGTCGTCACGGTCGGCGCGGACGGCGCCGTCTTCGCCGACGGCGCGAACGCGGGCCACGTCCCCGCCCCGGAGGCCGAGGTGGTCGACACCACGGGCGCCGGCGACGCCTTCGTGGGCGCCCTGGCCGTCCGGATCTCGCGCGGCGATTCCCTGGAGGAGGCGGCCGCCTACGCCGCCAGGGCCGGCGCCGCGGCCGTAACGCGGGAGGGGGCCCAGGGCGCGCTACCGACGCCGGACGTCCTTGAGGCCCTGTGAAGCGCGGCGGCATCATAAACGCGCGGCTTGCCGGCGAGATCGCCCGCCTCGGCCACACCGACCTCGTCGTCGTGTGCGACGCGGGCCTGCCGATACCGACCGGGCCTGCCGTCGTGGATCTCGCCTTCCGCCTCGGCGTGCCTTCCTTCGAGGCCGTGCTCTCCGGCCTGCTGGAAGAGATCGTCGTGGAGGGCGCCACCGCCGCCGAAGAGACGAGGGAGAGCCCCGAGGTCGTCAGGATCCTACGAAACCTCTTGCCGGACCTGGGGCTCGTTACCCATCAAGAATTGAAGCGCATAACGGTCGGCGCGAAGCTCGTGGTCAGGACGGGCGAGGCGACGCCGTACTCGAACGTGATCCTGCGCTGCGGGGTGGCGTT
>DATFPF010000155.1:0-21110 GCA_035264945.1 Rubrobacter sp.
CCGGCATGACCCACTTTGCCAGGACGCCCGCTATGAGCCCCACCACTACCAACGCCACGATACCTATGCGCTCTCACCTCCCCCTCACTCAAACCGCCCCGTGCGGTGGCACCCTCTCTAGCAATATACAGCAGGTGCCGCACCCCGAGCTATGTCCAGCCTCGTAATACCCCCGATATGGCCTATATAAACACTTCTTGGGTACCTCAGGAGAGCAGCGACTGCAGGGAGGGCCACACGAACGCGAGGGCGAACAGGACCGCCGCGACGTAGAGGAGGGGGTGGACCTCGCCAGGCCTGCCTTTGGCGAGCTTGATCAGGACGTAGGAGATAAAGCCGAAACCAATGCCGTAGGAGATGTTGAATGTAAGCGGCAGCGTAAGGATCGTCAGGAAGGCGGGTATCGCCTCGTCGTAGCGGTCCCACGGTATGAGCCGGACGGCCGTCATCATCAGGAAGCCTACCACTATCAGGGCGGGCGCCGTGACCGGGGAGACGAAGATCTCGCCCTCCTCGGGCCCCGGTATCGGCACGGAGCCGCCGAAGACGGAGATGAGCGGCGAGAACGGCAGCGCGACGAGGAACAGGAGCCCGACGACGACGCTCGTCAGGCCCGTACGCCCGCCTTCGGCGACCCCGGCGCCGCTCTCTATGTAGCTGGTGACGGAGCTCGCGCCGGCGGCCCCGCCCAGGATCGCAGCCAGCGAGTCGACGAGCAGCACGCGCTTGGCCCCGGGGACGCGGTCCTCCTCGTCGAGCAGGTCGCCCTCCTCGCCGACGGCGATCATGGTCCCCATCGTGTCGAAGAAGTCCGTCATGAAGAGCGCGAATATCACGGGAATGAGCGAGACCTGCAAGACCTGCGGGACGGCCAGGACCCCACCGCCGATGGTCGAGGTGTCGAAGCTGAAGTCCACTATCCCGTCGGGCAGCGGAACGACGCCGAAGATGATACCCACGACCCCGGTGATGATGATCCCCAGGAGGATCCCCCCCCGCAGCCCCCGCGCCACGAGCGCGAGCGTCACGACGAGCCCGAAGGCCGCGAGCAGGACCGGACCCTGCGTCAGGTCCCCGAGCTTCAGGTACGTGGCCGGGTCCTGAACCACAAGCCCTCCGTTCTTCAGGCCTATGAACGCTATGAACAGCCCGATGCCGACGGCGATGGCGAGCTTAAGCGAGTGCGGTATGGCGTTGAGCACCGCCTCCCTGAGGTTCGTCAGGACGAGGATGGTGACCAGCACCCCCTCGACGACCACGACGGCCATGGCCTCCTGCCAACTGAGACCGATCCCAAGTATGAGCGTGAACGCCACTATGGCGTTGAGACCGAGCCCCGAGGCGAGCGCCAGCGGGTAGTTGGCGACGAGCCCCATCGCGACGCACGCCGCCGCCGCCGCCACGCACGTCGCGAAGAAGACGCCCGTCACCGGAAGCCCCGTTCCCTCAGTGCCGAGGATAGCCGGGTTGACGAAGATGATGTAGGCCATGGTCATGAAGGTGGTGAGGCCCGCGAGCACCTCCGTCCGAAAGTTGGTCCCCCGCTCCGAGAACCTGAAGAACGCTCCCACAGTGCCGTCTCCCCTCATAAAGACCGTTAGCTATGTGCGTTGCCAATATAGCAAGGAAAGGCATCATGTTTTGGGCACCGAGGCTCTGGGTTCTAAGGTTTTCTAAGGTTTTGGGCCTCGTCAAAATTGGAGCGTCTGGCGGACGGTGTTGCCGGGGACCGTATCGCACGGGATACGAGCCGGTAGATTCGGGACACCCGGTGTCTCAGAGCCTAGGGTCTCGAACCTAGAGCCGCAGAAACGGCCTGTTCCTCTTCCAGAGGAGCCAGGCGACGGAGAGGAGCCAGAGCCCGACGATGGCCGAGTAGGCGGGGAAGATCTGGCGCAGGTACTGCGGCGTCTCGCCTGTGTTTATTACGGGGATGCTCTCGTCGGTCGGGAGGCCGGCCCGCCTGAGGCCCTGCTGGGTGGTGTCGTGGAAGATGACGGTGCCGACGGTCTCGAGCTTGCCGTCCCAAACCTGCTCCGTCGGGTTCCTGAGGTCCTGGGGGAGGGTCTCCGTGGTCTGGATGAGGAGGTTGTCTTGGGTCTCCTGGAGCCGGAAATAGTAGTAGCTCGTGCTGTAGCGGGAGGAGATGGCTATCTCCGAGTCCTCCAGGCCCACGCGGTCGAGGTTCTCGCCGACGTCGGCCGTGCCGCGCACCTCGACGTAGTCGCCGATCTCGGTGCCGGCCGGGAGCTTGCCGGAGTTGAGCTGCTCGATGCTCAGGACCGTCGGCGCCCCCTCGAGGCCGTAGGAGAAGTTGGAGGCGACGGTGGAGGCGGCGAAGGAGAAGACCAGCACTATAAACAGGCGCAGCAGAAGCGATGGGTTGCGCCGGATCCAGGGCCCCAGGCCCCGCTCGCGAAGCTCTTCGTCGTTTCTGCCCGGGCCCGTGAGCCGGCTGGTGTCGCGCGTGTCCACGTCCGACAGTCTAACCCAGCGTGCCGGGCGGGGTAGGTGAGGTTTCACAGGGGCGAGAGTACCCGGAGGACCCGGGGCGTGAAAGAGATCCCCGCGGGGCACGGGGGGCGGGCTAGTATGGAAGGCCGCGACAGTGTTATGCTGTCGGGCGGCTCGAGAAGCGCGGTTCTACGTCCCTCTTCGGGGGTAGCTGGAGGTAGCATTTTGGCGGAAGGGCGGGAGGCGGCGGAGCAGGCCCCCTGGTACACCGTGATTGGGGTCATAGACGACGGCTCGCAGCTCAACCAGGCCGTCACCGAGATGAGGGAATTGGGCGTGGACAGGGACGACCTTACCGTCGTCCTCAAGCGCCAGGACTTCAACGAGCCTGAGCCTTTCCCCGAGGGCACGCGCTACATAGTGGTGCCTGGCGACAAGCGCGGCCTCGAGGTGGTGCTCGGCTTCGCCGTCGCCTTCGTGGTTATTGGCACCTTCTTCGCGATCACCACGCCGGCCATCGGCTTGCCGACCCTCATGGTCTTTATCTCGCTCGCCGCGATCCTCGTCGCCGGCTCCATGAGCCGGGTTGGGGTGGATCCCATCCTGGTCGAGATGGCGGCCCCGCAGGAGGAGGCCAGCACCTGGAACCAGGAGTTCGAGAGGGGCAAGGTACTCGTCTTCGCCTCGACCCGCGAGCGGCGTCTCTTGCGTCCCGTCCGCGAGGCGCTGCAGCGCGGGGGCGCGATGTATTACATAGTTGACCGGCGGCTGGAGCCACGGGCCGTTCACCAGGCGCTCCTGCGCCGGGCCGGGGGGCCGGCCAGCGGGCCGCCGGCGGGCGAATCGGTCCTGGACCGTACCGGCGGAGCCTAGGAGGAGTTTAGAACGTGGGAGAGGTAACTCTGTCGGGCCTGCACCTTCTGGCCCAGATAAACGTCGCGGAGAACTTCGATCGTGTGGGGGGCGCCCGCTTTATCACGGGCGGGTCGATGCTCATCCACATGTTTTTCGCTGAGATCTTCGTGGGCTTCGCGGTGGCCGCGCCCGTCCTGCAGGCGTGGGGGGCCAGGACGGGGAGCCCGAGGATGGACCGCCTGGCCCACTCGATGGCCCGGTTCAACGTGCTCACCTTCTCGACGGGGGCGACCTTCGCCGTGCTCTTCGTGGTGTTGCTCGTGGGGCTCTACCCGCCCGTAACCACCTCGCTCTTCACGCACTTCTTCGTCTTCATAGCCGCGGCGATGCTCTCGATGGGGCTAGCGCTGTGGGGGATGTACTCCTACTACTACAAGTGGGACCGCTACAGCGTCCTCAACAAGAAGCGCCACATAGCCCTCGGGTTCACGATGGGGTTCTTTATCTGGGTCTGGATGGTCATCATGACCGGGATAGACACCTTCATGACCACAGGCGGACCTGGCTCCCCGGCCATCGGCCAGAACGTCGCAAGCTTCGGGTCGGCGTTGCAGGGGATCTTCAACCCCATGTTCACCGAGATGGTCCTCCACCGGACGTTCGCAAACCTCTCGTGGCCGGCCTTCGCCCTCGCCGCTTGGGCCTCTTTCATGTACATCCGCGCCAAGACCGCCGAGGACAAGGCCTTCTACGACTGGAGCTCCTCCGTCGGCCTCACCTGGGGCGTCGGGTTCCTGCTGCTGCAGCCCATAGTCGGGTTCGCGATGATGTACGCGCTGAAGGGCGCGACGGACGGCGGGCCGCCCTCCGGCTACGAGCGGATAACCTCGGGGCCGACCTCCAACCTGCTGGTGATGAACCTGATCTTCGTGGTCCTCCTCTTCGTGCTCGGCAACCTGGCTATGTACTTCGGGTCGGAGCGGCACCCCGACCGGGAAGGGCGCGTCCCGATCCGGTTCTTCGCCCTGCTGGCCGCGGTGACAGGCCTCTACGCCGTCTCGCCGCTGGCCGACTTCCCGTTCCTTTACATGCGCTACATCATGATGCTGATCATGGTGCTCGCGACGCTGGGCGCGTTCGTGACGTACCTGCGCGCGAGGCTGCGCTTCCGGTACGGCAGCCCCGGCGGGAGCTACCGGGTGGTGCTCATGGCCGCGGGGGTGCTCGCGGCCGTGCTGGCGCTCAACATGGGCCTCATGAAATCCAACTCCAGGGTGCCCTTCACCGTCTATAATGAGCCAGGATACACCGTGGAACCGAGCCAGCCGCCGACGGGGTTCGGGCAGTAGGTTAGAAGGGGACAATTTTGGCGGAGTTGCAGAAAGACCCGATCACCCGCGGCGACTTCCTTGGCTTTGGTCTGCTTGGCGCCATCTCCGGGGCTATCCTGACGATACCGCCGGTGGCGTTCGTCCTGAGCCCCGTCATAAAGACGAACGTGCTCGGCCAGACGGACATCGACCAGGGCTGGCAACGCGCCGCCTCCATCGAGGACCTCAAGAAACTCAAGCCAGGCACGCCGGACCACTTCGAGGTCGAGTTCCCGATCGAGCAGGTCTACAGCGAGAAGGAGATCCAGGAGAAGTTCCCCGACTCCCAGAAGTCCGAGAGCACGTTCACCATCAGGCAGGCCGTCTGGGTCTCGTGGAAGGCCCCGATCAAGGTGCAGGGCACCCAGGGCTCGGGGGGCGACATCCTGGGCGAGCCGGAGAGGCCTTCGATCGTGGACGAGAAGTCGTCCGGGTTCACCCAGTCCGAGCGGGACGAGATCCTTGGCAAGCTGAACATACTGTCGAACTCGTGCGCCCACCTCGGCTGCCCGGTGAGGTGGTTCCCCGAGAAGGAAGAGTTCCTGTGCCCTTGCCACGGCGGGCTCTACGATATCAACGGCGGGTACGTCGGCGGGCCGCCGCCGCGCGGGATGTACAGGTTCACACAGGCGCAGATCAGGGGAGACGGTACCCTTTACATAAAGCACGGGTACGACATCGAGCCGGGGCTGAACAAGCAGCAGCCCTACGTGGTCTAGAGAGGGAGACCGAAGAGATGATCGGCAGGATAAGGTCCCAGACGGAAGAGGCCACCAAGTTCATAGTCGACTGGATGGAGCACCGGACCGGCGTGGTCACGATACTCGAGCACGCCCTCTACGAGCCCGTGCCGAAGCGGGGGGCCTGGATGTACACCCTGGGCAGCGCCGTGCTGCTGCTCATAACGGTGCAGTTCCTCACAGGCATACTCCTGCTCTTCTACTACGTGCCCTCGACCGACCACGCGTGGAACTCGGTCAACTACATAATGAACGAGGCCTACTTCGGCCAACTCATCCGCGGCCTTCACTACTGGTCCGCCAACTTCCTGCTCGCCATGATAGGGCTTCACATGGCCCAGGTCTTCTTCTCCGGCGGCTACAAGGCGCCCCGCGAGCTGAACTGGGTGGTTGGCGTCGTCCTGCTGCTGCTCGTGATCGGGCTTGCCTTCACGGGCTACCTGCTCCGGTGGGACCAGGACGGGTTCTGGGCCAGCGTCGTGGGCATGAAGATCGGCTCCTACTCCCCGTTCGTCGGGGGGTACGTGGTCAACTTCCTCCTGGGCGGCGACGTGGCCGGACCGGCGACGCTCAGCCGCTTCTTCGCGTTGCACGTCTGGCTCTTGCCGGCGACCATAGCGCCGTTCATCGGCCTGCACGTGTTCCTCTTCAGGAAGCACGGCGTGTTCGGCAGCCAGATGGAGTACACCGAGCGGCTGGCGAAGCTGCACGAGCGTCAGCGGCTCGAGGAGTACGCGGGGTTCGAGGCGGAGGACGACGAGCCGAGGCGCGACGGCAGGGACGAGTAAGAGGATTTACCGAGGTATGGGCCGGGCCGCTGTTATATTGCGGCCAGTCGACTAGGAGAGAGGTAGGGTCATGGTATACGTTCCGGCGACGGGCAAGAGCAAGCCGGTCGAAGAAGAGGTCATAACCGAGGAGAACGTCTACGACCGTCCGGACGAGACGATGAGCTTCTTCCCTGGGCAGGTCCTCAAGGACACCTACGTCTTCACGTTCCTCCTCGTCGCCTGCGCAGTGCTCTCGTACGTGGCCCCGGCGCCCCTCACCGCGCCGGCCGACACGGCGACGGTAACCTACGTGCCGCGTCCCGAGTGGTTCTTCTTCTTCTACGAGCAGATGCTTATGTTCTTCCCCGGCTACGCGCTGGTCAGCTTCGGGGCCGTGGTCGTGCCCACCATCTTTATAGCGGTGCTCTTCGCCGTCCCGTGGCTCGACCGGAGCCCGCAGCACTACAGCGCCATCAGCAGGCCCTTCGCGACGATCATAGGTATTCTCGTGGTCGTGATCGTGGTACTGAACATGCTGATGGCCGTCAGCCGGATCATGAACTTCCCGACGGCCTAGAAGGAGTAGAGGATGCCCATAGGTAACCTCGACGTTCCCGTAATCGGCAAGAACGTCGTCATAGCCGTTCTTGTCCAGACGCACATACTGTTTGCCGCCTTCATCATCGGGGCGGTCCTGATCGCGGCTACGAGCGAGTACCTGGGCATGGTCACCAAGCAGCCGAACTACGAGCGGTTCGCCCGCAACCTGGCGCGCTTCGTGGTGCTGCTGTTCGCGAGCGGGGCGGCGCTGGCTATCACGTTCGTGCTCGCGCTCGTCACGCTGTTCCCTGTCTTCTTCTCGATCCTCCAGAACATCTTTTTCTGGGTCTTTCTCGTCGAGGCGTTCATGTTCCTCGGCCAGATCATCATCGTCTACGCCTGGTACAACGTGTGGGACAAGCTCGCCTACCGCAAGAGCCTTCACGTCGTCTTCGGCTTTATTGCCGGCTTCTTCGGCCTTATGGCGATGACCATGATCGACGCGGTCGCCTCGTTCATGCTCACGCCCGCCGAGGTCACCTCGCAGGCCGAGCTCGTGGCCCGCAGCTTCCTCAACCAGACGATGGTGCCGCTCAACATGCACCGCTTTATAGGGAACTTCTCCTACGCGGGGTTCCTGATCGCGGGCTGGGGGGCGTGGCGGTACCTGAGGACCACCCAGGACAGCGAGCGGGAGTACTACGACTGGATGGGCCACTTCGGCCTGATCTGGGGCTTCGGGTTCCTGATCATGCAGCCCGTCATCGGCTACGGCTACCTAAAGGGCATCCGCGAGAGCGCGCCCGAGTCGTTCAACACCATCATGCTCGGCCCCAAGGCGTGGGTCTTCAACTTGCTGGTCTTCTGGATCGCGGTCTTGAGCATCGCCTCCACCGCCTACTTCGTCCACAAGCTGCGCTTCACCGTCAAGCCGATGGAGACCCTGCGCAAGCTCGCGGTCGGTGGCCTCGGGTTCACGGCGCTCTTCACGCTACTGAACGTAATCCCCGCCGACGCGGACCTGATCCCCCAGATAGGGCTCTCCTTTCTAGGCGGCGAAGACACCAGCATCCCGCTTGGGAGCATGTACCCGTGGAAGTACATAGGCCTTATCGGCCTTATGCTCGTCGGCTTCTTCGTGGTAGCCCTCTACCTCAGGGCGACCGCCACGGGCTTCCATTGGGGCAGGGCGAGCCGGTGGAGCCAGTACGCCCTCATAGCCTGCTCGGTCTTCGTCGTGTTCACGATGGTCACGATGGGCTACACCCGCGAGACCGCCCGCCGGGTGGACAACGACCCCGGCTACCTGATCAACAACTGCGTACCGCTCGATCAGAGCGTCGTCAGCGAAGGATGCCCGACTGAACCCATCATGAAAGCCGCCGAATGATCGACCTCGCGCTGCTTCTCCTGCAGGAGGGAACCACCGCCCACCCGGAGCCCATAGGCGTCTTCCGGTTCTTCGCGGCTTTCGTCCTGATCATGACGTTCTTTTCCAGCTTCCTCGGGTTCACGTACTGGATCAGCAAGGACGAATAGGTCTGAACCTCTCTAGGTTAGAGGTTTTGGGGAGGGCCGCGGTCTAGACCGCGGCCCTCCTGCCGTTCGTGGGTGCTGGGGTGTAGAGCAGCGCCGCGAGACGGTCGTCTCGCCCGACGAGGTCGGATGGGCCACGAACGGCCTACCTTATGCCTGGAACCTCAAAGCCTACTCCTTCAGCGCTGCGAGCTGCTCCAGGCGGATCACGTGCCCGTTGAGGCGGCCGGCCTCGGGCGTGCAGAGGTAGCTTATTAGCTCCGCGGGCTCTTCCGGCGGGCGGAGGATGCCGAAGTCGCGGTAGCCGTGGAACATGCGGTGGAGTTGCTTGCCGATAAGGTCCGGGCCGAATGCGCGCGACTCTTCTTGCATCCTCGTGTCGATCACGCCGGGGTAGACGCCCATGACGGCGACGTTGTGCGGCTCCCCCTCGAGGGCGAGGACGCGGGTGAGCTGGTCGAGGGCTGCCTTGGAGGCGCCGTAGGCGGCCATGCCGGCCATAGGGTGGCGGGCCGCGGCGCTCGAGACGTTGACGATGCGTCCCCACTCCCCCGAGACCATGTGCGGCATCGCCTCCCTGGCGCAGAGAAAGGCGCCCGTCACGTTCACGTCGAAGACCCGGCGCCAGTCCGAGAGGGCCGTCTGGGCGACGGGGAGGGGGACGCCAGGCGTGCCGGCGTTGTTGATCAGGATGTCCACGGGGCCGAAGGCCGCGCGGGTCCTCTCGAAGGCCGCGGCGACGGAACCCTCGTCGGTGATGTCGAGGGGAACGGGTATGGCCCTGCCGCCGGCGGCCTCTATGCCGCGCGCGACGGCCTCCACCTCTGGCTCCGTGCGGGACGCGACGGCCACGGCGGCGCCCCCGCCCGCGAGTAGCCGGGCGGAGGCCGCGCCGATGCCGCGCCCGCCGCCCGTCACCAGGGCCACCCGGCCCGCGTGTGCTCTCCCGTCCACGCGTAACACTATAACCCGCACGGGTTTCCGGCGCGGGGATCCGGCGTTGATATAGAATCTCGTCTAGCTAGCGTAAGGAGCCAGACCTTGTCCGACATACCGCTCTTCCCCCTGAACGTCGTGCTGCTGCCGGGGGCCCCGCTCCCGCTGCACATCTTCGAGGACCGCTACAAGCAGATGGTGGACGAGTGCCTCCAACAGGAGAGCGAGTTCGGGATGGTCTTCGCCGACGAGTCAGGTACCAGGAAGGTCGGCTGCACGGCGAAGATAGTCGAGCTCGTCGAGCGCTACGACGATGGCCGGATGCTGATCCTGGTGGAGGGCTCCCGACGCTTCAAGCTCAACAACGTGCTCACGGGCAAGCCTTACTACGTTGGAGAGATCGAGTACTTCGAGGAGGAGCCTGAGGAGCCGGACGTCCAGACTTTAGCCGAGGAATGCATAGCGCTCCTGGAGCGGGTGGTTGAGGCGGCCACAGAGGGTTCCGTCGGCATAGAGATAGAGCCGCCCTACAGGAACCTCTCGTTCGCCATCGCCGGCCGCGTCGAGTTCGAGGCCGAGACGCGCCAGCAGATCCTCGAGCTGACCTCCGAGAGAGAACGCCTGGAGAAAGTGAAGGAGCTCCTGACGGCCGCCGCCGAGCGTCTGGAACGCGAGCGCCAGGCCCGCGAGAAGGCCCAGACCAACGGCCACCTCCGCGACGACTGGAGACCGGGCACGTAGGCTTTAGGCATCAGGTGTGAGGCATCAGGTCTCAGGTCCGCGGTTCATTACGTGGGCGCGGGGAGCGTGACGTCAGGTGAGGGTCTACGGTCTTGCGTTGTGGCGGCGCGGACTCTCCATGCGAAAAGTGCGGTTACCTGAAGCCTGTAGCCTCCGCTACAGCTTCTTCTCCGCCTCCTTCGGCAGGTTTCTCTCGGCCTCCTCCGGCAGGAGGTCTCGGACCCTTCTCAAGTTCGTCTGATCTACTTTGTAGACGAGGGGGTCGGCGGCGAGGGACTCTTCGCCGGCGGCGGCTTTTATGCGCTGGATGAGGTGCTCCTCCACCAGCCAGGCCATCGAGGGCAGGACGCCGGCGACGATGCGCAGGCGGACGCGGCCGTCGTCGGTCTCGTTGCGCTCAGCCAGGCGGGGCGGGTTCAGGTAGAGCTCCTTCGCCTCGTCGAGGGACTTGAGCACGTTCTCGGCCGCCTCCGCATTCGAGACCTGTACCTCCACGTTGAAGCGTTGCTGGCCGGAGACGTAATTAACGACGCCCTGTATCGTGCCGTTGGGAACGTAGCTCACCTCCCCGGAGAGGGACCGTATCTTGGTCGTGCGCAGGCCGAGTTCCTCGACTATGCCGGAGATATCTTGCGGCTTTACGTGGATAAAGTCTCCGACGCTGTACTGGCCTTCAAACACGATGGAGAAGCCGGCGATCACGTCTCGCAAAAAACTCTGCGCCCCGAAGCCGACGATGGCGGCAAGCAAGGCGGCGCCCCCGATAGTGGTCAGCACGTTCCGCATGAAGAGCCCCACGATAAAGAGCACGACGACCACGAAGATCACGTACCGCAGCGCGTTGCGGGTGAGCGTTATGGCCGTGTCCTGGCGTTTGATCCTGGACACGGCCTCCGCGTCCAGCGGCCCGCGCCGCCGCCACCGAAGAACCCTCGGCAAGCCGCGCGCCACCAGCTCGTAGAAGATCACGCCCAGAGCCACAACCGCCAGCGTGACGATTATGTTGGCTATGAATTCTGCGCCGGTCAGGTAGTCGTAGATGCCCGTGAAGAACTCCCCGACCTGGCCCAGTTCCCTGGTGGTCTTGTCCCCGACTTGTCCCGCGGCCTGCCCCGCCTGGTCGACTACGCCCGTGCTTTCGTCGTTTGTTTTTTCCTGCAGGGAGGCGAACAGCATTCGAACATTAAAGTGATCCGGACTGCCGGCTGCAAGGCGAACCGGCGCCGTCCGGCGTCGGAACCCGGAGAGAACCCTCCGAGATCCACCCCCATGACGGGTCTCTGCATACCCCGCCGCGGGGCGCACCGATAGAAAAAAGGCGAGCCAGCCGAAGAGTCATGCCTCGTGATGCCGTGTTCGGTTAGTCGATTGCCGAACGATCCCGCGGGCCAGCAGACTACCGGCCACGAGCGCGAGGGATGAAGCGCCGCCTGTCTTGGGGAGCTCACCCGCCGCTACGGGTGGCGTTCGAGGGCGAGTTTGATCAGGCGCTCGATGAGGTCCTCGTAGGGCAGGCCGCTCGCGGCCCAGAGCTCGGCGTAGACGCTCGTCGGGGTAAATCCGGGGATGGTGTTGATCTCGTTGAGGAGCAGCCTGTCCGTGCCGCGCTCCAGAAAGAAGTCAACCCGCGCCATGCCGGCGGCGTCCACGGCCTCGAAGGCGGCGCGCGCCACGCGACGTATCTCTTCTGAGGTCTCGTCCGGTATCTTCGCCGGGACGCCTAGCTCCATGCCGCCCTCGACGTACTTGGCCTCGTAGTCGTAGAAGCCCTCGCCCCTGAGGAAGATCTCACCCGGAACCGAGACCTCGGGGTCCTCGTTGCCGAGGACCGAGACCTCTATCTCGCGCGCGTCCACGCCCCTCTCGACGATGATGCGCCGATCTAACTCCGCCGCCGCGTCGAGGGCGGCGCGCAGCCCTTCGGCGTCCACGGCCCTCCCGATGCCTACGCTCGAGCCGAGGTTAGCCGGCTTGACGAAGCACGGGTGGCCTAAAGAGCCTTCGATCTCCCGGACCCGTGCCTCGGAATCATCCCTCCACTCCTTGCGGGTGAGGCCCACCCATTCGACCTGCGGGAGGCCGTGGTGGGCGAAGACCTTTTTCATGGTGATCTTGTCCATCCCGACGGCGCTTCCCAGGACCCCGCTGCCGACGTAAGGCACGCCGGCTAGCTCGAGCATGCCCTGGATGGTCCCGTCCTCGCCGTAGGGGCCGTGCAGGACGGGGAAGACTACGTCCACGGAGCCTAGGCCCGCCGGGAGCTTCTCCCCGACGGCGGCCGGGGGGCCGGAGATCTCCAGGGTGGAGCCGTCCGGGAGGTGTTTGGGCCCGGACTCGAGCTCGCGCATCGGGTCGCCAGAGGAGATCCAACGCCCCGAGCGCGTTATGCCCACGGGCACTACCTCGTGCCGCCCGCCCCTCTGGAGCGCCCCCGCTATGGCGCGGGCGGACGCTAAAGAGACCTCGTGCTCCCCGCTGCGCCCCCCGAAGACGACCATCACCCGTGCCAATACGCCTCCCCTGCTCTCTCCGACGGACCCGACGACGGCCCCATCCTAGCAGAGGCCCCCGCGCGGTTTACCTGCCTTCAGGCTTCAGGTCCAGGACGTCGGCCCGCCCGCGGAGCGCGCCCGCCACGAACTCTATGTGCTCGTTGAGGTCGACCCCGAGATCCTCGGCGCCCCGCACGATGTCCTCGCGGTTAACGGCCGCGGCGAAGCTCTTCTGCTTCATCTTCTTGCGCACGCTCTTTGCCTTCATGCCCTCCAACCTCTCCGGCCGCATGAGGGCGCAGGCAACGATGAACCCCGAGAGCTCGTCGACGGCGTAGAGCGTCTTCGACATGGGGGTGTCGCGGGGCGTGTCCAGGTAGTCGGCGTGACCCTCTATGGCGTGGAGCACGTCCTCGGGGTAGCCCCGCCTCCTGAGCTCCGCCACCCCGACCAGGGGGTGCTCCGCCGGGGTGGGGTGCTTCTCGTAGTCCATGTCGTGCAGGAGGCCCGTAACGCCCCACTTCTCCTCGTCCTCCCCGAATTTTCTGGCGTAGGCCCGCATCGCAGCCTCCACGGCGAGCATGTGCTTGCGCAGAGAGTCCCCCTCGGTCCAATCGCTCATCAGGTCCCACGCTTCTTGTCGGTTCAAAAGGGTTCCTTTCGGGGTTCGAGGTTCGAGGTCTTGAGGCTCGAGGCTTTTAGGTTTCGGCTTTTTCACGGATGGCGAGGGTTTTGTGTGAGACGTCTTCTTGTCGAGCTGGGCAAGGGACGTTCTCCTTTCCGGGGAACGCTGGCCGCGATTTAACTGAAGCCTTGAACCTACAACCTCGAGCCTAATCATTCCGATACGTAACGTTTATCGCCGATCCCGGCGAGTTGGTCTGTTGGACCGAGCGGGTGGCGTTGCCGGCTATGAGGATGATCTTGAGGGCCCCCTGACCCTCATCGCGTTTCTGTATGCGGCACGACAGCTCCCGGCCCCCGGGGTCGAAGGTGAAGCGCTTGGGGACCCGGCCGTCCAACACGTTCTGCTCGCCCCCCACAGAGCAGAGGCCCGAGAAAGTTGTCGTCGGCCCGCCCTCCAGCCGCAGCACGACCTCAGGCTGCCCGCCGGGCTCCTCGCCGAGCGTTATCTTCGGCGGGTCTTTCGCCGTGGTCTCGGGGCCGGAAGTGACCGGCCTGGTCTCCTCCGGGGGCTCGCGCCTCTCCCCCTGGCCGCCGTCCCCCTTCCCGCCGTTCTTCTGACCATCGTCCCCCTGCCCTGTGGTCTCCCCGCCGCAGGCCCCGAGAAGGAGCAGGATCGCGAACAGCAACGCCGCGGCGGGCGCCACGGCGGACGCCGCAGACGGTCCCTTTGCTTCGGCAGAGTCTCCCACGGGCTTCTATTCTATCCGACGGGTTCCGCGCGTTCCGGTCTCCCCCCGTCGGCGAGCTCCCGGGCCCGGAGCAGCACGGCGTCGAGCATCGGAGGGGTAAGGACGCCGGTGAAGGTGTTCTGCTGGGAGGGGTGGTAGCAGCCGAGGAGGACTAGGTCCCCGCCCCCTGCCTCCGCGCCGTGACCGAACTTGGGCTTGGGCCTGACGCCGCGCAGGCGCAGCGCCGCGTCCCAGGCGAAAGCGCCGAGGCAGACGACGACCCTGGCGGGGAGAAGCTCCAGCTCGCGGGCGGCGTAGGGGAGGCAGGCGTCCCGCTCTGCGGGGGTCGGTTTGTTCTGCGGCGGGGCGCAACGGACGGCGGCCGTGATCCAGAGCCCAAAGAGCCTGGCGTCGTCCTCTATCGTGCGCGAGACTGCCTTGTCCGAGAACCCCGTGCGGTGGAGCCCCTCGAAGAGAAAGTCCCCGGACCTGTCCCCCGTAAAGAACCGCCCCGTCCTGTTCGCCCCGTGCGCCGCCGGCGCGAGCCCGAAGACCACCACCCGCGCCCCCGGGTCCCCGAACCCCGGAACCGGCCGCCCCCAGTACTCCCAGTCCCTGTAGGCAGCCCGCTTCTCCCTTGCCACCCTCTCCCGCCACTCGACCAGCCGCGGGCAAGCGCGGCAGGAAATCACCTCGCGCTCGAGCGCGGCGAGTCCCTCGCCGCTTAGCACGCTACGCCCTTCGGGCTCCACTTGTCAGCACGGCGCTTCGCGCCTTTCAGCACGCGGCTTCGCCTCCGCTTTCAGCATTTTCGGTAGATGGCGTCGCTTCGGGCGTCGCGCGGATCTTTACCCCGGCGGCGCCGTTCAGGACGCTTCCTTTTGCGGAAGCCTGCTGATCCCGAGCGGTTCTAGCTGAAAGCCGCCTTCAGGCGGCGTGCTGAAAGTGCCCGAAGGGCACGTGCTGAAAGTGCCCGAAGGGCACGTGCTGAAAGCGGAGGCGAAGCCGCGTGCTGAAAGCTGGCGTAGCCAGCGTGCCGCGACGACCGAAGGGGAGAGCATCATGCGCCGAAGCGGTTGAGCTTCAGGGCGTGGCCCATGAGGTAGCCCATGATCTCCTCCGCAGGGAACACGCCTAAAGTGCCGCCCGCGCACGGCCGCTCGCCGAAGCGGTCCGCCGTCGGGAGGGTGTAGGGCGAGTTGACGAGGACCGGCACCCCGTGCCAGGAGTGGCTCTTCATCTTCGCCGGGGTGGCGTGGTCGCCGGTGACAGCCAGGGCGTCCGGGCCGAGCTCCAGGAGGCCTGGTATCTGGGCGTCCACCTCCTCTATGACGGCGGCCTTGCGATCGAAGTCGCCGTCCTCGCCGGCCGCGTCGGTAGGCTTGATGTGGACGAAGAAGAAGTCGTGGGCGTCCCAACTGTTCTTCAGCGTCTCGAACTCGCCCGGGATGCCTTCGCCCTCCTTGAGGAGATCCATGCCCGCGAGGCGGGCTAGGCCCTTGTACATGGGGTAGCTGGCGATGGCGGCGGCTTCGAGCTTGTAGGCCTCATCGAAGGAGGGGAGGGCAGGGTGCATCCCGAAGCCGCGCAGGAGTACTGTGTTCGCCGGGTGCTGGTCGGCCAGGATCTCGTTCGCCTTCGCCACGAAAGAGTTCGCGAGGTCGGCGCTCCTCCTGGCCTCGGGGGAGTCGTCGTGGGGCTCGACGGGGAGCGGCGCCAGGCCGACCCGCTGGGGGTCTGTGTCCGAGAGTTCGCCGGAGAACCCCTCGCCCCTGAAGACGGCGACGGCCCTGTACTCCTTCTCGTGGACGATCGAGACCTCGGCGCCGTCGAGCTCCAGGTTATCGTTCAGGAGGCGGACGAGCTCCTCGCCCTTCTCTGAGGGGATGCGCCCGGCGCGGCGGTCGGAGATCCTGCCCGAGTCGTCGAGGGTGGCGAAGTTTATGCGGGCGGCCAGGTCGCTCTTCTGCAGGTCGATGCCGACGCCAAGGGCCGAGAGGACGCCGCGGCCCACCTGGAATCGGAGGGGGTCGTAGCCGAAGAGGCTGAGGTGGCCCGGCCCGCTGCCGGGGCTCACGCCGGCGGCCACGGGGCGGGAGAGGCCGAGGTCAGAGCGGGCCGCGAGGTCGTCGAGGTTCGGGGTGTCGGCCGCCTCCAGCTCGGTCCGGCCGCCCGGCTCCATCGGGAGGCCGCCGAGGCCGTCCACCACGAGGAGCACGATCTTCGACTCCGTCTCCACCGACAGCTCGCGCATAAGGCTCAGGTCCAAAACCGGGCGTCCTTTCCTTCTCCTTGTGGAGCCGGAAGTCTAACAAAGCCCTTGGTTATAATCTCCGGGCTGACGACGCCGGGAGGGGATGCGGATGAGGGTAGAGACGATAGACCTGAACTTTCTGGGGACGGAGAGGGTAATTGCCTCCTTCCTCCTGATCGGCGGGGGCTCCGCGGCCATCGTCGAGACGGGGCCGACCACCTGCCTGGAGCACCTCGAGGGCGGCCTCGAGGCCAACGGCGTCTCCCCCGAAGACGTGCGGGAGGTCTTCCTTACGCACATCCACCTCGACCATGCGGGCGCCTCGGGGCACCTTGCCGAGTCCCTGCCGAACGCGACGTTCTACGTGCACGAGCTCGGTTACCCGCACCTCGCGGACCCATCCAAGCTCGTCAAGAGCGCGACCCGGATCTACGGCGAGAGGATGGAGGAACTCTGGGGAGACGCCCGTCCGGTGCCCGAGGAGAGGCTCGTCGTCCTGGGCGACGGGGAAGAGGTCGAGGCCGCGGGCGGGCGCCTCGTCGCCCACGACACCCCTGGCCACGCCTACCACCACCTTGCGTACCTGGAGCCCGACTCGGGCGCCCTCTTCGCGGGGGACGTGGCCGGCATCCGGCTCCCGGGTCAGTCGTACGTAAGGCCGCCAACGCCGCCGCCCGAGATCGACGTCGATGCCTGGGTGCGGAGCATCGAGAAGATCCGCAAGATAGATCCCAGCACCCTCCACCCCACCCACTTCGGCCGCTACGACGACGTGGACCGGCACCTCTCGGAGCTAGAGCAGCGCCTCCAGGACTGGCTCCTCTTCGTCGAGGGGCGGACCAACGAGGGCGCCTCGCAAGAGGAGATCTCCGAGGAGCTCAGGACGAAGGGCGACGCCGAGATGCTGGCCGAAGGCGCCGACCCCGAAGAGTCCGAGCGCTACGACCTCGCGGGCAACTACGAGATGCTTACCGCGGGCATCCTGCGATACGTGGAGAAGCGCCGCAAGGAGAGCTAGTCGGCCCGCTGGGGCTTCGCCTCCGATCGTCAGCGCGCTTCGGCCCGCGGAGCGGGCCCCGCTTTCAGCGTTCAGCCCACCCCCGGTCGGCGGTGACCGTGCCGCCTGACGGGTCTCCGCCACGAAGACGCGCCGGGCGCGGGCCACGATCACCCGCCCCTACGTAGGGGCGGGGTTCGAACCCGCCCACGCGTTAGGCCGAAACCCCCACCGAAGGCCGCAGGACCGAAGGACCCTACCCTCGAACGGCAAGGGCTGACCAGCTGAGATGCCGACGAGCTGACGGGCGGAGCCCGAAGGACGCAGCGGGCCGGCACGCCGGCTTGCCTTTCGGGGTATCATGTGGCTGCAATCACCTGGCCGGGGGGCGCAGGTTCGTCTGCGGGCGTGGCACACTACAGGCCTGGATGGTAATGAGCGGCGAGAACACAGACCCTCGGTCAGAACCGAGCATAGGCCGGAGCCTGGAGATGGCCCGCAAGGGCAGGGGCCTCTCCCTCTGGCAGGTCGAGCAGGAGACCAGGATCCGGTCCCGCTACCTCCGCGACCTCGAACGCGAAGACTTCGAAGTGCTGCCCGCCGTCTACGTCCTGGGCTCGCTCAAGACCTACGCGGACTTTCTCGGCCTGGACGGCGCGGCCCTCTCTAGGCAGCTCAAGGCCAGCCTGGTCGAGCCCGACGAGCCGGACGTCTCGGCCCAGGTCGCGGCGCTCGGGGGGGCGCGTGAGGAGGAGGACGACTACGAGGCGGCGCCCGTGCCGGCCGTCGGCTTCGACCAGCTGTTCCTCGGCATGGGCGTCATCCTGATCTCCATCCTCGCGATAATGACCCTCGCCGCCGCCGTAGCCCAGGACGACAGGTCGCCCGTATCCCAGGTCGACCAGCCCTCGACACCCGCGCCACCCTCCGAGATAGCCCTAGCCGGGAACGTGCAAGAGGAAGAAGACGGGGGGAGCGGCACGAGCACGACCGGCGACGTAGAGGACGGGCCAGGGGAAAGCCCCGACGCGTCGAAGGACGGCGAACAGGACAAGGACGAAGACTCGAAAGAGGACTCGAGCTCGTCGCAGGCAACCTCCATCTTCGGCGACGCTGAGTTCGTCCCCATGTCCCCGTCCTCCCCCGCGACCGCCTCCGCCACCTCCGCCGCCTCGGCTTCGGCCAGCCCCGCGCCCCCGACCGCGGGGCCCGACGCCTCCCCGGTCCACGCTGACCCCGCCCCGGCCCCCGTCGCCCCGGCCCCCGCCGGGCCGGCGCCCGAGCCCGCCAACGACCACCCGCGCGCGGCCTCCGCCCCGCCCGATGTGTCCGCCCCGGCCCCGGCCGCAAATCCTGCCCAGGCCCCGGCCGGGCCGGGAGGTGGCGGTGCGAATTCGCCCCAGGGTCCGGCGCCGGGTTCGGGTCAGATCTCGCCCGATGCAGGCAGGATGATAGACGAGGTGTTCCGGGCGAACGGCCTCGACTGACGACCGGCGGGGGGGCCGTCCTGTCGGGACGGCTGCCGTAGGGAAGGCCGGGAGCTTGGAGCGGTCCTCGGAAAGAAAACGAGCCGGGAAGAGTCTCGGGTCCTCAGGTTCGTAGGATCTGGGCTTTCAGGCGTGCGGTAAAGAGTCCATCTACCTACCCCTCATAACCTCAACAACGTCAGAGCCTTCCCCCTATGAGGGCGCGATCCTTCCGCCAAGCAGCGCTTTAGGAGTTCTCAGCCGCCCTTGACGGCTTCGACGATGTCCTGGAGGCCCTGCTTGGCGTCGGAGAAGAGCATCATGGTCTTGTCCGTGTCGTAGAAGAGGGGGTTGTCCACGCCAGCGAAGCCGGGGCTCAGGGACCTCTTGACGAAGATTACGCGCTCGGCGGCCTCGACGTTGAGGATGGGCATGCCGCTAATGGGGCTGTCCTGCTCCTTGTCGTTGGCCGCGGGGTTCACTACGTCGTTGGCCCCGACGATGATCGCCGCGTCGGCGTCTTCGAGCTCGGGGTTTATGTCTTCGAGATCGTAGAGCTTGTCGTAGGGGACGCCTGCCTCTGTAAGGAGCACGTTCATGTGGCCCGGCATCCTGCCCGCGACGGGGTGTATGCCGAAGAGTACCGTCTTGCCCTCGGCCTCGAGGGTCTCCATGAGGTCGCGCATCGGTCCTTGAGCCTGGGCCACGGCAAGGCCGTAGCCGGGGACGATTACTATCTTTTCGGCCTCGTCGGAGAGGTACTCGCCGACCTCGCCGGCGCCCACGTCGTTGACCTCGCGCTCCTCCCCGTCCTCCTCCTTGCTGGAGCCTGCGGCTGCGATGCCGGCGAAGATGATCTTGCGCAGGGGACGCCCGAGGGCGCTCGACATCAGGCGGGTCAGGATGGTGCCCGAGGCGCCGACGATGGTGCCGCCGATGATCAGGATGTAGTTCTCCAGTACGAACCCAGACGCCGCCGCGGCGAGGCCCGTGAAGGCGTTGAGGAGCGAGATCACGATGGGCATGTCCGCGCCGCCTATGGGGATGACGAGCAGGACGCCCAGGATGGCCGAGGCCACGAGCACGGCGACCATGGAGGCGACGGGGGAGAGGAAGGGGAGGATCGCCCCGTCCGTTATGGCGTTTGTCCCGAGGACGAGAACGCCCACGAAGAGGAGCGCGTTGACCACCTGCTGGAGGGGGAAGGAGACGGCCCCGCTGAAGGCGAGCTCCTGGAGCTTCAGGAAGGCCACCACGCTGCCCATAAAGCTTACCGAGCCGATCAGGATGGTAAGGGGGACCGTGATCGCGGCGACCAGGCTCAGCCCGCCCTCGGTCTGCAGGTGGTAGAACTCGGAGAGCGCTATAAGCGCCGCCGCCCCGCCGCCGACGCCGTTGTAGGCCGCGACCATCTGGGGCATCGCCGTCATCTGGACCCTCTGGGCCGAGACCGCGCCCACGACAGCCCCCAGTATCGCCGCCGCCCCGATCAGGAGCAGGCTCTCGAAACGGATGACGAAGAGCGTCGCTATGAGCGCTATGGTCATGCCGACGGCGGCTATGGTATTGCCCGAGCGCGCGGTCTCGGGCGTGCGCAGGCGGCGGATGCCCAGGATGAAAAGCGCAGCCGCGGCGAGGTAGGCCAGGAACGTGGCGACCTGCAAAGGTTAGCCCTCTCTTCTCTTCTTGACCCGGGGGCGGGGGGGACGGAACATGCCGAGCATCCGGTTCGTCACCCAGAAGCCGCCGACCACGTTCGCCGCCCCGAAGACCACGGCGACGAAGCCGACGGCCATTATTATGGGGTCGCTGGCCTCGGCCAGCGTGATCATGCCTCCAACCAGTATCACCCCGTGGATGGCGTTGGTAGCGCTCATGAGCGGCGTGTGCAAAAGGTTAGGCACCCGGGAGATCAGCTCGAACCCCAAGAACGCCGCGATGATCAGGATGGCGAGCTGCGACAGGAGTTGCTGCATCCCTTAACCGGCCTCGCTCTCTGTGTCCGTTCCGCCCTCGGCCTCCTTGAGCGCCTCGCGGGTCGCCTCCTGGCGGACCTCGCCGTCGTGGGCGATGCACGTGGTGTCGATGATCTCGTCCTCGAAGTCCAGGTTCGGGTGGAGGTCGTGCTCGTTTTTGTCTTCGGCCCGGTCTTCTGTGATGTGGCCTATAAGGTTGTGCATGTTGCGCGAGAGGAGCTGGCTTGCGTGTATGGGCATCGTACTCGGCACGTTGACGGGGCCGATGATGCTTACCTGCTGGTGCTCGACGGTCTCGCCTGCCTCGGTGAGCTCGCAGTTGCCCCCGGCCTCGGCGGCGAGGTCGACGATCACGCTCCCCGGCTTCATGTTCTCGACCATCGCCCGGTCGACGAGCGTCGGGGCCTTCCTGCCGGGCACGAGCGCCGTGGTCAGGACGATGTCCATCTCTTTTATCCTCTCCCGCAGGAGCTCCTGGTCCCTCTCGAGCTTCTCGTTTGACCAGCCCTCGTCTTCTTCCTCGTCCTCCTCTGGCTCCTCTTCGCCCTCGACCACGTACTGATCCCGCGGCGGCTCGGCGAACGAGTAGAAGCCGAGCGAGGTCATGAACTTGTTGAAGCCGGTAGGC
>DATFPF010000156.1:0-7176 GCA_035264945.1 Rubrobacter sp.
CGTGCTCGACGAGGCCCTCTCGGCGGGCGACTCCGCCTTCAAGAAGAAGGCCATCCAGCGCATGTACGACCTGCGCGAATCTGGAACGACGGTCCTCTTCGTCTCCCACAGCATCGGGATGGTGAAGAGGTTCTGCACGGAGGCCATCCTGCTCCACAAGGGACGCCTGATCACCACGGGCGAGCCGGCTGAGGTCGTGGACCGCTACCGGGAGCTCCTGGATAACAGCGAGGACGCCAAGAAGGCCAAGGCCAAGGCGAACGAGCAGGAGCGCCAACTCGACTACTCCATAGACCACGAGGACGAGGAGGACACCCCGTTCAGGGACGGCTCGCGCGGCCCCCGCGCCCAGGGCCACCCGAACGGCACCCCGAACGGCACCCCGAACGGCGCCGTCCCGCTACCCTCGGGCGAGGCGACGGTCCTCGGGGCCGAGCTCACGGACCGGAACGGGGACCCGGCTCGCGCGGTCGTCTCGGGCTCGGGCGTCACCGCGAGGGTCCACCTCCAGTACCTCCGCGACGAGGAGGAGAGCGTGCTGGACCTCGCCCTGCGCGACGCGGACGGCCTAGAGGTGTTCGCGACGAGCACGGCGGAGGAGGGGTCCCCCATCGGGCCGCGGGCGCGGGGGAGGCGGGCGTCGGTCGAGTTCTCCTTCGCCGTCCCCCTGCGGCCGGGGCGCTACGCCGTGGACGTGGCCGTCCGCGCGCCGCGGGACGGCGGCGCCTGCCTGAGCCGGGCCGAGGCCGTCGCCACCCTGGAGGTCCTCCCGCCCGAAGACGGCCGTCGGGTGCGGGGGCTCGTGGACCTGCCCACGGAGGTCAGGGTCCTCGAACCCGCGGAGAACGGGCCGCCGGCCTGAGCGCCGTGTCCCCCCGCGTCGCGGTCGTGATCCCGAACTGGAACACTAGGGAGTTTCTCGGGCCGTGCCTTGAGTCCCTGCGCCGCCAGACGTTTCGGGACTTCGAGACGGTCGTGGTGGATAGCGCCTCCACGGACGGCTCCGTCGGGTTCGTCGAAGAGAACTTCCCCGAGGTCAGGACGCTGGCCCTGCCGGGGAACCGGGGCTTCTCCGGGGCGGTGAACGCCGGGATACGTGCGTCCGACGCGGAGCTCGTCGCGCTCCTGAACAACGACACGGAGCAGGACCCTGGGTGGCTCGGGGCGCTCGTGGAGGCCGCGGATCGGCGTCCCGAGGCCGGTCTGTTCGCCAGCAAGCTCGTGGACTTCGAGGACCGCCGGATGCTCGACGGGGCGGGCGACGCGCTCAGGGCGAGTGGGATCCCGTACCGGCTCGGGCACGGGGAGGTGGACCGCGGGCAGTTCGAGAGGGAGGGGTTAGTATTCGGGGCTTGCGCGGCGGCGGCCCTGTACCGGGGCTCCCTCTTCGAGAACATAGGCCTCTTCGACGAGGACTTTTTTGCCTACTGCGAGGACGCGGACCTGAGTTTCAGGGCCCAGCTCGCCGGGTACGGGTGCCTCTACGTGCCGCAATCGGTCGTCTACCACGTCGGTAGCGTCTCCACGGGCGGCAAGAGGAGCGCGACGGCGACCCGACTCGGGGCCCGCAACAGCGTGAGCCTGCTGGTGAAGAACCTCCCCCTCTCCGCGATACCGCACGTGCTGCCGTTTTTCGTTCTCGAGCAGGTCGCGCGTCTGCTCGTCGCCGCCGCGACCGGCTCGTTGCCGGCGCAGTTGCGGGGCCTCTCCGAAGCCAGGAGCCATCTGCCGCTCATGCTCAAGAAGCGGCGCCAGATACAGGCCGAGAAGAGGGTCTCGGGCGGCGAGATCCGCGCACTGCTCAGGCGCTCGGCCATCGAGGCGACCAAGAGCATCGCGCGCAGGGCGCGGGACCGGATCTCGGTGCGCCTGGGCCTCGGGTAGGACCCCCGGCCCCCGGCTCAAACCCCTTCGGCGTAGACAAAGTTCTCCGACCTCTCGTCGCCCTCCCAGGCCGAGACCGAGAGGCCGTTCCTGTCTTTGTCCGTGATCAAGGACGAGCTCGACGCGATCTCGTAGAAGGTCTCCCTCAGACCGGGGTCGCACAAGGACCAATCGATGTCCTCGGCGAGGGGAGAGATACCGGCTTCGTTTCCGGGGCTGTACTCGCCGGAACAGAAGTACTCTATCGAGGTATCCTCCAAGAACACGTTTCCGTGGGCGAACCCGGGGGGGACCCAGATCCACTCGTTGGAGTCTTCGCCCGCGTTGGAAGGCATGTCGTAGGCGATGGCCTTACCGAAGCTTGGGGATCCCCTTCGCACGTCGAGTATCAGGTCCACCATATGCCCGTGAAGGGTCCTCACGAGCTTGCCCATGTAAGGGTTCCATTGGAAGTGGAGGCCCCTCACGGTCCCGGCCCTGGAGAAGCTCTCGTTGGTCTGGACGAACTCGACCCCCCGCATAAAAGGGGTGAGGGGGTCTGTCTGGAGATCGCTCTTCCTGAAGTGCTCCGTAAAGTAGCCCCGCTCGTCGCGGAAGCGGGCGAACCTTACTACCTTTATCTCCGGTATCTGAAGTTGCTCTACCCCGAGTATCTTCACCTTCGACCCCCTTCGCCTGAAGCGTTCTCGTCAGCCCAACCCCTTGGCCCGAAGATAGTCGGCAAGAGCCTCATTCCAGGGGCGCATGGGGCCCAGGCCCACCCCGGCGAGGCGGGAGGTGGCCAGGGCCGAGTAGGACGGCCTGCGGGCGCGCCGCCCCGTCTGCCCCGTCTCTATCGGCTTCATCTCCGCCTCCACCCCCGCCAACTCGAAAGTCCCCCTGGCAAACTCGAACCAGGAGCACTCGCCGGCGTTGGTCAGGTGGAACACGCCCTTCGCGTCCCGCTCGACAAGCTCCCTGGTCTTGTCGGCCAGGTCCGCCGTAAACGTCGGCGACAACACCTGGTCGGTCACCACGCTCACGGAACCTTCCGTTCTGGCCTTCTCGAGCATGAGTTCGGGAAAGGTCCAGCCCTTGCGGCTGGTCGCCGTGCCGTACAGCCCGGCCGTGCGCACCACGATGTGCCGTTCGTTGTCCTGCACCACGAGCCGCTCACCGGCCGCCTTGGAGACGCCGTAGACGTTGAGGGGACAGGGATCGTCCCCCTCCTCGTACGGGTGGTCGCGCCCGCGGTCTTGCGCCCCAAAGACGTAGTCCGTCGAGACGAACACCACGCCGGCCCCGACGAGGGATGCCGCGCGGGCGACGTTTTGGGCGCCCAGCGTGTTGACGGCGAACGCCAGCGCCGGGTTGACCTCGCAGTCGTCCACCCGGTGGTACGCGGCCGTGTTGATTACCCAATCCGGCCTCAGCGAGTGCATCGCCGACGCGACGCCGACCCCGTCCGTCACGTCCAGATCCCCGTGGGCGAACCCCACGGCCTCTCCGCCCCACGTCCGTATGAGATCCTGCCCGAGCTGGCCCGTCGAGCCGATGACCGCGATCTTCACACGGCCCCCTCTCTCGCCACGGTCTCCCTCAACCACCGTATGTTGAAAAAGCGCGGGTCGTTCTCCGGCTCGTCCCCGAACTCCCCCCGCTCCAGGGCGTCCCAGATCTCTAATGCCGCCTGGGCGACCCCCCGCTCCGGCCGGAATCCCAAAGCGTTAGTGATCTTTTCGCCGTCCACGTAGTAGCTGCGCAGGCCATCGCCCGAGCTTCGGTTGCGTTTCACCTGGACCTCGACGCCGCGGTGCTGCTCGAGCGTCTCCGCCACCCAGTGGGCGAGCTCCAGTATCCTGTAGTTTTTGTGCACCAGATTGAACGCCTCGCCCCGGATCTTCTCGGTGGGCGACGACAGCAGGTGGAGGTAGGCGTCCACGGCATCGCGGATGTGCAGGAGCGGACGCCAGACCTCGCCGCTGCCGTTGACCGTGAGGAGGCGGGTGCGCCAGGCATGCAAGACGAACACGTTCACCACCAGATCGAACCTCATCCGGGGGGCGAGGCCGAAGATGGTGCCCTTGCGCAGCATCGTCGGGCAGAAGAGGGGGTATTGCTCCGCCACCCGGAGCAGCTCGATCTCCGCGAGCCGTTTGGTCTTGCTGTAGTTGGCCGTCGGCGCGACCGGCAGCCCTTCGGTCATCTGCTCGACGTTCACGTCGCCCGCCACGGACGAGGTGTAGTAGACAGAGCAGGTGGAGGCGAAGAGAAAGCGGATCTCGCGCCGCTCTCTGCCCGCCTTCTCGGCGACGGCCTGGGCCAGCCGCCGCGTGGCCAGCACGTTGCTCTCGCTGTTGAGGTCCGGCGCGAAGTCGGCCGTCGGGTCGTTTGACAACCCGGCGAGGTGGATAACGGCGTCCACGCCGTCGAGCAGACCGGCCGCGTCGCAGCTGCGAAGGTCGGCGCCTACCGACTCGAGGTTGTCGTGGGGGTCGAAGGGGTCCCCGAACCAGTGCGTGTCCACCACGCGCACCGTCTCGCCCAAGGCGAGGAGCTCCCTAACAAGCAGGCTGCCTATGTACCCGGCACCGCCCGTCACCAGAATCATAATCGCACCGTCCAGATCGATAGCGAACCCGTCGTACCGCGCCTCTGCTCCCGTCGGTACGGGCGCCATACTACAGCAGTATCTCCCCCGCGCGTCTTCCCTTCCTGCCGGATCGGCCCGCGACGACTTGCGACCGCGCGGATCCGTATGACATCATGGCCGCATGCAGGACCACCCGAAAACCTCGCCAAGGAGTGTGCTCGCGGGCCGATCCGGGCCGAAGTCCGTAGCGCCGACCCGCCCGGCCCTCGGGGGCACCCTCGCGGGGCTGGTCAGGCTGACCTCCCGGGCAGAGAACCCGGAGACTCGCCGGGGCTCTCAAGACGGATCCCCCCGTTGATGGAGCCCCCGGTGTCCCCCCGCGTTACCGTCGTGGTGCCCAACTGGAACGGCGAGAGGTTCCTCGAGACCTGCCTCTCCTCGCTGCGCCGCCAGACGTTCCGGGACTTCGAGGTCGTCCTCGCCGACAACGGTTCCACCGACGGTTCGGTGGGGTTCGTCGGAGAGAACTTCCCCGAGGTCGGGGTAGTGCGCCTGCCGGAGAACCGGGGCTTCAGCGCCGCGGTCAACGCCGGAATAAAAGCCTCCTCTCCCGCGGCCGAGCACGTGGTGCTCCTGAACAACGACACCGAGGTGGAGCCCGGGTGGCTCGGGGCGCTCGTGGAGGCCGCGGATCGGCACCCGGAGGCCGGCCTGTTCGCCAGCAAGCTCGTGGACTTCGAGGACCGCCGGGTGCTCGACGGGGCGGGCGACGCGCTGCGAAAGAGCGGGCTCCCCTTCAGGGTCGGGCACGGGGAGGTGGACCGCGGGCAGTTCGACCGGGAGACCTTCGTCTTCTCGGCCTGCGCGGCCGCGGCGCTCTACCGGAGCTCCCTCTTCGAGGAGATCGGGCTCTTCGACGAGGACTTCTTCTCCAACTGCGAGGACGGGGACCTGAGCTTCAGGGCCCAGCTCGCCGGACACAGGTGCCTCTACGTGCCGCGCTCGGTCGTCTACCACATGGGTAGCGCCTCCACGGGCGGCACGAGGAGCACCACCAACACCAGGCTCGGCACCCAGAACAGCATAAACCTCCTCGTAAAAAACCTGCCGAGCTCCCTGATCCTACGGGCGCTGCCCCATCTCCTGGTCGGCCAACTCCTTCGCCTGCTGACCGCCGTGCACTTCTCCGGCGGCCTCCTGCGGGCGTACCTGGCGGGCCTGGCGGGCGCCTGGAAACAGCTGCCGATGATGCTGAAAAAGCGCCGGGAGATCCAGGCGCGGCGGCGCGTCTCGGACGACTACGTGTGGGGGCTCCTGCAGGAGTCCTCCCGCCGGGCGGCCCGGAGCCAGCGCCGGCGCGCACGGGATCAGGTCTCGCTGCGCCTCTCGCGGTGAAGTTCTCCGTTATCGTGGTGAACTACCACTCCTGGCCGCTGACCCTCGCCTGTGTAGCCTCGCTCCGGGCGACCGGCCGAGAAGACGCGGAGGTGCTTGTCGTGGACAACGACACGGAGAGGGTGCCCGACCTCCCGCCCGGCGTACGCCTGATCAGGAGCGGCGAGAACCTGGGCCTGACGAAGGCGTGGAACCGCGCGATCCCGCAGACCACGGGCGACCTCGTCGTCCTCCTCAACCCGGACGCGGTGGTCGAGGAGGACTTTTTCGAGAGGGCCGAAGCGTTCTTCGAGGGCGAGCCTCGGGCCGGGGTCGCGGGGCCCCGGACCCTCGACGCCGAAGGGGAGCTGCAGCTCTCCGCGAGAAAAGAGATCAACCTCCTCTCCGGCCTGCTGGGGCGGACCTCCCTCCTGACGCGCCTCTTCCCGAAGAGCCCGCTGGTCAAGGCCCAGTTCCCGGCGCTCGAGGACCCGCGCAAACCGGCGGAGGTCGACTGGGTCTCGGGGGCGTGCATGGTCGTCCGGCGGGAGGCGCTTGAGGGCATCTCTCCCTTGGACGAGCGGTTCTTCCTGTACTTCGAGGACGCGGACCTCTGCCGCCGCGCCCGCGAGGCCGGGTGGCGGGTCTTCTACCTGCCCCAGATCGAGGTGCTCCACCAGACCGGCGGCAGCAGCCGCAGCAAGCCGCGTGCGATCTGGCTTCTCCACAAGAGCGCTTTTCTCTACCACCGCAAGCACGGCCCCCACGGCCCCCTGAACCTCTACAGCGCCGCGGTCTTGCTAGGCTTGGCCGCCAGGGCGCTCCTCAAGCTCGCCGCCTCCGAGACGGCCCGCATCCTCAAAGCTTCTTAAGAGCTGCCCCCACGCGACGCACGGGACGACCTCTCCACCCATCCGCCGAAAACAAACGTAGGGGCGGGTTCCGAACCCGCCCTGACGCCGGGGTGGGATCAAAGCCCCGGCCCCTAGAGCGATTTTCGGAGAGAACGGGCCGGGAGGAGGTTCGAGGCGTAAGGTTCGTAGGTTTTGAGGTTCGAGGCCTTCAGGCGTGCGGTAATGGGACCATCTCCTTACCCCTCAAAGCCTTCCCCTCTGAGGCCGCAACCGTTCCGCAAACCGCCTCAACGGAAGAACGCCCGTATCTCGGCCAGGGTCTCTTCCGGCGCCTCTTCCGGGACGTAGTGGCCTGAGTCTATGGATCTCCCCCCGACGTCGTCGGCCCACCCGCGCCAGACCTCCAAGACGTCGTACCACTCTTCGAGGTTGCCCCGGCTGCCCCAGAGGACGCGAAGGGGGCACGTTATGCGCAGGCCCCTCTCGCGGTCT
>DATFPF010000157.1:0-27809 GCA_035264945.1 Rubrobacter sp.
GATCGCCGAGCAGGCCCTGCGCAGCGGCCAACCCTACATCGCCGAGCGCTACATAGGCGGCATCCTGACGAACTTCCAGACCATCCTGCCGCGCATCCAGTACTTCACGGACCTCGCCCAGAGGGTCGAGGAGACCCCCGAGGAGGCGAAGACCGGCAAGGACTGGTTCGCGCTCAACCGCGAGTACCAGAAGCTCCGGCGCAACTTCGCCGGGCTCACCGAGATGGAGAGGCTCCCGGGTGCTATCTTCGTCGTCGACCCCAAGCGCGAGGAGCTGATGGTCAAGGAGGCCAACCGGCTCAAGATACCGGTCGTGGCGCTCACCGACACCAACTGCGACCCCGAGGTCGTCGACTACGTGATACCGGGCAACGACGACGCGATCCGGTCGATAGGCCTGATCTCGCGCCTCGTCGCCGACGCGATCGTCGCGGGCCGCGGCGAGGAGGTCCCGACGGAGGACCGGCCGCTGCCGCCGGTGATCGAGGAGGCCCAGGCTAACGAGGACGTCGAGGCCGCCAAGGCTTCCACCAACGGCAGCGGCTCCGCAGAGGCCCAGACGGAAGCCCCACAAGAGGAGCCCTCGGCACCGCCGGCGGCTGCGCCCGAGGCCGTGCCCGAGGCCACCGCCGAAGAGCCTCCGGAGCCGGCCACCGGTCCGGCCACCGGTCCGGCCGACGAGGCCGCCGCCGAGGAGCCCCTGCTCGAGGAGCCCGTGCCGGAGGAGGTTCCGGCGGAAGAGGTGGTGGCGGAGGCGCCCGAGGCTGAGGCGCCTGCGGCCGAGGAAACCCCGGAGGGGGAATCCGCCGAGGCCGCGCAGGAAGACGAACAGAATGAGGAAGGCTAAAGGCTTTGGCTAGCACCATAGAGAAGATAAAGCAGCTGCGGGAAGAGACCGCGGCGGGCATGATGGACGTGAAGCGGGCTCTCGAGGAGACCGACGGCGACGTCGAGGGGGCAAGGAAGGTCCTCCGCGAGCGGGGCCAGGCCATCGCGGCCAAGAAGAGCTCCCGCGAGGCAACCGACGGTTTGATCGATGCCTACATCCACTTCAACGGGCGCGTTGGGGTGCTCGTGGAGGTCAACTGCGAGACGGACTTCGTGGCCCGCACGCCCGAGTTCAAGGAGTTCGCCCGCAACGTGGCGCTGCACGTCGCCTCCATGAAGCCGCTCGTCGTCGCGCCGGAGGACATCCCCGCCGAGGCGCGCGAAGAGGAGCGTCAGATCGTGGAGAAGCAGGTAGCCGAGATGGGCAAGCCCGAGAATATCCAGGCCCAGATCGTCGAGGGCAGGATGCGCAAGTGGGAGTCCGAGCAGGCACTCCTGACCCAGCCCTACGTAAAGGAGACGGACAAGACGGTCGGGGACCTCTTGCAGGACACGATCCAGAGGGTCGGCGAGAACGTCGTGATCCGGCGCTTCGTCCGGTACGAGCTCTAACGAAGTATTGGAAGGCTCCGGGAGAATAGGCGAGACGGACGGGACCGGGCTTTCGGAGCTCGGTCCCGTAAAGCGCATAGTCCTCAAGCTCTCCGGGGAGAGCCTGGCGGGCGAGAACGGCTACGGGATCGACCCGGCGAGCCTTGACTGGACGGCGAGCAGCGTGGCCGAGGCCGTGGAGGCCGGGGCCGAGCTGGCGATAGTCGTTGGCGGCGGCAACATCTTCCGGGGCTCGCACGTCGCGGCGGAGCTCGGCATAGAGGGGGCCACCGCCGACTACATGTCCATGCTCGGCACCGTGATAAACGCCATGGCGCTGCAGGCTGCCCTCGAGGGCAGGGGCGTGGAGACGCGGGTCCAGACGGCCATCGAGATCCAGGAGGTCGCGGAGCCCTACATCCGCCGCCGCGCGATGCGCCACCTCGAGAAGGGCCGCGTGGTGATCTTCGGGGGCGGCACCGGCAACCCCTTCTTCACCACGGACACCGGCGGTGCCCTTCGCGCGCTGGAGATAGGCGCCGACGCGCTCTTGATGGCGAAGAACCGGGTGGACGGCGTCTATGACAAGGACCCGCGGCGCCATCCCGACGCCGTGAGGCTCGACCGCCTC
Source organism: Rubrobacter sp. (assembly GCA_035264945.1). Lineage (GTDB taxonomy): Bacteria > Actinomycetota > Rubrobacteria > Rubrobacterales > Rubrobacteraceae > Rubrobacter_D. The sequence goes on from DATFPF010000157.1 coordinate 2,051, forward strand.
AGCTACATGGACCTTCTCGCCAACGACCTCGGGGTCATGGACCATACGGCCGCGACGCTCTGCAGCGGGGAGAACCTGCCCATAGTCGTTTTCGATATACTGAAGCCAGGTAACTTGCGCCGGGTGTTGCAAGGAGAGCGGGTCGGCTCCCTCGTGTGGGGCGCCGAGAACGGGGCAAAGGGCGGAGGAGGCCAGGGTGTCTGACATTATCGATCTCTCGGCCGCGGAGCGCCGGATGCAGGGCGCCGTGGATTCCGTTAGGAGCAACTTCGCGACCATCCGTACCGGGCGGGCCAACCCTTCGCTGCTCGACAGGATAGAGGTCGAGGCCTACGGGACGAAGATGGACCTGAGGAGCGTCGCGAACATCGGCGTGCCAGAGCCCAGGCTTCTGACGGTAACGCCGTTCGACCCGAACTCGCTCAAGGACATCGAGCGGGCCATCCGGGACGCGGACATCGGCCTGAACCCGCAGAACGACGGCAAGATCCTGCGCCTCCCCATCCCCGAGCTCACCGAGGAGCGCCGCCGGGAGCTTATCCGGATGGCCCGCAGCATGGCCGAGGAGGGCAAGGTGTCGGTGCGCAACGTCCGCCGCGACGAGATGCGCGACGTTCACGAGCTGCGCAGGGAGGGCGAGGTCTCCGAGGACGACGAGCACCGCGCCGAGGCCGAGCTACAGAAGCTCACGGACGGTTACGTCAAGCGCGTCGACGCGATCCTCTCGGACAAAGAAGCGGAGCTTCTGGAGGTCTAGCTGCTGGACCCCGTAGTGAAACGCGCCCCCGCGGGTACTCCCGCGCCGCCCACCCACGCGGACTTCGACCCGAACCTCGCCCCGAAGCACGTCGCCATCATCATGGACGGGAACGGGCGCTGGGCCCAGCGTCGCTGGCTGCCCCGCGCCGCGGGCCACCGCCAGGGCGTCGCGGTCCTCACGCCCCTTCTCGAGGCGGCAGGGAGGGCCGGGGTCAAGACCCTGACCCTGTACGCCTTCTCCACGGAGAACTGGGAGAGGCCCCAGTCCGAGGTCAAGACGCTTATGCGCCTCTTCCTTGAGACCGCGCGCAAGAAGGTGCCGGAGCTCAACGAGCGCGGCGCCCGGCTGCGCTTCCTCGGCCGCCGCGAGGGGTTGCCCGAGCGGGTACTGGAGGCGTTGGTGGAGGCCGAGGAGATGACGGCCGAAAACGACAGCCTCGACGTGTACATCGCCCTAAATTACGGCGGCCGGGCCGAGATAGTGGACGCCGCGAGGCGCATGGCAGCAGACGGCGTGCCGCCCGAGGCGATCGACGAGGAGAGCTTCGCGCGGTACCTGTACGCGCCGGACGTGCCGGAGGTGGACCTCGTGATCCGCACCAGCGGCGAGCTTCGCGTCTCGAACTTTCTGCTGTGGCAGATCGCCTACGCCGAGTTCTACATCACCGAGACGCTCTGGCCGGACTTCTCCCCCGAGGAGTTCATGCAGGCCATCCGCTCCTTCGCCACCCGGTCGCGGCGCCGCGGCGGCGTCTGAGGGCCCGTGCTCCGGTGGCGGACCGCCACGGCGCTGGTCCTGGCCCCTATCGCCCTGGCCGCGATCGTGGTCGGCAAGGCAGCCGTCCTCGCCCTCGTACTCGTCGTGGTGGCCGGTGCGGCCTACGAGCTCTCCCGGGCGCTCAAGCCGCTCCCTTTCCTGGCCGCCTTCGGGGCCGGGGCCATACCTATACTCCTCTCCATCCCGTACCGGCAGACCGGGATCCTGGCTGGCGCGGTGGCGGGACTCCCGTGGGCGCTGCTGTGGCTGGCCGGGCGGCCGGAGACGCGGACGCTGCGGGCCGTGCTCGCCGTGCTCCTGATGGCGCTGTGGGTGGGGGTGCCGCTGGCGCACCTCTCGCTCTACCCTGGGACGCCCAGGGAGGTCTTCCTGCTGACCATGATCGCGGTCGTGGGGCCCTGGATCTCCGACTCCGGCGCATATTTTGCCGGCCGGTTCTTCGGCCGTCACCCCGCCTTCCCGACCCTGAGCCCGAAGAAGACTGTCGAGGGCATCGCCGGCGGCCTGATCGTGACGGTGCTCGTCGTTGGGCCCTTCGCCGCCGCCTTCCTCGACTACTCCGTGACGAAGGCGCTCGCGATCTCGGTCGGCGTCTCCCTGGCGAGCCAGGGCGGGGACCTGTTCGAGTCGGTGCTCAAGCGCATCCTGGACGTGAAGGACCTGGGCCGCTTCCTCCCGGGCCACGGCGGCCTGCTCGACCGGATCGACAGCCTGCTCTTCACGGTGCCCGCGGTATACTACATCTCGTTGCTCGTATGAGATTCTTCCCCACACCCTCGTGAAACGCCGCCTGACCATCCTGGGCTCCACCGGCAGCATCGGCCTGCAGGCCCTCGACGTCGTCCGGGCCCACCCGGACCGCTTCGAGGTCGTCGGCCTCGCCGCGGGCCGCAGCGCGGACGCTCTGCGCGAGCAGGCCCGCGAGTTCTCGCCCGAGTACGTCGCCCTTGAGGGCGGCGAGGCGGCCGACCTCGAAGGGCTAGAGTGCAAGGTGCTCGCGGGCCCGGGCTCAGCGGAGCGGCTCTCCGAGGCCCCCGCAGACGTGGTGCTCAACGGCATAGTCGGCTTCGCAGGGCTTGCGGCGACGGTCGGCGCGCTGCAGGCCGGCAACAAGGTGGCCCTCGCCAACAAGGAGTCCCTGATCGCCGGCGGCGAATGGGTGATGTCCCTGGCCGAGGAGAACCCCCTCATCCCGGTGGACTCGGAGCACTCCGCGATCTTCCAGTGCCTGGACGGCCGGAGCGAGGAGGAGCTCGAGGGCATCCTGCTCACGGCCTCGGGCGGGCCGTTCTTCTCTAGGGAGAAGGCGGAGCTTCTGGAGATAGGACCGGAGGACGCGCTCAGGCACCCGACGTGGAAGATGGGGCCGAAGATCACCATAGACTCCGCCACGATGATGAACAAGGGCCTCGAGGTCATCGAGGCCCACCACCTCTTCGGCGCGGCCTACGACGACGTGAAGGTGGTGGTGCACCGCCAGTCCGTGGTCCACGGCGGCGTGCTCTTCAACGACGGGTCCGTTGTCCTCCACGCGGCCGTGCCCGATATGCGACTGCCGATCTCCTACGGCGTCCTCTACCCTGACCGGGTAGAGCTGGGAGCGGTACCCGTGCCTTTCGGGTCGAGCACCTGGACCTTCGAGGAACCTCGCGACGACCTGTTCAGGTGCCTGCCGCTCGCGGTCGAGGCCGGGAAGGCGGGAAACGCCTACCCTGTCGCGCTGAACGCCGCCAACGAGGTCGCCGTCGAGGCGTTCCTCGAAGGCAGGATACAATTCCTCTCGATACCCGAGGCGATCGAGGAGGTACTGGAAGCCGTGCCCGACTTCGGCCCGATGAACAGCATGGAATCCATAACGGCCGTCGACGCCTGGGCCCGCCAGGAGGCCGGACGCCGCACCGGGGGACCAGGCGCGTGACCTTCCTCCTCGGCATCCTCGGCCTCATCTTCCTTATCGTCATCCACGAGCTGGGCCACATGCTCACGGCCAAGGCGGTCGGCGTCCGCGTACCCGAGTTCGGCATAGGCTTCGGCCCCGCCCTCTTCAAAAAGAAGCTGGGCAAGACCGTCTACTCTTTACGCATAGTATTGCTCGGTGGGTTCGCCAAGATGGCTGGCATGGGGGACGGGGAGGAGGGGCCGGGCACGTACCAGTCCGCGGCGCCCTGGCGGCGGGCGGCGATCATACTCGCGGGGCCGATGGCGAACGTGATCGCGGCCGTGGTCATCTTCACGGGCATCTACATGAGCGGCGTGCCGCGGGCGACGAACGAGATCGCCGACGTCGTGCCGAACTCCCTGGCCGCCGAGGCGAACATACAGAAGGGCGACCGGATCATCTCGGTGGACGGCAAGAAGGCCGAGAGCTGGGACGGCTTCGTCCAGAGAGTGGGCCAGAAGGAGCCGGGGGACAGGGTCGAGCTGGTCATCAGCAGGGACGGTCGGAGGCGGACGGTCTCGGGCGAGTTGATCGCGGATCCCGAAAACAAGGACCGGGCGCTCGTGGGCGTGCGACCCGAGATAGTAAAGGACACGTACGGGCCGGTCGAGGCGGTTGGGCAGGCCGTGGGGCGGTGCTGGGAGATCACGACGACCCTCGGGGCGTTTATCGGGGATTTGGTGACGGGGGAGGAGTCTTTCGTCAAGAACGTGAGCGGGCCCGTTGGCATCACCTCGGTGGCGAGCACGTCGGTGTCGCAGGGCTTCTTCCTGCCCTTGTTGGCGATCATCAGCCTCAACCTGGCGCTCTTCAACCTGCTGCCGTTCCTGCCGCTGGACGGGGGGCACCTTTTCTTTATAGCGGCCGAGAAGGTTATAGGAAGGCCCGTGAGCGAGCAGACGATGGGCAAGTTCGCCGCCTTCGGGGTGGCGCTGGTGCTTATGCTGTTCGTGTTCGCAACCTACGCCGACCTTAGTAAAATCTTCACCGGCACGCCTTTCATACAGGATTAAGATAAAGCGACAGCGAGTTTGGGAGTGAGATGACCGAGGCAGCGGTACGCGAACGTCCGGTGACGAGCAGGCAGATAAAGGTCGGCGACGTCCCCGTGGGCGGCGGCGCGCCCGTTGTCGTCCAATCCATGACGAACACGATGACCTACGACGTCGAGGCGACCGTCCAGCAGGTCTACGACCTGAACGCCGCAGGCGCCGAGCTCGTGCGCGTCTCGGTCAACGGCTCCAAGGCGCTTAGCGGTTTCCGCGAGGTCGTCTGGCGTTCTCCCGTGCCCCTGATCGCGGACATCCACTTCGACTACCGGATGGCGCTCGGTGCGGCGGACGCGGGGGCGGCCTGCGTTCGCATCAACCCAGGCAACGTGGGCAACGACGACCGATATCGCCAGGTCATAGAGAAGTGCCAGGAGACGGGTGCTGCCATGCGCATCGGCGTGAACTCGGGCTCCGTCGAGCGGCGCTTCTGGGACCTGCCCAAGCACGAGGCGCTCGTGGCGAGCGCGCTGCAGAAGGTCGAGATAGCCGAGGAGATGGGCTTCTTCAACTTCAAGGTCTCCCTCAAGGCGAGCCACGTCCCCGAGATGGTCCAGGCCAACAGGCAGTTCCGCGAGCACTCCGACGCGCCGCTGCACCTGGGCGTCACGGAGGCCGGCACCAAGCTCACAGGCGCGATAAAGACGGCCGCGGCCCTGGGCCAGCTTCTGCCCTACGGCATCGGGGACACCATCCGCGTGTCGTTGGCCGAGGACCCGGTGGAGGAGATCCCGGTCGCGTACCAGATCCTCTCCTCGCTAGACCTGCGCCACCGCGGCCCGAACGTCATAGCCTGTCCGAGCTGCGCCCGCACCTTAGGCTTCGACGTCATAGGCATGGCCTCCAAGGTCGAGGAGAAGCTCAAGCACTACGAGGACCACTTCACCGTCGCCGTCATGGGCTGCATCGTGAACGGCCCGGGCGAGGCGCGGGACGCCGACTACGGGGTCGCGGGCGGCAAGGACGACGGCGTGATCTTCTCCAAGGGCGAGCCCCTGCGCAAGGTCGGCCGCGACGAGATCTACGACGCCCTCTTCGAGGAGATCGCGAAGGACGGCCGCAAGTAGTTTGGTAGCGGGCACCGTGTTCTCGACCCGGACCTAAGCTCGTATCGTGGTGCTGCGTGACCCGGACCCCGAACCGACCGACGGGACCGTGGTGCTGCGTCGATGGACCGTGGCTGATCTCGGGTGCGTCAAGGCCGCGAGCGGGGGGGGGGAGCATCCACGAGGCTACCTCCGTCCCGGAGCGGTTCGCCGAGAAGGCGGGCAAAACCTGGATTCGGCGCCAGCAAGAGCGGACCCGCGACGATCGGGGGTGGTCTCTGGCCATCGGAGACGCGCGAACTGCGGAGGCCGTCGGCTGCGTAGTGTTGATGCTCCGGCCGCAAGTGGGAGTCGCCGGGATAGGATATTGGCTGGTTCCGGGGGCTCGGAATTCGGGTCACGCGACTAGAGCCGTGGGGTTGTTGACGCGCTGGGGACTCGAGGCTGGAGGGCTGGACAGGATCGAAGCCTGGGTTGAACCTTGCAACCAGGAGTCCGTCCGAGTCTTGTCGAGGTGCGGGTTCGAACTCGAAGGCCGGCTGCGCTCCTTTCTTCAGTTCCCGACGCGGCGCACGGACGCCCTGGTCTTTTCGCGCATCTGGGGATCAATCACCGAAACGTACGTTTGAGATTTTGTTAGCGCCTCCACCTGGGTTCTCCGTGGCGGTTGGCACGCCGTGGGGGCCATCTTCGCGTGGCCCGGTCGCCTTGTAACCTACATACTCTGATGTAGAATTCTGTTTGCTGTTTTGGAGCAAGGGGTCCTCCGGACCCGTTGCTTTTTTTATCGTTCGGAGAAGGTGAGAGAGACGGCGAGGCTGGACAGATTGGCCGAGGTTGTGGAGGGCGCGCTTCCCCCGGGGAGCGAGCTCGTCGACGCCCGATTTTCGGGCGGACCGCTGCTGACGCTGCTCGTGGACCGGGAGGACGGCCCGGTCGACCACGAGTTCTGTTCGAGGGTCGCCTCTGCCGTCGGACCGGCGGTCGAGGGGGAGGGGTACGACGGGCCCGTCGAGGTCTCGTCCCCCGGCATCGAGAGGCCGCTGACGAAGCCCCACCACTTCAGGCGTTTCGTGGGGCACGAGGCCAGGGTCAAGGTCGCCGAGCCTATAGACGGCAGGCGCAACTTTGTCGGCGTCATCCGGGACGCCGGCGAGGAGGCCTTCGTCCTAAAACTCTTGGAGGGGGAGGCGGAGGTGGAGCTGCCGTTCGGCTCCGTTGCCCGCGCTAACCTCAAGGAGGACATATAACCAGATGAACACAGCATTGTTATCGGCACTACACGAGATAGAGAACGACAAGGGCATCCCCTTCGCCACGGTGAAGGGCGTGCTAGAGGAGTCCCTGCTCGCGGCCTACGAGGGGCGAGAGGGGGCCGACGAGGACGCCCGCGTGGTCCTCGACGAGGAGACGGGCGACCTGAGGGTGATGAAGGACGGGGAGGACATAACGCCCCACGACTTCACCCGCATCGCCGCCCAGGTAATGCGCCAGACGTTCTACCAGCGCCTGAACGAGGTCCACAACGAGCAGCTCCTCGAGGAGTACGGGGAGCGGATGGGCGACATCGTCACAGGCATCGTCCAGCAGGCCCACAGGCGCATGACGCTCGTGGACCTGGGGAGGGTCGAGGCGATTCTGCCGGCCAGCGAGCAGGTGCCCCAGGAGCGCTACGAGAACGGGCAGCGTCTGAAGGTGTACCTGCTCGAGATCCGGGAGGGCGGCCGCGGCCCGAGCCTCACCGTAAGCCGCCGCAACGAGGGGCTCCTCAAGGAGCTCTTCAGGCTCGAGGTGCCCGAGATCTACGACGGGCTCGTCGAGATCCGGGCCGTGGCCCGCGAGGCCGGGCTCCGCTCGAAGGTGGCCGTGTGGTCCAACGAGCAGGGCGTCGACCCGGTAGGCGCCTGCGTGGGTCCGCGGGGGAGCCGGGTGCGGGCCGTGGTCTCCGAGCTCAGGAACGAGAAGATAGACATCATCCAGTGGGATCCGGAGCCGGCGCGGTTCATAGCCAAGGCCTTGAGCCCGGCGAGGGTGCGCGAGGTCTACCTGGACGAGGACGAGAAGCAGGCCGAGGTAATAGTGCCGGACGACCAGCTCTCGCTGGCGATCGGCCGCGAGGGCCAGAACGCCCGCCTCGCGGTGAAGTTGACGGACTGGAAGATAGACATAAAGCCCGAGAGCCAGGCGACGGAGTACGAGGACACGGAGGAAGAGGAGTGGGAGCCCGACACGGACTCCCAGATGCACCGCTGCCGCGCGGTCCTCTCCAACGGCCGCAGGTGCGCCAACATGGCGCTCCCGGACTCGCTGTTCTGCGGCATCCCGTCGCACCAGGCGCAGGCCTCTGAGTTCGAGGGCATGGTAGAGGGTAGGGGATCGGATGAGTAAGCGCGTACACGAGATTGCGAAAGAGCTCGGCCTCAACAGCAAGGAGGTCATCGGCCGCCTGAAGGACGCGGGCGTCGAGGTGAAGAGCCACTCTTCGTCCGTCGAGGACCCGGTCTACGAGCGGGTCTTCGGCTCGGGGGACTCCGCGACGAACGGCGCGGCCAACGGCCGCTCGGCCGCCCAGGAGACCGAGGCGCAGGAGGCCCGCGAGGCCGCTGAGAAGTCAGGGCACGGGGCGACGATACAGGAGGCCCCGGCCAAGGAGCCCGTCTCCGACGTCAAGAAGGGCCGCAACCAGAAGAAGCGGCGCCGGGTCGTCATCGACGCGAGCGCCAGGAACCGGGGGGCCCGAGGGGCCCGGCCGACCGCGGCGCCCGCCGCGCCGCGCGAGCAGGAGGCGGCGCCCGTAGCTGAGAAAGAAGAGGCGGCCGACGCGGGGGTTCGCGTCGAGCCGGGGGCGACCGTCAAGGATCTCGGGGACGCCCTCGGGGTGCCGCCGACCAGGATCATCCAGGTCCTGATGGGCCTGGGCGAGATGAAGACCCTCACGCAGACGCTCTCCATAGAAGAGATCGAGCTGATCTCCGAGGAGCTCGGGATGAAGGTCGAGATCGGGGCCGTCGAGGAGCCCGCCCCCGAGGAGGTGCTGCCAGACGACGATCCGGCCGACCTCGAGGAGAAGCCGCCCGTAGTTACGGTGATGGGCCACGTGGATCACGGCAAGACGAGCCTGCTCGACCGCATCCGCCACGAGAACGTGCAGTCAGGCGAGGCCGGCGGCATCACCCAGCACATCGGCGCCTACCAGGTCGAGAGCGACGGCCGCAAGGTCACCTTTATCGACACCCCTGGCCACGAGGCTTTCACCGAGATGCGCGCCCGCGGCGCCAAGGTCACGGACGTCGTGGTCCTCGTCGTGGCCGCGGACGACGGCATAATGCCCCAGACCCAGGAGGCGATAGAGCATGCCAGGGCCGCCGGGGTACCGATGGTCGTCGCCCTCAACAAGATAGACGTACCGAACGCCAACCAGGACCGCGTCCTCGGCGAGCTCTCCGAGCGCGGCCTTATGCCGGAGGCCTACGGCGGCGAGACCGTGACCGTGCCCGTCTCGGCCAAGACGGGCGAGGGCATAGACGAGCTTCTCGAGAACATCCTCGTCGTCGCCGAGCTCGAGGACCTAAAGGCCAACCCGAACGCGCCCGCGAGCGGGTACGTGGTCGAGGGCGAGCGCGACCCCGGCCGCGGCCCCGTGGCGACGCTGCTCCTGAGCCGCGGCACGCTCCACAAGGGCGACGTGGTGCTCGCGGGGACCGCCTACGGGCGGGTGCGGGCGATGCTGGATTACACGGGCAAGCGCGTCAAGGACGCGGGCCCCGGCAGCCCGGTCGAGATCCTCGGCCTCTCCGGCGTGCCCGAGGCGGGAACGCGCTTCGAGGTGGTCGATCACGAGAGGCTCGCCCGCGACAGGGCCCAGCAGGCCGAGGAGAAGCTCCGGCGCCAGGAGCTCGCCCAGGGCGGCTCGCGCCGCTCGCTCGAGGACCTTCTCGGGCAGGGCGGGATGCAGGACCTCAACCTCGTCATCAAGGCTGACGTTGCCGGGTCTGTCGAGGCGCTCAAGGAGGCGCTCGCCAAGCTCTCGACCGACGAGGTGCGCGTCAACATCGTGCGCAGCGGGGTCGGGGCGCTCACCGACTCGGACGTCATGCTCGGGTCCGCGAGCGACGGGATCCTGCTCGGGTTCAACGTGAGGCCCACCAACACGGCCAAGCAGGTCGCCGAGCGCGAGGGCGTCGAGATACGGACCTACGACGTCATCTACAAGGCGCTCGAGGAGATCGAGGCCGCCATGCGCGGCATGCTCGCCCCCGAGGAGCGGGAGCAGGAGACGGGCACCGCCGAGGTCCGCCAGACCTTCCGCACCCCGAACGCGGGCGTGGTCGCAGGCTGCATGGTCACTAGCGGCGAGATCTTCCGCAACAATCGCGTCAGGCTGGTGCGCGACGGCACGGTGGTCTACGAGGGCAACATAAGCTCCCTCAAGCGCTTCCGCGACGACGTCCGGTCCGTTCGCGAGGGCTTCGAGTGCGGCATCGGCATCGAGAACTTCGACGACGTGAAGGAAGGCGACGTCATGGAGTTCTTCGAGATCGTCGAGGTTCCGCGGTAACGCGGGGGCTCTTTGCTGTACGCTGCGAGGCTGGAGCTGGAGTTGCCCTATGCCTGCAGCCTCAAGGACAAGCGCCAGACCATACGCTCCCTGCGCGACAGGCTGCGGAAGAAGAACGTCTCCGTGGTCGAGTCCGGCAACCAGGACTTCTGGCAAAGGGCCACCGTGGAGATAGCGCTCGCCGCCGTCTCCCGGGGCGCGGCCGAGGAGAAGCGCGAGGAGGTAAGGCGCTTTTTGCTTAACTACGACGAGCTTATGGTCGCCGAGTGGCGCGAGGAGTTCGTCAAGCTGTGAGGGGACGGAAGGTTTGAGCGACAGGACGCGCAAGGTCGAGTCTCAACTAAAGGAGATCGCGGGCGAGGAGCTCTCCATGCTCTCGGACCCGCGCATCAACGGGCTCGTTACCGTGACGGGGGTGAAGGTAAGCCCCGACCTCGCCCAGGCGACGGTCTTCTACAGCGTCCTCGCGGGGGAGGACGAGGAGGCCGCCCACGAGGGGCTCCAGAGCGCGGCCGGGCGGGTACAGGCGGCCGTCGGACACCAGACACGCCTGCGGCGCACGCCCAGGCTCCGCTTCGAGCCTGACCCGGTAGTGGACCGGGCGATGAGCATAGAGGCGGCCCTAAGGGAGGTTAGAAACAGTGACGACCAGGACCACCAGTAACACGCTGCAGGAGATCTCGGACTACCTGAAGACGCTCGACCGCGTCGCCGTCACCACGCACGTGGGCTCCGACGGCGACGCGATCGGCGCCTCCGCCGCCCTGGTGCGCCTCATGCGGAAGCTCGGCGCCGAGGCGGTCTTCTGCCACGCCGAGGGGGTGCCAGGTTACCTTCGCTGGCTCCTCCCGGACGAGCCGCTCTCCGAGCTGCCGGCCGGTTACGACCTCCTGGTGGTGGACACCTCGCGCGCGGACCGGACGGGCGTCCCGATCCCCGAGGCGGGTGCCAGGCTCAACCTAGACCACCACGAGGACAACCCGTTCTACGCCGAGTACAACTACGTCGACGCCCGCGCGGCGGCGACCGCGGAGGTTGTCTCCAGGCTATACCGAGAGCTTGGCGTCGAGATCGACCGCGAAGCGGCGCGGGCGATCTACGTCGGCGTCAAGACAGACACGGGCGGGTTCAACTTCCGCAACATCTCGCCGGTGGCGCACGAGCTCGTCGCCGACCTCCTGCGCGCCGGGGTTGTCCCGGCCGAGGTCAACGAGAAGATCAACCGCAGGGGAAGCCTGGAGCAGCTCAGGATTGTCGGCACGTCGCTTGCGAACGCCGTCCGCTACGGGGAGGTCCTGATCTCTACGGTGGACAACGAGGACTACGCGCGCACCGGCGCCGGCGAGCTAGACTCGAAGGAGGCGATCGACCAGCTCCGCTCGGTGGAGGGTATAGACATGGTCGCCCACCTGCGGGAGGTCCCGCACGGCACGAAGGGCTCCCTTCGCTCCGAGACGATAGATGTCGGCGAGATAGCGCGCGCCTTCGGGGGCGGCGGACACAAGCTCGCCGCCGGGTACACCAGGGAGGGCATGCGCCCAGACGAGGCGAAGGCGGAGCTGATCGGGGTTCTCAGGAACACCTCCGTGAACATCGGGGAGGCGAGATAGCCGACGGGCAGCCATCTGGCGCCCTGCTGCTGGACAAGCCCACAGGCCTCACGAGCGCGCGGGCCCTCTCGAAGGTGAAGCGCCTCCTGCCCAAAGGGACCAGAATCGGGCACACCGGCACCCTCGACCCGCTCGCCTCCGGCCTCCTCGTCCTCGTGGTAGGCCGCGCGACCCGCCTGGCCCGCTACGTGACGCCTATGGACAAGTCGTACACGACGACGGCCCGCTTCGGCTTCGTCACCGACACCCTCGACGCGGAGGGGGAGGCGGTTCCCGTCGAGGGCCCCGTCCCCGACGAGGACGCGATCCGCGCCAGGCTGCCCGAGTTCACCGGCCGCATCCTGCAAGTCCCGCCCATGGCGTCCGCGATAAAGGTCGGCGGACGCCGCCTCTACGAGCTGCACCGCAGGGGCGTAGAGGTCGAACGCGAGCCCCGCCCCGTCGACATCCACGCCTTCGACCTACTCTCCACAGACCCCGAAGAGGGCACCGCCACCTTCGAGATCTCCTGCTCAGGCGGCACCTACGTGCGCTCCTTGATCTCCGACCTGGCCCACTCCCTGGGCTCCGGCGCCTACCTGACCGCCCTCCGCCGCACCCGCATAGGCCACCTCCACGTCAGCGACGCCTCTCCCCCCGAAGACCTCCAAGAGCACGACCCGTGTAACCGCATAATACAACCGGCGGCCTTGTTGCGGCGTATGCCAGCGGTTGAGGTCGGCGAGGAGGAGCGGGTAGGGGTGTGCAACGGGCGGAAGATGGGGGCATTCGGGGTGGGTGGCAGCTACCGGGTTATGAGGGGGGAGGAGTTGCTGGCCGTGTACAGGGACGAGGGGGCGCAGGCGAGGGCTGAGGTGGTGTTGTGCGCCCCGTAGTCGTCGCGCTCGGCAACTTCGACGGGGTGCACCTGGGTCACAGGGCCGTCCTGGCGCGGGCGGTGGAGGAGGCGCGGTTGCGGGACGGGCTCGTGGTGGCGGCCACCTTCTGGCCGCACCCGAGGACCGTGATCGGGAGGGGCGAGCCGCCCGGCCTGCTGACGACGCTCGACGCGCGTCGGGAGGAGTTGCTGCGTAGCGGCGCCGACGAGGTGCGCGTGATCCCCTTCGACAAGACGCTCTCGAAGAAGAGTCCGCGGGAGTTCGTCGAGGACGTGCTGATCGGGGACCTCGGGGCGGCGTCTGTCGTGGTGGGCGAGAACTTCCGGTTCGGTTACAAGGCTGCCGGCGACGTCGGGGACCTCGTCCGGATCATGCGCGAGCACGGGGGAGATGCGCGCGCGGTGGAGGTGAGGGGGAACGGCGTGGAGATCAGCTCCACCCGCATCCGCGCGCTGCTCGGGCAGGGCGAAGTCGCCGAGGCGTCGGGGCTGCTAGGGAGACATTACGCGGTGCGGGGCGAGGTGGTCGTCGGGGACCGGCGGGGGAGGGCCATAGGCTTCCCTACCGCCAACGTCGTACCCGACCCGGCCGTCGTCGTGCCCGCGAGGGGCGTCTACGCGTGCCGGGTTCGGGTCGGAGAAGATGTCTTCGCGGCCTGCACCAACGTAGGAGTGGCGCCGACGTTCGGGCGCGGGGAGAGCAGGATAGAGGCCCACCTTCTCGATTTCGAGGGGGATCTCTACGGTCGGATCGTCGATGTGCTGTTCCTGCACAGGATACGCGGGGAGCGACGTTTCTCCGGCGTCGAAGAGCTAAAAGAGCAGATCGGGCGCGACGTCGAGGAGGCCCGCAGGTTGACGGAAGGCAACGCGTGAAACGGCCGCGGCGGTGCGGGGATGGCATTAGATACGTGTGGTAGCATAACGGGTTGAACAGAGTGAGATCAGAACAGAGAAGAGAACTCAGAGGAGAAGGAAGAAGTTGGCTGTTGTAGAAGGCAAGCAAGAGATCATCCAGGAGCATCGGGCGCACGAGGGCGACACGGGGTCGCCGGAGGTCCAGGTGGCGATACTCACCAAGCGCATATCGCACCTTACGGACCACCTGCGCACGCACAAGCACGATTTCCATTCCCGCCGCGGTCTGCTAAAGCTGGTCGGCAAGCGCCGCCGCCTGCTCAAGTACCTTCAGAAGAAGGACGTCGAGCGCTACAGGTCGCTTATCGCCAGGCTCGGCCTGCGCCGATAGATCCGGCCACCCCACCAGAAACAAGAGGAGAAGACGAAATGCGTCTAGAGATTCCAGTAGGCGAGCGCCCGGTCGTGCTCGAGACCGGCAAGCTTGCCAAGCAGGCCGGCGGCTCGGTGACGGTCCAACTCGGAGACACCGTGCTGCTATCGACAGCCACCCGCTCGTCCAACCCGCGCCCCGGGGCGACCTTCCTGCCCCTGAGCGTGGACATAGAGGAGAGGATGACCGCGGCGGGCAAGATCCCCGGCGGCTTCCTCAAGCGCGAGGGCAGGCCTTCCGACAGGGCGATCCTCACCTCCAGGCTCACAGACAGGCCCATAAGGCCGCTCTTTCCAAAGAACTACCACTACGAGATCCAGGTAATCGGCACCGTCCTCGTCGCCGACCAGGACACCCCGTACGACACCGTCAGCATGGTCGGCGCCTCCGCGGCGCTGGCCCTCTCCGACCTCCCGTTCGACGGCCCGATAGGCGCCGTGCGGGTGGGCCGCTCGCTTGACGGCGACTTCATACTGAACCCTACCTACTCGCAGATAGCCGAGAGCGACCTCGACCTCGTCGTGGCGGGCACCAAAGAGGCCATCACAATGGTCGAGGCCGGCGCGAACGAGGTGCCCGAGGACGTGATGGTCGAGGCGCTGCAGCTCGCCCAGGAGACGGTAATGGCGCAGGCCAAGACCATAGAGGCCTGGGCCGCAGAGCACGGCAAGCCCAAGCAGCAGATCGAGGCGCCGGAGGAGAACCCGTTCCTTGGCGAGTTCAGGGAGAAGTACGTCGACCGGATCAAGGAAGGCATAGTCCAGACCGACCGGCGCGCCAGGCGCGAGGCCGTCTCCGCCCTTCGGGACGAGCTGGTGGAGGGGCGCGACGAGGAGGAGATCCCGCAGATCGTCGCCGCGCTCTCCACGGTCGAGAAGGAGGCGTTCCGGGCGCTCTACCTGCGCGACCGCAAGCGTACCGACCTCAGGGCGTTCGACGAGATCCGGCCAACGACCGCCGAGGTCTCCGTGCTTCCGAGGGTCCACGGCACTGGCCTCTTCACCCGCGGCGAGACGCAGGTCTTGAGCTCGCTGGCGCTCGCGGACCTCGGGCTCTCCCAGAGGCTCGACACCATCGAGCCCCAGACGGGCAAGCGCTACATGCACCACTACAACTTCCCGCCCTACTCCACGGGCGAGACCGGCCGCATCGGCAGCCCTAGGCGGCGCGAGATCGGGCACGGGGCGCTCGCGGAGCGGGCCCTCCTGCCGGTAGTCCCCTCCGAGGAGGAGTTCCCCTACGCCCTCAGGATCATCTCCGAGGTGCTCGAGTCCAACGGCTCGTCGTCGATGGCGAGCGTGTGCGGCTCGACCCTCGCGCTTATGGACGGCGGCGTGCCGATCAAGGCCCCCGTCGCTGGCGTCGCGATGGGCCTCGTCAAGGAGGGCGAGGAGTACG
The DNA here is from genome assembly GCA_035264945.1 of Rubrobacter sp. Classification (GTDB taxonomy): domain Bacteria; phylum Actinomycetota; class Rubrobacteria; order Rubrobacterales; family Rubrobacteraceae; genus Rubrobacter_D. Next base: position 17,356 of record DATFPF010000157.1, read on the forward strand.
TCATCATGTCGGACATCCAGGGCCTCGAGGACCACATGGGCGACATGGACTTCAAGGTCGCGGGCACGTCCGACGGCATCACGGCGCTGCAGATGGACATGAAGATCACGGGCGTCTCCGCCCAGCTGCTGCAGGAGGCCCTCGGGCAGGCCAGGGAGGGCCGCATGCAGATCCTCGAGATCCTGCGCGGCGCCATAGCCGAGCCGCGTCCCGAGGTCTCCGAGTACGCCCCGAGGGTCGAGGTGCTTCGCATCCCGAAGGAGAAGATAGGGATGCTCATAGGCCCTGGCGGCAAGACCATCAACGCGCTTCAGGACCAGTTCGGCGTGAACATCTCCGTCGAGGACGACGGCATGGTCCACGTGGCCGGCGACGGCGCGGTGGCCAAGGAGGCCGCGGGCGCCATCAAGGGCATGATGAAGGACGTCGAGGCCGGCGACATCTACAACGGCAAGGTGGTCAAGACCACCAACTTCGGCGCCTTCGTCGAGCTTACCCCCGGCCGCGACGGCCTCGTGCACATCTCCAGGCTCGCCCCGGGCAAGGGGCGGGTCGAGCGGGTCGAGGACGTCGTCACCGAGGGCGACCTCGTCAAGGTGCGGGTGCTCGAGATCGACAAGCAGAACCGCATCTCGCTCGAGAAGCTGGAGGACTAGTGGCCGACGAGAACGTCAGGATGCGGGAGCTCCCGGGGGGCCTAAGGGTCTTCTGTGAGCCCCTCTCCGAGGCGACGAGCGTCTCCTTGGGCGTCTGGATCCGGGCCGGCTCCCGCGACGAGCGGGAGGAGGTCGCCGGGATTACCCACCTGATGGAGCACATGCTCTTCAAGGGGACGCCGGAGCTAGACGCCCTCGGCATCGCCCAGGCCTTCGAGGGCATCGGGGCCCAGGAGAACGCGGCGACGGGCGAGGAGTACACCGTGCTCTACGCCCGCTTCCTGCCAGAGCACCTCGAGAAGGCGCTCGACGTGATGGGGGACATGGTCCTCCGCCCGACCTTCGCTGACCTCGAGAGGGAGCGCGAGGTGATCGTCGAGGAGATCAAGATGTACGAGGACAGGCCAGACCAGATGGCCGACGAGTACCTCTCCGGCCTGATCTTCCACGGCGATCCCCTCGGACGTCCTATCATCGGATCGGCCGAGACGGTGCGCGGCGTGGACCACGAGACCCTCAAGGGCTTCCACAGGGACACCTACACGGCGGCCAACGTCTTCGTCGTCGGCGCGGGCAAGCTCGACCCCGACAGGCTCGAGTCGATGGTGGAGGCCAAGCTCGGCGGCCTGCCCTCCGGCGAGCCGTTCGCCAGGAACGCGGTCCCCGGCACCCCGCAGAGCCGCGTCCACTACAAGTTCAAGGAGACCGAGCAGTACCACGTCTCCGTGGGCTCCCTGGGCATACCGGCGAGCAGCGAGGACCGCTTCGCGATGGCCGCGCTGAACAACGTGTTCGGCGGCGGTATGAGCAGCCGGCTCTTCCAGGAGGTCCGCGAGAAGCGGGGCCTCGCCTACGCCGTCTACTCCTACCACCAGGCCTACTCCGACGCGGGCGCCATAAAGACCTACGTGGGGTCCACGACAGGCAACGTCGAGGAGGCCGTGGAGATCATCACCCGCGAGATGGGCAAGATGCGCGCCGGGCGCGTCGAGCCAGAGGAGCTCGAGCGCACCAAGCAGCAGCTAAAGAGCTCGACCCTTCTCGCCCTGGAGAGCACCGCCGCCAGGATGAACCGCGTGGGACGCAGCGTCATCCTGGACACGGAGCTTCTCTCCCCCGACGAGATAGCGGAGCGCATAGAGGCCGTCACCGCGGACGACGTCATGCGCCTGGCCAACGATCATCTAGACACAAAGAAAATGTACCTCTCGGCCGTCGGCCCGAAAGAGCTCGACCTCGGGAGGTACCTGGGATAGGTTTTGAGGTTTTAAGGCTCTAAGGCTTTGAGGAATGAGGGAGTTCCCGAAGCACCTCACCGCCTGAAAGCCTAGATCCTCAAAGCCTCCACAAGGGAGGTAATTCACGCTGTTAGACAAAAGTACCTTGCAGGTCGTGCCCCTAGGAGGACTGGGGGAGATAGGCAAGAACATGACCGCCGTTCGCCAATCGAGCGGCATGATACTCGTCGACGCCGGGATGTCTTTTCCGGACGAGGAGATGCCGGGCATAGACTTGGTGCTGCCGGACTTCACGTTCCTGCGCCAGCACTCGGACGAGCTCAAGGGGATCGTGCTCACCCACGCCCACGAGGACCACGTGGGCGCGCTGCCGTACCTCCTGCGAGAGTTCAACGTGCCGGTGTACGGCACCAGGCTCACGCTGGGGCTCGTGCGGAGCAAGCTGCAGGAGTTCGGGATAAAGAAGGGGGACCTGCGCGAGATCAAGGCCGGCGACACCCAGAACCTCGGCGGCTTCGGGCTCGAGTTCATAAACGTCAACCACTCCATACCGGACGCCGTTGCCATCGCCATCCGCACCAACGCGGGGCTCATAGTCTTCTCCGGCGACTACAAGGTCGACCTCACCCCGATAGAGGGCGCCCCGATGGACCTCGGCCGCCTGGCGGAGCTCGGCAAGGAGGGCGTGCTCGCGTTCTTCGGCGACTCGACGAACTCCGAGCGGCCCGGCTACGTGCCCTCCGAGAGGATAGTTCAAAAGACACTAGAGGACATCTTCGAGCGGGCGACCGGCAGGATCATAGTCGCGTCTTTTGCCTCGCACATCCACCGCGTCAGCCAGGTCGTCGAGGCCGCCAAAAAGCACAACCGCCTCGTCGGCGTGGCGGGCCGCTCGATGGTCCGCAACGTCGGTATAGCACGCGAGCTCGGCTACCTGGACCTGCCGAAGGAGATGATGGTCGAGGCGCGGGACATGTCGAGGATCCCGGACTCGGACATCGCCGTCCTGATGACGGGCTCCCAGGGCGAGCCGCTGGCGGCCCTCAGCCGAGTCGCCGCCGGCACCCATCGTTCGATCGAGGTCGGCCCCGGCGACACCGTGGTGATCTCCGCACACCCGATCCCGGGCAACGAGCGGGGCGTCTCGCGCACCATCAACAACCTTATGAAGAAGGGCGCCGACGTCCACTACAGCCCGCTCGAGGCGGTCCACGTCTCGGGGCACGGGGCGCAGGAGGAGCAGAAGCTCGTACTTGCGCTACTGAGGCCGAGGTTCCTCGTCCCCGTCCACGGCGAGTTCAGGATGCTCAGGCACCACGCCAACACGGCGATGAGCATGGGCATCCCCGAGGAGAGCATCTTTATCCTCGAGAACGGCAACACCCTGGAGTTCAAGAACGGCGAGGCCCGTAAAGCCGACAACGTCGCAGCCGGCATGTTCCTGGTTGATGCCGGCGCGATCGCCGACGGTTCCTCGAGCGTGATGCGCGAGCGCCAGCAACTCTCCGGGGACGGCATGTTCATAGTGGTAGCCCGCGTGAGCGCCCAGAACGGCCAGCTATTAGGCCCCCCGGACGTGATCTCGCGCGGCTTCGTCAACCCTCAAGGGGCGAACGGCATAACGGAGCAGTCGATAGACACCGTCCGGCGCACCCTGGAGCGGACCGCAAGCCGCCAGGTAACCGACCGCGGGGAGCTCAAGAACGCCATCCGCAAGGACCTCTCGGGCTTCCTCTCGGACAAGACGGGCAAGCGTCCGATCATCCTCCCGCTAATAGTAGAGGTCTAAACGTAGACCTCTACTACATGGTGCGGTAGAGGTACAGCCATCCCCGTTTGGGCTAGACTTGGCCCGTGGCTACGGGAAAGAGCGCTCCGAAAAAGACGTCCAGGAAGCCTGCCCCGGCCAGGAAGGGCGGAGGCAGGTCCACCCGCAAGAAGGCAGCCCCGCAGCCCATGCTCGGGGGCGTGCGGGAGGCCGTGAGCCGCGAGGCCGTCGGTATCGCCGTCCTCGTACTCGGCCTCTTCTTCACGGCGGCGTTCTTCAGCGGTCGCGGGGCATTCCTGGGCGACGCGGGGCTCTACGTGGCCCGGAACCTCTTCGGCGACGTTGGCCTGGCCCTCGCGCCGCTCGCCGTTGTAGGTGGGATCCTGCTGGTCCTCGACCGCCTGCCGGGCCGGGCCGTCCTCGGAACTACCCTGCTGCTCCTCGGCGTCGCCGCGGCGCTCGCCGCCGCCATGCCCCGCCGGCTCCTCTTCGCGGGCGACGCTTATTCTGAGGCCGGCGGGGCTCTTGGAAGCGCCGTCTACTACGCCGTTGACCTCGTCGGCGGGGCCATAGGCACCGTGCTCGCCCTCGCGCTCCTCTTCTCCCTGGGCCTCTCCCTGCTCACGGGCGTCGGCTTCGGCGCCGCCTTTCTGGGCGCCCGCGACGGCCTGGCCTCCCTATCCGGGCGCCTCCGCGGCCTCGGCGAGCGACTGCGGGCTGGCAGGGGCCATGCCGACAACGGGCCGGAGGTGTCGGCAGGGGCGCGAGAGATGACCGGTGTGCGGGAGCTGCCTGAGGATGTGCCGCCCGAGCCCGTCGCGCCGCCCCAGCCAGAGGACGACGAGCCTACGCGGGAGTTCGAGGTGGTGCTGCCTCAGAGCACGGACGGGCTGCGCCTGGAGGAGAGGGGGCCCGCGGAGCCCGGCGAGTACACGCCGCCCCCGTTCAGCATCCTCGACCTCGGCAGCGGGGTCCCCGAGCACGACGCGGAGGGGACCAGCGAGCGGCTCACGAGGGCGCTCGCCGACCTCGGCGTCGAGGCGAGGGTCATCAGGGCCGTCGTCGGTCCGCGTGTGACGAGGTACGAGCTGAGGCTCGGCAGCGGCGTCAAGGTCGGCAAGGTGAGCAACCTGCAGCAGGACATAGCCTACGCGCTGGCGGCCACGGAGGTCAGGATACTCGCGCCCATCCCGGGCAAGAGTGCCGTCGGCGTCGAGGTGCCGAACACCAAGCCGGCGAAGGTAACGTTGGGGGACGTGTTCAGGGAGTATCCCGACGCAAACGACTGGACCCTACCCGTGGGCCTGGGCAAGGATATCTCGGGGCGGGCGGTCTTCTTCGACCTCGCCGAGATGCCGCACCTGCTGGTGGCTGGCACTACCGGCAGCGGCAAGAGCGTCATGCTCAACGGCCTCTTGACCTCGCTGCTGCTCACAACAGACCCGCGGCAAGTCAAGATGGTCCTCATCGACCCGAAGAGGGTTGAGCTCTCGCCGTTCGGGCGGGTTCCGCACCTCATAACCCCCGTCGTCACCGACGTCAAGAAGGCTGCGAACGCCCTGCAGTGGGCCGTGGCCGAGATGGAGCGGCGCTACGAGGTGTTGGAGAGGATGGGGTCGCGGTCTCTCGAAGGGTACAACCTCAGGGCGGAGACGCCGATGCCGTACGTGGTGATCGTCATAGACGAGCTCGCCGACCTCATGATGCAGGCCGGGGCCAAGGTCGAGGACTCAATAGTCAGGCTGGCGCAGAAGGCGCGGGCCGTCGGCATACACCTCGTCGTCGCCACCCAGAGGCCAAGCGTCGACGTCATAACCGGCATGATCAAGGCCAACGTCCCTAGCCGCATAGCCTTCGCCGTCTCGAGCCAGGTGGACTCCAGGGTGATCATGGACGGCGGTGGGGCCGAGGTCCTGCTCGGCATGGGGGACATGCTCTTCAAGCCGGTCTCCGCGCTCAGGCCCTCGCGGGTGCAGGGGGCCTTTATCTCGGAGAACGAGGTGGAGCGGGTGGTGAGCGCCACCGAAGACGCGGCGTCCGGGCGCGCGGAGCCCCACTTCGTCGAGGAGGTCACCCAGCAGCCCAAGAGCGAGAAGGAGGCCCCCGAGGAGCCAGACGACGACCTTTTGCAGGAGGCCGCGAGCTTCGTGGTCTCCACGCAGCAGGCCTCCGTGAGCGCGGTGCAGCGCCGCTTCAGGGTGGGCTACTCCAGGGCCGGCAGGATCATCGACGCCCTCGAGCGCAAGGGGATCGTCGGCCCCTACGAGGGCTCCAAGAGCCGGGCCGTCGTCGCCTCGTCTATGGACATCGAGTCCATGTTCGAGGGCGGCGAACCGGACGGGCGGGAAGCCGAGGGCTGGTAGCTCGTGTGGTAAGGTTCTAGGCCGAAATGGACGACGGCAGACAAACCCTCGGACCGGCTGAGGAGAAGATCGGGCGCGTCCTCGAGAGGGCTCGCAAGGACAGGGGCCTCACCCTCGAGGAGGCCGAGCGGGCGACCAAGATCCGCAAACGCTACCTCGAGGGCCTCGAGCAAGACGACTACACGGTCCTCCCGGACGCGGTATACGCCCGCGGCTTCCTAAAGACCTACGCGAACTTTCTCGGCCTCGACGGGGTCGCGCTCTCCCAGGAACTGCGCACCCGCAGGAAGCCCCGCCGCGAGCGGGGCGTGAGCTACGCCGCGCCCAGCAGCGAGTTCGAGCGCCCGATCATCAGCCCCGGCGGCGTCCCCGGCTCCGAGAAGCGGAAGGTCTCAAGCTCGACCATCATCACCGTCGCGGTCGCCGCCCTCGTGATCGCCGCCCTCGTCGGCGCCCTTTACTTCGTGGGCCTCGGCGTCCGCTCCTCGGGCGCGGGCGAGGCCGAGAGGATCGCTGCACCCGTCGAGCCGGGGAACTCGGGGCGGGGCGCCGAAGAAGCCAAGGGTGAGGAGCCCTCGGGCGCGCTGACCGTCGGCGTCGAGGTGAAAGGCGTCCCGGCCTGGATCCGGGTCCGCTCCGACTCGGAGACGGTCTTCGAGGAGGTCGCCCAGCCCGGCTTCTCCAGGACCTTCGAGGCCCGCCGCGCGGTGGGCATCAGGGCCGGAGACGCCGGCGCCGTCTCCGTCGAGGTCAACGGCCAGGACGTGGGCACTTTAGGAGATCCCGGGCAGGTACTCGAGAAGAGCTACACCCTCAAATCCGCGAGCTGATCCCGGCAAACCCCCTTGGGAGGGTACGGGGCCTGCAGTATAATTCTCCGCGGATAGTTCCGATTACGCGAGGGCAGACGACGATTACGCGCCCGCTGGAGGATGCATTGGACAAGAGCAAGGCAATAGACGCCGCCGTTACGCAGATAGAGCGGCAGTTCGGCAAGGGGTCCATCATGAGGATGGGCGACGACGAGAGGCCGAAGGTCCCCGCGATACCCACCGGGGCGCTCGCGCTCGACCTGGCGCTCGGCGTGGGCGGTCTCCCGCGGGGCAGGATCATCGAGATCTTCGGCCCCGAGTCGAGCGGGAAGACGACCCTCGCCCTGCACGTCATCGCCGAGGCCCAGAAGGCGGGCGGCCTCGCCGCCTTCGTCGACGCCGAGCACGCCATCGATCCTGACTACGCCCAGGCCATCGGCGTTGACCTCGAGAACCTCTACTTCTCCCAGCCGGACAACGGGGAGCAGGCCCTCGAGATAGCCGACACCCTCATCCGCTCGGGCGCCCTCGACGTCGTCGTCATCGACTCCGTCGCGGCCCTCGTGCCCCGCGCCGAGATAGAAGGCGAGATGGGCGACTCCCACGTGGGCCTGCAGGCCCGGCTCATGAGCCAGGCCCTGCGCAAGCTCTCCGGCTCCCTCAACCGCTCTGGGACCACGGCCATCTTTATCAACCAGCTGCGCGAGAAGATAGGCGTCATGTTCGGCTCCCCCGAGACGACCCCGGGCGGCCGCGCGCTGAAGTTCTACTCGAGCGTCAGGCTGGACATCCGGCGCATCGGCGCGCTGAAGGCCGGCAACGACACGGTAGGCAACCAGACGCGGGTAAAGGTCGTCAAGAACAAGGTTGCGCCGCCGTTCAAGGTCGTCGAGTTCGACGTGATGTACGGCGAGGGCATCTCCCGCGAGGGGAGCCTCTTGGACATCGGCATCGAGCACGGCGTGGTCCAGAAGTCCGGCGCGTGGTTCGCCTACGGCGACGAGCGGCTCGGGCAGGGTCGCGAGAACTCCAAGACCTTCCTCAAGGAGAACGAGGGCGTGCGCAACCGCATCCTGGCCGAGATCTACGACAAGCTCGGCTTCGACAACCCGAACGCCGAGGACGGCGTGGCCGCCCCCGAGGGCGTACCCGAGGGCGTCTCCAAGGAGGGGGCAAACGGCGTCGCCGACGAGGCGCTCGTGGCCGAGGGCCGGGCAGGCTCATTGGGCCGGTAGGTAGCCCGGCGTGCCCGAGATCACGGGCGTAAGCGAGCGCCGGGGGAGGGCCAGGATCTCCGTCGACGGGGAGCCCTGGGCCGAGCTCGACGCGGGCGTTGCAATAGAACGCGGCCTCCGGGAGGGGGCCGCGTTCTCGTGGGAGGAGCTCGGCGAGGCCAGGGCGGCGGGGGAGAGGCCGCTCGCGATGACGCGGGCGCTGAACCTGCTCGGCTACCGCGCCCGCTCCGAGGGCGAGGTGCGCGAGAGGCTCGGGAGGCACGGTTACGCGCATGAGACCGTGGAGGTCGTGATCGGGCGTCTGCGGGAGCTCGGGTACCTCGACGACGAGGAGTTCGCGCGCCAGAAGGCGCAGGAGAAGGCCAGAAAATACGGGCCGCGGCGCGTCTCTGCCGACCTCATAAAGAGCGGGGTCGGGCGCAAGCTTGCCTCCGAGGCCGTGGCAGAGGAGTTCGAGGGCCGATCTGAGCTCGAGGACGCTAGAAGCGCGGCGGCCCGGCGGTATAATGGGGGGGGATCCGAGGCCGAGGCGCGCAGGGTCTACGGTTTTTTGGCGCGTCGCGGTTACTCGGCCGGGGTCTGCGCCGAGGTCGCCAAGGAGCATCGCGGGTCGGCGCAGTCCTAAAAGGAGACTGTCCAGAGAACTCGACGCCGGGCCGGGTGTACCCTAAGGCCCGTTGAAGGAGACAACCCGTGAACGTTCTGTTGCTGGTCCTCGGGCTCGCCGTCGGCTTGGCCGCCGGGGTGGCCGTGGGCTATCTCGTGAGCCGGTCTCGCATGACCGCGGCGCAGGCCCAGGCCCGCGCCGACGCCAAGTCCATACTGGAAGACGCCGGGCGAGAGGCCGAGAGGACCCGCAGGGAGGGCGAGCTCGCCGCCAAGGAGGCCGCGCTCAAGGTAAAGGACGACGCGGAGGCCGAGGCCCGCGCCCGGCGCTCCGAGATCTCGCGCGTCGAGGAGCGCCTGGATAACCGCGACGCCGCCCTCGAGCGCCGGGAGGGCGAGCTGGAGGCCCGCCGCGAGCGCCTGGTCGAGCAGGAGGAGGCGCTAACCCGCAGGCGCGCCCAGCTCGAGGAGAAGGAGGCCGAGCAGCTGCGCGTCCTCGAGGAGGTCTCCGGCCTCACCCGGGCGGAGGCCGAGCGACGCCTCTTCACCGGCCTCGAGAACGAGCTCGAGAGCCGGCTCGGCCAGATGGTCCGAGACAGGACGCTCGAGGCCGAGGAGAAGGCCGACCATGAGGCGCGCAGGCTCATAGCCACGACCATGGAGCGGGTGGCCTCGGACCTTACCTCCGAGACTACCGTCAAGGCCGTCAGCCTCCCATCGGACGACATGAAGGGCCGGGTCATAGGCCGCGAGGGGCGCAACATCCGGGCCTTCGAGGCCGCAACTGGCGTCGACGTGATCATCGACGACACCCCCGAGACGGTCGTCATCTCCTCCTTCGACCCCGTGCGCCGCGAGGTAGCCCGCGTCTCGATGGGCCGCCTCGTCCAGGACGGGCGCATCCACCCTGGGCGCATCGAGGGGATCGTCGCCAAGGCCAAAAAGGACGTCGAGAAGGAGATGAAGGCCGCGGGCCGCCAGGCCGTCTACGACGCGAAGATAACGGGCAACATACACAGCGACCTAACCCGCCTGCTGGGCGCCCTCAAGTACCGCACCTCCTACGGCCAGAACGTGCTGGCCCACTCCGTCGAGGTGGCCAACATCTGCGGCATGATGGCCCAGGAGCTGGGCGCGAACGTCAAGCTGGCGCGCCGCGCCGCCCTGCTCCACGACGTCGGCAAGGCCATAGACCACGAGGTCGAGGGCACCCACGCCATCATCGGGGGCCGCTTCGCCAAGAAGTGCGGGGAGTCCGACGACGTCGTGCGAGCCATCTCCGCCCACCACCACGAGATCGAGATGGAGACCGTAGAGGACGTCCTTGTGGCGACTGCCGACGCGGTCTCCGCAGCCCGCCCCGGCGCGAGACGCGAGACGAGCGAGCTTTACCTCGAAAGGCTGCGTTCACTGGAGGACATCGCCCTCGGTCACCGCGGCGTCGACAAGGCCTACGCGATCCAAGCTGGACGCGAGATCCGGGTGATGGTCCAGCCTAGCGAGGTGGACGACCGCATAGCGGCGAAGCTCGCCTACGACATCAGTAAGCAGATTGAGAGCGACCTCGAGTACCCGGGCCAGATCAAGGTCACCGTCATCCGCGAGAGCCGCGTGAGCGAGGTCGCGCGCTAACGCGCCAACGCGCCAACGCGCCAACGCGCCAACGCGCTAAAGGGCTAAAGGGCTAAAGGAGTTCTAAGGGATTGGAGGGCCCCTACCGCGACCTCGGCTCGGGCTTCGCCCGCCTCACCGGCCCGGAGGGCGCCCGCCGCAACC
>DATFPF010000158.1:0-13673 GCA_035264945.1 Rubrobacter sp.
GCCGTACAAGGGCGAGTTGTTGCCGCTGTGGAGCTTCAAGACCGAGGAGGCGGCGCGGGACTCGTCCGTGGGCATCTACGCGAAGTTCGAGGAGTACCGTTCGGCGGGCGACTTCGTCGGGATGGACGTCGCCAGGAAGTACTTGCAGATGGGGTGGACCCGGGCGCGGCGGTACGCGAAGTATGAAGGCGGGCAGAAGAGCAAACCGCGGCAGAGGGAGGACCCGGAGAAGAGCCGGGCGGCTGAAGTATTCTGGGAGAGATGGCGGTCCGCGGCCGAGGACGAGGAGTACCTGCGGCTCAAGGAGGAGCACTGGCGGCGAAACGGGTAGGCTTTCCCGACGTATAAGACTCCAGAAGCGACCAGCAGAAGGAGAGAGCCATGCGCAACCCCATACTGGCGGCCGTCCTCAGCATCATCGTGGCGGGGCTCGGCCAGATCTACAACGGGCAGATAGGTAAGGGTATCGTCTTCATAGTCCTCCAGATCATAAACGGCGCGTTGACGGTCGTCCTGATCGGCTGGGTCCTCATGCCCATCGTGGGCCTCTGGGCGACCGTAGACGCCTACCTCGTCGCCAAACGCAACAACGAGAGGTACGGGTTCAGGTAAGATCCCGTGCATGGACGAGAGAGACCTGCTGACCCTCGTGAGCGCCGTGACGGCCATAGATGAGGCGGCCTCCGCCGTCGCCCGCGAGGTGGAGCGCGACCGCCTGCGCGAGACCTCGCTCGCCCGCCTCTCGACCGTCGAAGCGGAGCTGATACGGAGCCGCATCGCGGTGGAGAAGATCATCAAGGAAGAGACACGGTAGGTTTTAGGTTTTGAGGCGTCAGGTTACCGGTTCTGGTGACCCGAACCTAACAACCCAATCGTTCAGAATGTCGCCCCAGCACCCAGAGCCTAAAACCTAGAGCCTCAAAGCCCAAAACCTCGAACCTAGTTCGCGCACCCTCCGGTGCCGACGGGCTCGGTACGTTCGGATGCGACGCCGAGGTGGCGTTGGACGAGTTGGGAGGGTATGCCGTAGCCGACGTTGCTCGAGTCCGCGCGGCTGGCGAAGATGGTCGAGACTACCTCGCCGTCCGCGTTGACGGCCGGGCCGCCCGAGTTGCCGGGGCGCACGAAGACGCGGAAGCCGGTGACGAGGCGTTCGACGGGGCCATCGTTGTAGGCGTCGCCGGAGTACACGCGCTTGGTCTCCCCGGTGCGGGCTGGCTGGACGTCCAGCGGCCCGTTCTGGGGGAAGCCGACCACGGCAGCCGTCTCGCCCGGGCGGGGCGTGGCGAGGGGGATGGGTGGCAGGCCGAGCTTCCTGACGCGCAGCATGGCGACGTCGTTCCTCTCGTCGAAGACGACGACCTCGGCGCGCAGGCTCCGTCCAGCCCCCCCCGGCTGCACCCTGGTCGCGGACTCGCCCGCGACCACGTGGGCGTTGGTGACGACGAGGTTCCTCGCGACGACCCATCCCGAGCCCTCGACGCCGTAGCCGCAGGCCACGCCCGTCACGCGGACGGTCCTGCGGGCCGCCGAGCGCACGTCCGGGTCTGAGACGATGCCCTGTTCGGGTGGGGCCACGTCCGGTTCGGGGCCACGGATCTCGGGCAGCGGGTCGAGCTCGGTGACCGCCCGGATGAGCAGCCCCGCGGGCATACGCTCGTCGAGCGACCGCAGTATCCTGGACTCCTCCACGGCCGGGTGGATGCCGGAGAGCGGGGGGGATTGCAGGGCGAGCGTCCCGACGGCCCACACGAGCACGAGCGAGAGGACCAGGCCCAGGGCGCCGCCGCCCAGGTTGTCGAGGGCCGTCGAGGCCGGGGTCGAGAGCCGGTTGCGCAGGGCGCCCCCGACGAGGCGGGCAAGGACCTCCCCGAACACCGCGAACGCCACGACGCTGATGAGGGTCACCCCGATGCCGTATACCGGGTTGCCCCCGCCAGGCACCAGCGACGCGGCGATCCTGGACCCCACCGAGGCCCCGACCGCCACCCCAACTAGCGAGAAGACGCCCGCGAGGAACCCGGTGCGCGCCCCGCGCAACACCGCCAGCAACACGAAGATCGCGATGAAAATGTCGAGCGCCGTCATCCGCCGGATTCTACTCCCTAGGCCGACGTTTCGCGCCCTCTAGCTCGGCGCCTCCGGCGCCTTTCGGCCCGCTCCGGCTTCGCCTCCGCTCTCATCCCGCCTCCTTCGGAGGCTCTCGGCATCCAGCCACCACCGAACGTCCGCCGCCCGAAGCGCCGGACGCACTATCGTTGCGGGCGGCGCGTCCATCTCGACCCCCGAACCGCCCCCCGCCCGTATGGGCGGGTTCCGAACCCGCCCCACCGACACGGCACCGGCCAACCCTCGCGCACCCGAGGAACTGACGGCTGAGAGCGAGGGCCTGCTGCGCAGGCCCGAAGCGGGCTGAGAGGCGCGGCGCGCCGGGCTGACTAGCGGAGGCGAAGCCGGAGCGTGCTAACATCTGGGCATGATAGTTGCCGAGTTTCTGCCTGAAGTACAGAAGACCCTAGAGGAGCGGGGCGAGCCCGGCTACCGTTTGTCCCAGGCATATTCTGCGCTGACGGTCTCCCTCGTCCGGGACTGGGAGGAGGCGACGAGCCTGCCCAAGGGCTTGCGCGAGGCCCTGAACGAGGCCGCGCCCGCGGCGGTGCTCGATCTGCGCAACGCCTCCAGGGCCACGGATGGGACGAGGAAGTACCTCTTCCACACGCACGACGGGCACGCCATAGAGACGGTAATGATCCCCGAGAAGGGACGCCACACGGTTTGCATCTCGACGCAGGTCGGTTGCCCCATGGCCTGCAAGTTCTGCGCGACCGGGCTGCTCGGGATCAAGCGGAACCTCAAGGCGCGCGAGATCGCCGAGCAGGTCCTCGTCGCGGCCCGCGATATCGCGCCCGAGAGGGTCTCGAACGTGGTGGTGATGGGGATGGGAGAGCCGATGCTCAACTACGGCGAGACCGTGAAGGCCCTTAGGGTCATCAACGACGGGGAAGGCCTCGGGCTCGCCGCGCGGCACATAGCCGTCTCGACGAGCGGCCTTATAGACAAGATCCGGCGCTTCGCCGACGAGCCCGAGCAGTTCCACCTGGCGATCTCGCTGCACACGCCCTTCGACGACGAGCGGGCCGAGATCATGCCCGTGGCCTCCCGGCACTCTATCGCCGAGCTCATGGACGCGGCCCGCTACTACGTGGACACTACCCGCCGCAAGCTCTTTTTTGAGTACACGCTGCTGGCCGGCGTGAACGACCAGCCCCGCCACGTCGAGGCGCTGGCGGAGCTTCTGGACCATCCCCTCTACCACCTCAACCTCCTGCGGTTCAACTGGACGGACACCGGCTTCTCCGCGACGAGCAAGGGGGACGCAAAGGCGTTCTTGCGCTACGCGAAGGAGCTAGGGCTGTCGGCGACGCTTCGGCCGAGCCGGGGTCAGGACATCGACGCCGCCTGCGGGCAGCTCGCCGCGAAGGACCTGCGCGGCCGTCCGGCCATCCCGATGCTATCGAGGCCTTGAAGGACGAGCCCTCCGAGAGGCTAGATCCTCGGGCCAGGGTCGTGTGGAGGATCTCTGCCGCCCTGAACATGATCCCGCTCCTGGCGGCCGGCGGCTTCGGAAGTTTCGCCCTGCTCAGGTGGGCCGACGTCTCCGCGCTCCTCGGGATACTCCCCGCGCTCGCGGTGCTCGCTTTGGCGGTCCTCTCCGTGGCCGTGGTCCCTGGGTTGAGGTGGCGGCGTTGGCGGTACGAGATCCGGCCCGACGAGGTGGACCTGCAGCGCGGGGTGTGGTGGGTGAGCCGGACGCTGGTGCCGCTGGCCCGCATCCAGCACGTGGACACGCGGCAGGGACCGTTGCAGCGGCGCTACGGGCTCTCGACTGTCGTGTTCCACACGGCGGCCGGTGCCAACCAGATCCCCGAGCTCTCCACCCCGATAGCCTCAGAGGCCCGCGACCGCATCGCTGACCTGACCCGGGAGCAGGATGAGCTCTGAGGCGGGACCGCTCCTGCGCCTACACCCCGCGGCGATGGTTATCGGGGCGTTCGGGACGATCCGGCGCTCCATAAGCGCGACGATCGTGCCCGGGGCGGTCTTCCTTTTCAGCCAGGGGTTTAGCCCCTGGACCATCGCCCTGGTGCTTGCGGGGGTGGCCGTCGTGGCGGTGCTGGCCGCCCTCTGGGGTTTCCTCTCATGGAGGGCCACGACCTACGGGATCGTCGGGGGATCTTTCCGCCTGCGCCAGGGGGTCTTCCAGAAGAGCGAGCGGACGATACCCCTGGAGCACGTTCAGTCCGTGGACACGGTGCAGGGGATAGTCCAGAGGGTCTTCGGCGTCTACGAGGTGCGCGTCGAGACGGCGGGCGGCGGGGCTTCGGAGCCGGACGCCTCGCTGCCGGCGCTAAGCCGGGCGGCGACCGAGAAACTGCGGCGCGGTATCGAGGGCGCCCGGAGGGAGCCGGCCGGCGCGGAGGAGGCGCCCGGGCCGGAGGTCCTGCGGCGGCTCTCGACGAAGGACCTCCTCCTCGCCGGCGCCACGAGCGGCCAGATAGGCGTCGCCCTCTCCCTGCTCGCGGTCGGCTCCCAGGTCTTTGACGAGTTTTTCTCTGAGGCCTTTCTCCGCAACCTCGTCGAGTCGCTGGCGCCGAACGCGCTGGTTCTCGTCCTGATCCTCATCCCCGCGGTCGCGCTCGCCGCGTGGCTGCTGGCCATCGCCGGCACGGTGCTTGCCCACTTCGGCTTCACCCTCTCCCGCGAGGGGGACTTCCTTTACATCAAGCGAGGCTTGCTGGAGCGGCGCGAGGCCACGATACCGCTAGGCCGCATCCAGGCCGTCCGGGTCTCCGAGGGCTTCCTGCGACAGCCCTTCGGCCTGGCCTCCCTGCGCGTGGAGAGCGCCGGCTACGGCGAGGACGCGGGCGTCTCGGCGGTCATGTTCCCACTCCTGCCCTTCGGCGAGGTCCAGGCGTTGCTCCGCGCGGCGGCCCCCGAGTTCGCCGTTGCGCCGCCTCTCAACCCGCTGCCGCGCCGCGCCCTGCGCCGCTACGTCCTTAGGGCCATTCTCCCGGCGCTTGTCCTGGCCGGGGCGGTCGCGCTTGCCTCGTTCCTGGTCTTCGACGCCGCCCTCGGTCTCCTGGCGGTCGCGTTGGTGCCGCCGCTTGCCCTCTACGGCTGGCTGCGTTTCAGGGACGCCGGGTGGGCGCTGGAGGGCGACCGCCTCGTGGTGCGGTCGCGGACCCTCGCCCGCGTGACCGTCGTGGCGCCCCGGCGCAGGCTCCAGTCGCGCAGCGTCCTTCAGAACCCCTTCCAGCGGCGCCTCCGGCTCGCCACCTTCGGGACCGAGGTCGCCTCAGGCGCAGGCGGCTCGTCCCTCGCGGTGACGGACCTGGGCTCAGACGACGCGAGGTACCTGGCCGGGGCGTTGTCCGCGCGGCCCGGCGGCCGGCCGGGCCGGGAGGGGTCGCCGCCCTGATCCGGCCGCCGGCGGGTACCCCTGCGGCGGTCTCGGGGCCGCTCACGGTTCCACGGTTCTTCCTAGCGCGGCGTCATTGTAGTAATATTCCTGGCGTTGAGGGGGGCGCCGGTACCTGTTGTGCCGGCTCCGCATAAGCGAACGAGAGAATCCCGGTCGCTCCCCGCAAGTGGCACGCATGTTGATGGAGAGTTGAGTGAGGGGGCGGTTTGAGGAGCAGAAACGGGTCGAGGGTTGGGAACGCGCGGGGTTACATGCTGGCATTGCTGTTGGCGATGCTTCTGGCGTTTGCGACCGCGGTGCCGGTCTTCGCGGCCGAGCAGCCCGCGGCGGGCGGGGAGACCTTGCAGCCGCGGGTCGTTGGCGGAAAGCCGGTGCCAAACGACAAGTACGAGTTCGTGACGGCGCTGCGCGACGTAACCAGGGGCAACTCGGTCTACCAGCAGCAGTTCTGCGGCGGCTCCCTGATCGACAGCGACAGCGTCCTCACCGCAGCCCACTGCGTTGAGGGCATGGCGGCGCCGGAGTTGCAGGTCAGCGTCGGGATCACCTCCCTCAAGGAGCCGAGCCAGGGCCAGTCGCGCTCCGTCACGGCCATCGCCATCCATCCTATGTACGATCCCGTGCTAACGGGCTCCGACCACGACGCGGCCGTCCTGACGCTGAGCAGCCCGGTGTCGAGCATCGCGCCGGCCAAGATACCGGCCACGACCTCCAACGGCCTCGAGAAGCCGGGGCACATGGTGACGGTCGCCGGCTGGGGCAGCACGGTCAAGCAACCGAGCAACAACGACCCCAGCTACCCCGCCAGGATGCAGGAGACCCAGGTGCCGATAGTCTCCGACGCCAAGGCCAAGGACGCCTACCCCAAGGATTACACCCCGCCGCTCATGGTCGCCGCGGGTCGGGAGGGCAAGGACACCTGCCAGGGCGACTCGGGCGGCCCCATCTTCGTCAAGAAGCCGAGCGGGAGCGTCTACCAGATCGGGATCACCAGCTTCGGCAACGGGTGCGGGGCGCGCAACTACCCCGGCGTGTACACCGAGGCCAACAACCAGAACATCAGGAACTTCATCTACACGGCGGCCGCGAACTAGATCGTAGAGAAGGCCGACGGTTCGACCCGCGGGGGCCCGCAGGCCCCCGCGGGTCTTCCTGCTCGGTCCGCTCGGCGCCGCTGCGAGGCAGGGGCCACGCGCCTGACGCGGCTCTTGCCCTCCTCCCGCGGCCCAGATCCCGTCCACAAGCGCGGGCTCCGGATTTGAGGCTTTACGCCCCGGCCGTACCTTTGCCTACAAGCACGAAAACGCCGCCGGAGGAGTCGATACGGACGATCCCCCAGTCCCGCAGCCCCGCCCCGGCGGCGATGCGCTCGACGTCATCCCTGCCGTACAGGTAGACCCCCCCCTTGGCGGCTAGCTTGTAGCGCAAGCGGCGGGCCGGCTCTCGTATCAGCGAGTGGCTGGGGAAGGCGACGATCACCTCCCCCGTGGTGAGGGCGGCCATCTTGCGCAGGAAGGGCACCTGGTCCGGGACGTAATCGAAGACGCCCATGGCGATGCTGATGTCGAAGGCCTCCTCCAGGTCGAGTTCCAAAAAATCGGCCTGGACGAACTCGCAGCGGTCGGCGACCCGGTGCTGCTCGGCCTCCCGCCTGGCGAGCGCCAGCATGTTCTCGGAGAAATCGACGCCCACGACGCGCCGCGCGCCGCGGCGCGCGAAGTCCACCGAATACACCCCGGACCCGCACCCGACGTCGAGCACGGTCTTGCCCGTCACGTCCCCGGCCCTCTCGAAGGTGATGGCGTAGCGCTCGAAAACGGCCTTGCGCAGCGTGGTGTTGACCAGGCGCCAGAAGGGCGAGCGCTCCAGCCGGTAGATGGCGTCGAAGCTCTGCGCGTCTCGCTCGAAGCGTCGTTGCACCTTACGCTTGTAGGGGTCGTTCACGGCCTGCCGTGCTCCCTTCTCGCGCCCCCGTGCGTCGCACGATAGATGCCGCCCAGGGGCATGAACTCGAACCGCGCCAACAGCGGTCTCAGGCGTCGACCGACAACCCCCGTACGGAAATTGTGCAGGAGGACCCGTGAGAACGCGAACTTCAGGTTGCCGGCCCGGAGGCCTCCCCGCCACGCCGGCCTGGGGGGGACGAGCCAGCCGTCATGGAACTCGTAAGGATGGAAGTACAACACCGCAGTCAGCCCGCTCTCGTCGATGGCGTCGAGCGCGCGGTGGACGAGACGATCCGGTAACAGGCGAAAATAGCTGCCGCCGGCGCTAGGGAGGCGGAACCGACCGATCTCCCAGGTGGCCAGAGGGTACTCCTGGATGGTGCCGCTCGGCGTCTTGATCTCGAACGGGGCTCTCGGCGCTTCCGGGATGCCGTAGCGCACGCGCGGCAGGGGGAACACGCTCGAGTCGTAGCGGAGACCTAGCTCGGACAAGATCTCGAAGCACCAGTGTCGCAGATGCCCGACCGAGAACTCCGGGGCGCGGAAGCCGAGTACCGGTTGGCCGGTAAGATCCTGCAACGTCCCGATCGAGCGCTCCACGTCGGCCTTGAAGGCGGGCGGGTCCATGCGGAAGATCAGCTCATGGCTGTGGGTGTGGCTTCCGATCTCGTGACCGCGCAGCGCCACCTCCTTGACGAGGTCGGGGTAAGTTGCGGCGACGTTGCCGACGACGAAGAAGGTAGCGCGTACTCCGGCTTCGTCCAGCATGTCGAGCACGCTGTGGGTCGTGGCTACTACCGTCCGCGTCGGCGGGATCGTCTCCCCGGTGAGCCGTCGGTGCATCAACTGGTGCCAGTCTTCGAGGTCGATCGTCAGCGCGTGGATAGCCATGGTGCACCACCCGACGACGGAACGGACGCAGACCGGGACACCCTCGGCCCCCGCTTGCGGACCGCATAAGGCGACATCATTCCACCACCTCGTCTACTATCATCTGGTGGTCTCTCCCTAAGCCGATCGCACGGTCCCGCATCCCCCGGCGGAGCACGCCGCCGCTCCCAACTATCCCATGTTACTTGCTCGAACCGGGCTTTGCACGGTTCACCGAGTTCCCGCCGAGATCTCTTGACCGACGTCCGCCGGCCTCACCAACGTGGATCAGCGCACCGCTTCCCGAACCCGGCCGGGGCCCCGCGGGGCGTCCTACCGTGTGTTCCGGACCCCGCCGGGGCCGAAGGCGCCGGCTTCCAGTAGCGACTCCGAAGCCTCGTCGGGGGTGTCCATACGTCTGACGGTGCTCTTGCCCTCCTCGTCCTCCTCCACGAGCCAGACCTCGTCGACCAGGGCTGACTCCTGCACCTCGCCGACGTGGCTTATTATGAAGATCTGGCCGAACGACCGCTTGAGGCGCTCCAGGGCAAGCAGCACGTTGTTGCGCCTGCCCGCGTCGAGGCTCCCGAAGACCTCGTCGAGCACGAGGAATCCAAGGGTGTTGCCCCCGCGGGCCGCGACGAGCCTGCTGAGAGCCACCCGCGCCGAGAGGCTCGCGACGTCCGCCTCGCCGCCGGAGAAGCGCTCTATGGCGTAGGAGTCGTCGAAGCGGTCGAGCAGCCTTACGCGGTAGTTCTCGTCGAACTCCATGCTCTCGTAGCGGCTGTCGGTCAGCTCCCTGACCAGGCCCGAGGCTTCGGCCTCAAGCATCGGGCGCGCCCTAGCGGTGAGCGACCGGAAGAACTCGGTGAAGAGCGCGTCCATCTCGTCCATGCGCGCCGCCGCGGCCGCCCGCTCGTTGGCGAGCTTTCGGTCGTCGTCGAGGCGCTTGAGCTCGGACTTGGCCCGCTCGATGCGGTGGTCGGCGTCCTTCCAGTCGCCGCCCAGGCCCTCCCTCGCGTCCCTGAGGTCAGAGACGCGCTTCTCCGCCGCGGACACCCTCTCGGTCGCCGCCTCGTAGGCCGTCTCGTCGAAGCCGAGCGCGGAGATCTCGGCTCCCAGCTTCTCCGCGGCCTCCCCGGCCTCCCGCGCCCGCCTGCGGGATTCTTTCAGCCCCTGCTCCACACCAGCGCGCGTCTCCAGCCGCCGCCCCAACTCCTCGACGCGGCCGAGCGCCCGCTCCAGGCTGTTCTTCTCCTCGCCCTTCTCCCTGTGCGCTTCGGCGTCGTAGGAGACGCCGGCGAGCTCGTCCAGCCGCGCCAAAAGCTCCGCCACCCGGTCCGTCAGGCGCGAGTGCTCGGCGGCCAGGCTCGCCACGGTCGGCCTGGCGTCGCGCAGGGCCCGAAGGCGCTCGCGGCGGGCGCGGGCCCCTTCGAGGTCCTCTTCGGTCGGGGCCCCGGTGCCTTCTATGGCATCCCGCAGCTTTGCCAGGTGTTCCCGCGACTTCTCCAGGTTCTCCAGCCGGTTCGTGGCGCGGTACTCGGCGCGGGTGAGGGACTCGCGCAGGGTCCGCCAGCGGTCCGCCTTCGTCCGCAGCCTGCGGAGCTTCTCGGCGGTCTCCTCTGCGGAGTGGGAGAGTTTCTCGGCCTCCTCGTTCTCGGCTGCGGCCTGGCGGCGGAGCGAGGCCGCCTGGCGCTTGAGGGTGTCGGAGATCTCCTCCTGCTCCCCGCCCTCGAAGCCCCGGTGGCAGGTGGGGCAGTGGTCCTCAGCCCCGCTGTCTATTGCCTCGCGGGCCCTGTCCACGTTCTTCGCCTCGCGCTCCACGGCGTTCGCCCGCCCCCTGTGGTGGGCGGCAACCTCCCGCAGCTTCTCCTCGTCCTTACGGAGCGTCTCCTCGCGCTCGCCGAGGTCCTCGCCACCGGAGAGGTCCTCCAGCTCCTCTCGAAGTTCCGCCGCCTCTTCTTTCGCTTCCTCGTACCGTTCCCGGGCTGCCTGCTCCTCACCCTCCGCTGCCCTAAGGGCCTCGTGGCGGGAGGAGAGTTCGCGCAGCTCCTCGAAGCGGGCCTCGGCCCTCTCCAGCTCCGGGGAAGCCCCGGCGAGCACGGCGGCGCTCTTCTGCAACAACTCCGACCCGTCGAGGTCGAAGAGGGCGTGGAAGCTGGGCAGGACCTCCTCGTTCCCGCCGTCCAGTTCCTCCAGGACGTCCCAGACCTCGCCCTCGATGTCCGAGATGCGCCGCTGGCCCTGGAGGCACTCTTTACGGCCCCTGTCCCGCTCCTCCGCCCGGCGCCTGTCCTCGTCCAGTTTCGCGAGCTCCGCGGTGACCTCGGGGAGCCTGGCCGTCATGGGCTTCAGGCGCGACAATTCCTCCTCCGCGGCGGCGATCTCCGCGAGGTCCTTCTCGCCCTCGGAGATCCGGTCTTCGGCCCGCCGGACCTCGGCCTCGGCCGCGCGCAGGTCGCCCGTCAGGGAGGAGTGCCTCCGGTAGGACGCCTCGAGGGAGGAGCGGGCCGCGCGGGCCGACGCGAGCTCCTCCTCGGCGATCCCTAGCTCCCGCGCGGCCTTTTCCAGCTCGCCCTCCAGGCGTTCGCAGGACTCGCGGGCCTCCTTGAGCTCGGCCTGGAAGGATTCGAGGTCGGCCTCGGCGAGGCGTTTCTCGAGCACCCTTGCCTCAGAGCGCAGGGCGTTGCGGTCCTCCCTGAGGAGGGCCTGGGCCGTCTCGACGCCGCCGATGCCGAGCAGCTTGGAGATGCGGCGCACGCGGCTGATGCCGTCGTCCTGGGCAAAGAAGCGGAGCTCCTTCTGGCGGGCGTAGAAGGTCGCCTCGAAGGCGGTCCGGTCCATACCCAGCAGCGTCTCTTCGACCCACCGGATCACGTCGGATGTCCCCGTGACGATGGTCCTGCCATCGCCGTCGCGCACCTCGGCGCTCGTCGTGCCGCCCTTGAGCTGGCGCCGCACCGTGTAGGAGCCCCCGTCCGTCTTAAGCGTCGCCTCCACGATGGAAGGGTCCTTCGTCGAGCCGCCGCTCCACGGGATGGACTCGTTGGCGAACCGCGGCCCGCCGCCCCTCGAACCGAAAAAGGCCCACAGGATGCTCTCGAACAGGGTGGACTTGCCCGCCCCGTTCGTTCCGACCACCCCGATGGCCCCCTCGGGGGGGTAGAGCTCTACCGGGTCGCGCAGTTGCTTGTAGTTCTGGATAAAGAGGCGCTCCAGGATCACGCGCCCTGCTCCTCGCTCGCAGCCCGCGCCAGGTACCCGCGCCCCTTCTCCAAGAACTCCTCGGCGAAAGCCTTCTCAAGCTCCCCGCGCTCCCTGCGCGATGCCACGAACGCGGCGAACTCCTCCCCGAGCGGGCCGAAGACCGCCGAGGGCTTTCCGTCCGTCTCCGCCGCCTCGGGGCTCTCCTCGGGGTGGACCTCCAGGCTGAAGTTCAGGCACCGCCGCTGCAGGTCCCGCAACAGCTCCCTGTCCACCCCGCTAGCTACCCCACGCCTCACGTCGTAGGCGCGCAGGCGCACTATTGCCCCGTCCAGGTCCACGCCGGAGACGCGCGACTGGACCTCCTCCGTCAGCTCCGCCGAGTCCATCTCGCGGGCGCTTATCTTGGGGAGGTCGATCATGGGCCGTGCCTCTATCCCCACGTGCTCGACGCTCTTGAGCCCGTCCCCGTCGAACTCGACGACGGCGAAGCCGCACTTCGATTCCACCTCGCCGAACCCGAAACGCTCCGTCGCGCCGGCGTAGTAAGCGTTCTCTTTGTGCTTGTGGAAGTCGTGGTAGTGGCCCAGGGCTATGTAGTCGAAGGGGGCGGAGATCATGTTGGATTGCAGGTTCGCCTCGCCCATCTCGTGCTGGCGTGTCTCGAGACCCGGCACCAGCCCGTGCGTCACGAGGATGTTAACGTCCGCATCCCGCGCCGGCATCACCGCCCCCGTCCCGAACACCGCCCCGTGCGGCACCAGCGTCACACCCACGTTCGCGCCGTCGACCTCATCTGACCAGTAATCCAACTCGAACCCGTGCGCCGAATGGACGTTCACGAGGTTCGCGTACTCGAGTGCGGCCGTCGTGGTCCGCAACCGCGGCGTCTCGTGGTTGCCCGCCGCGACGACGTACGGAATCCCGGCCCGCGCCGTAATGCGGGCCGTCTGCTTCAGAAAGCCGATGATCACGTGCGTCGCGGGCCGCACCGAGTCGAAGACGTCGCCGGAGTGAATAACGACGTCCACGTCCCGCTCCAGGATGGCGTCGACGGCCCGCCCGTAGGCATCCTGGACGTCAACCTCCCGCTGGTTGCGGTTCGATTCGGGGTCGAGGCGCGCGTACCGCGAGTACCCGAGATGCGTATCCGAGATGTGGGCGACCCTTACTATCTCATTCCTCCCTTAGCTTGACCGTATTGTACGGCAGGCATGCACGAGTTCAGCGATAACGAGCGAAAGCCTTGAGCGTGTCTCAAGTCCGTGTCTGATGCTGGGCTATCAGCTCTCGAACTGCGGGCACCAACTCGTTCGGGATCTCCATAATAGTCTGGTCCTGGTGCTCGAAAGCAGCCTCGTCCTCCGCAACCGCCTCATCTTCGGTCTGCTCCTCGTAGTGTGCGAGGACCTTCCGCACCCTTTTTTCATCCCACCCTGGTGGGAACCTCGTCTGACTCATCTCGCTCCTCTCCGCCGCTGGCGTTTCCGGTAAGCCAACAGCGGCTTACCTTCCAATTCGAATGCGGTTAACACGAAAACACTACCTGGTTCCGGATCTGGAATGTAAATAACCCGCAAATACCTGCCCGCCCGCGTCCGACCGATGGCGTTTCGCGAGCCCTCTCGCCCTGGGCGGTCTTCGCCCGGATTGTGAAGAACGTCCGCCACTTCATCTTCGGTGACTCGATGGCCGTAGATATGCGGTTTGCCGGTCCCCGGGTCCACGTAGAAACGCACGTCCATCTACGGCCATGATACCCGATGGGTTGCGTCGATCCTACTAACGGCCGGATCGGGCTCGCGGAGAGATTATGCTTGAAAAGCAGCTTCAGAAAGAGGGATCTGCTACGAACCTGCGCTCGATGTTGGCGGCGAAAGCGAGGCTCGCGAGGATGTCCTCTTCCTCAAGGTACGGGAAGTCTGACAAGATCTCTTCGTACGACATACCGGATGCGAGGTAGCCGAGGATGTCATACACCGTGATCCTCATTCCCCGGATGCGCGGTTTTCAGCCTCGCATGTCGGGATCTATGGTGATGCGCTCTCGATAGTCCGCGTTTGAAGTTTACAGTTTGAGAGTGGCTGTTCAACTCCTGAACTGTCAGTTCATACTATCTGCTAGTAGTTCTGGCTGGGAAAGTAATCTACGGTTGGCTGTGTTGACGTGCT
>DATFPF010000159.1:0-13388 GCA_035264945.1 Rubrobacter sp.
ATGGCCTACACGGAGGACTCGGTGTGGCGCAACCGGGACGAGTTCTTCCAGGGGCGGGAGGCGATCAGGGACTTCCTTGCCCGCAAGTGGGAACGCGAGCTCGACTACAGGCTCCAGAAGAACCTGTGGTGCTTCACCGACAACCGCATCGCGGTGAGGTTCGAGTACGAGAGCCGCGACGCCGGGGGGCAGTGGTGGCGCAGCCACGGCAACGAGCTCTGGGAGTTCGACGAGAGGGGCCTGATGCGCCGTCGCGACGCCTCGATCAACGACTACAAGATAGATGAGTCCGAGCGGAGGATCTTCTAGGTTTGAGGGCAGCCGGGGCGGGGCTCTGGTTGGTGGAAGGTGCCCCGGTATGCTGCCGGGGCAGAGAGAGGGGAGACGTTTATGGTGGATCATCTGGTGTTCTTCGCGGTCAAGGGTGAGGCCTCGGGGGATGAGGTCGAGGACCTGCTGTCGTCTATCCGGGGCTTGAGGGACGAGGTCCCCGGTGTGGTGGACCTCTCGGTGGGGGAGGACTTCAGCGGGCGGTCTGGGGAGTACACGCACGCGCTGTTCGCGCGGTTCGAGGACGCCGCGGGACTGCAGGGGTACCTGGGGCATCCCGCGCACCTGGCGGTCGTCGAGAAGCTGGAGAACACGACGACCGGGCGCATCGTCGCGGACTACGAGTCTTAGGGCGGTGGGGGGGTGGACTACGAGAACATAAGCCCGCGCGAGCTCAAGGAGCGGCTCGACGCCGGGGACAGGCCCGTGCTGCTCGACGTGCGGGAGGGGTGGGAGTACGACCTCGCCAGGATCGAGGGCTCCACCCTCGTCCCGCTCTCGGAGATAGAGGAGCGCTTCGGCGAGCTCGACCCTGGCGCGGAGACCGTCGTGATCTGCCACCACGGCGCCCGCAGCGCCCGCGTCGCCGAGGCCCTGAACCGGGCCGGATTCCACTACGTCTCCAACCTCGAGGGCGGCCTCGACGCCTACGCCGACATAGACGAGTCCGTGCCGAGGTACTGAGGGCCCCGCCGCCAACGCGTGTCGGCCAGCGCTACCCGTCTTCCAGCGACCCTTCGACCTCGGTGTAGAGCGCGGCGGCGAGGCCCTCGGGGCGCGAGGACCTCTCCCGGAGCATCCTTGCCGCCTCCGCGACGGTGACCTCGCCCGAGATCTCGAAGGTGAGCACCACGGGCTCCTCGTCCTCGAGGCCGAGCCCGTCTGCGATTGCCCTTCGCACCGCGGACGTCTCGCGGCCGGTCCCTTCCGAGAGGTCGCGGGCCATCCTCTGCGGGTCGAGCTCCTGGCAGACCTCGATGCCGCCGCCCATGCGACGCTCCCACCACCACCCGGCCCGCACGCCGGTGAAGTTCTCCCGCACCAGCAGCGTCGCCTTGTCCGCGAGCAATTCGTTGAGCTTCTCGGCCACGGCGCCTTTATACCAGCTTGCGGCCGGGCGCCCCGGACGGCGCGCTGCTATACAATCCGGGTCGGAGGAAGGAGGTTGGGATGCTTCAGGTGAAAGACTCTATGGCCCGCGAGGTGACGACGCTCTCGCCCGGCGACACGGCAGGCGATGCGCTCGCCCTTTGCAGGGAGCGACGCATCCGTCACCTGCCCGTGCTAGAGGAAGGAAGCCTGGTCGGGATCGTCTCGGACAGGGACCTGCGTTCGGCGACGCCGGCCTTCGGGGACACGGCGCGGGCGTCGGCGCTCGCGGAGGTTCGGGTTGGGGACGTCATGGCCAGGGAGGTCATCACCGCCGAGCCCGACGACCCCATAGACGAGGCCGCCAACACCATGCGGGAGAGGCGCATCAACTGCCTGCCCGTGCTAGAAGGGGGCAACCTCGTCGGCATCGTGACGTCGTCGGACGTGATGGAGTCTCTGGTGTACCTGCTCGGGGCGCACGAGCCAGGGAGCCGGATGGAGGTAGTCGTCCCCGACCGGCCCGGCACTTTGGCCGGGGTGGCGGGCCTGATCGGGGAGCTTGGCATCAACATCATTAGCGTGGTGACGGGCCCCCGCCTGGAGGGCGAGCCCCCCTCCCGCGTCGCCATCTTCCGGGTCGACACCATAAACTCCTCCCACGCCGCCGACATCCTCGAGAAGGCGGGCTACGCGGTTCTCTGGCCTCCCCGGCCGTGACCGGCAAGGCCGCCATCGTCCACGACACCGGCCTGGAGTCCTACGGCTTCGGCGGCGAGCACCCCTTCAACCCCCTGCGCCTCCGCCTGACCCTGGAGCTCTGCGAAGACCTGGGCCTCCTTGAGGACCATCCGCTCACCCCGTCAGGGCCGGCCACGGACGAGGACCTGACGACCGTCCACAGCCTTACCTACGTGCGCATGGTCCAGCAGGCCGGCGTGGGGTCGGCCCTGCTCTCGGACCTTCTCGCCTACGGCATAGGCAACGGGGACAACCCCGTCTTCCCTGACATGCACGCAGCCTGCGCCCGCGTCGTGGGCGGGGTCCTGGAGGCGAGCCGGCTCGTCGCGCGCGGGGATGCGACCCACGCCATGTGCATCTCCGGCGGCCTCCACCACGCCCTCCGCTCGCAGGCAAGCGGTTTCTGCGTCTACAACGACGCCGGCGTGGCAATCGCCCGCCTCAAGCAGGAGCGGCCCGGCATCCGGGTCGCCTACGTAGACACAGACGCCCACCACGGCGACGGGGTGCAGTGGATGTTCTACGAAGACCCCGACGTGCTCACCGTCTCCATACACGAGTCGGGGCGCTACCTCTTCCCCGGCACGGGCAAGGTGGAGGAGAAGGGGTCTGGGGAGGGAAAGGGCTACGCCGTCAACGTACCGCTGCAACCTTTCACCGACGACGACTCGTTCATCTCCGCCTTCGAGGCCGTGGTGCCCGAGGTGCTTCGGGCGTTCAAGCCGGATCTGATCCTCTCCCAGAACGGCTGCGACGGCCACAAGCTCGACCCCCTTACCCACCTCTCGGCGACGACCCGCCTCTACGAGCACGTCCCCGCACGTATGCACGACCTCGCCCACGAGCTGTGCGAGGGGCGGTGGGTCGCCACAGGCGGTGGGGGCTACGACATCTGGCGCGTCGTCCCGAGGGCGTGGAGCGCCCTCTGGGCCTCGGTCTCCCACCAGGAGCTACCCGAGAAGGTCCCGGAAGGCTGGCTCGAAAAGTGGGGCGCGAAAAGCCCCGTGGGCCTGCCGCGCCTCATGCGCGACGACCCGGCCGAGTACCCGTCCGGGACGCGGGCGGCCGAAATCTCCGACAAGAACAGGCGCACCGCCGAGGAGGTCATCGAGAAGGCCCTGCCGCTTATACGGTAGGGGAGAATCGGGGTTGCGCATCCGCCCCACGCGCGGTATTTTGGCCAGGGAAATCGATACGGCGGACCGGAGATGATAGTGCGAGGCATACCTACTTTGCATAGCGTACGGGCGACGAACGTCGTCATCCCCTCCATGGAGACCAAGCCCGGCATAGAGATAGAGACCGAGCGCCGGGCCACGCAGGAGCCGCCTTACAAGGTGATCCTGCACAACGACGACTTCACCCCGATGGAGCACGTCGTCGCCACGCTGCGCAAAGTAATCCCGCGCATGTCCACCCGCCAGGCCGTCGACATCATGCTAGAGGCCCACACCAAGGGCAAGGCCGTCGCCACCAAGTGCCACAAGGAGCTCGCCGAGCTCTACATGGAGAGCCTCAACAACGAGGGCCTCATCTCCACCATAGAGCCGGACTGATATAGCAGGTCAGCTTGTCAGCACGCTTCGGGCCAGCTTCGCAGGCCCTCGCTCTCAGCTTGCCAGCTTTTCTTTTCGCTGACGAGCTGAAATGCTCCTACCCGCCGATCTGGCTCATGGTGCGGTTGCGGGATTCCTCGGGCAGCGTCAATCCGGCCGCCGGCTTGATCCCGGCCGTGTGCCAGAGGACCTTGTGGATGGCGGGGATGGGGTCTGCGCTTCGGATAGCGTCCTTCACCGGCACGTCGAGGTCGGTGAGGAGGCAGGGGTGGATCTTGCCGTCGGCGGTGAGGCGTAGCCTGCTGCAGCGGGCGCAGAAGGGCTCGGAGACGGGGGTTATGACGCCGAAGGTGCCGGGGGCGCCGTCGAACTTGTACTCGTCGGCCGGCGCCGCCGGGTCGTCTTTCTCGACGGGCCTGAGGTCTCCCAATTCCTCCTGGGCCCTATCCAGGATCTCGCTTCCAGGGATGAAGAGCTTGCGGAAGCGGGAGCCGTCGGTGTCGCCGTTTAGCGGCATGAGCTCTATAAAGC
The DNA here is from genome assembly GCA_035264945.1 of Rubrobacter sp. Lineage (GTDB taxonomy): Bacteria > Actinomycetota > Rubrobacteria > Rubrobacterales > Rubrobacteraceae > Rubrobacter_D. The sequence goes on from DATFPF010000159.1 coordinate 4,248, forward strand.
GGACGTGCATGGGGTACTTCAGGGTCAGCCTAGCCATATCCGCTATCTCGTCGTCGTTGACGCCGCGGAGCGCGACGGCGTTGATCTTGACGGGCGAGAGCGGCGTTTCGAGCGCGGCCATCAGGGAGCGCCAGACCTTCTCGAAGTGGTCGCGGCGCGTTATGAAGCGGAACTTGTCGGGCTGGAGGGTGTCGAGGGAGATGTTGATCCTGTCGAGGCCCGCCTCGACGAGGCCATCGAGGTTTTCTTCTAGCAGGTAGCCGTTGCTCGTCATGGTCACCTCGTCGAAACCGAGGTCCTTGAGCCAGCCGACGAACTTGACGACGCCTCGCCTCACGAGCGGCTCGCCGCCCGTTACGCGGACCTTGTTGACGCCGAGTTGCAGGCACGCCTCGGCGAAGAGGAGCATCTCTTCGAGGGTGAGGATGTGGCTCTTGTCCTGGAACTTTATGTCCTCCGGCATGCAGTACTGGCAGCGGAAGTTGCAGCGGTCGGTGACGGAGATGCGCAGGTAGTCCATCTTGCGCTCGTAGCTGTCCGTTAGCTGCGTCAAAGACTTCCTCTCTGGTGCCGTCCTTCCCACGGTTCCGATTGTATCTTTTTTCGGGGATGACGCCGCGGCGGCCCGCCTGGGACCCATCACGTTCGTCTTCGCGATGACCGGCGCCAGAGGCCGCAGCGCTACAAGTACCCGCAGGAGGACGTAGCTATGGGGTAGGGGCGCCTCCCGGCGTCAGCCTGCCGGCGCCCGTGCGGGCTCTTCGATCAGGCCCAGGCGCCGCGCCAGGTAGCCCGCGGTGGTCGCCTGCAGCAGCAGGGTCGAGCAGACGGCGAGGGCGACCATGGAGACCGCTATCTCAGCCCCCTCGACGCCCCGCGCGAGCAGCAGGCTCGCCACGGCGGCAGGTATGACGCCGGTGTACCTCGACCAGCTAAGGAAGAGGATCTCGTTCCGGTTCCAGCCCCCGCGCCGGTCGGGCAGCAGGCAAAGGAGCACGGTCAGGGGCCTTGCCACGAAGATAAAGACCCCCATCACGAGGAGGCCGCCGAGAAAGTACTCCTGGAGGGCATCGAACGGCAGGTTGAGGCCTAGGGTGACGAAGACGAGCAGGGTGGCTATCTCCGCCACCTGTCCGAGAAACCCCTCAAGGAGCGTGGCGTGCTCGTCTCGGTGGCCGAGGCCGAGCCGGTCCATGTTGCCGACCATAAGGCCCATCAGGAACGCGGCCAGGTAGGCCGAGCCGCCCACGAAATCGGCCGAGACGTAGGCAAGGGCGACGACCGCGAGGATCGCCACGCCGGGCGACTCATCCCAGATCCCCGCCCGCGCCGTCGAGGAGACCGCGAAGCACAGGAGCACGCCCGCCGCCAACCCGATCCCGCCGCCGAGCGCCAGCTCCTTGACGAACTCGAGGGCGGGGCCCGTGAGGGTGAACCGCCCGGACTCGAGGGCCCCGACGAGGGCGAGGGTGAGGACGGTCCCCGTGACGTCGTTGAAAGCCGACTCGGCCACGATCGTCTGGGAGACCTTAGGACGGATCTTGAGGCGCTCGAAAAGCGGGATGATGATGGCCGGGTCCGTCGAGGCCAGCACGGCCCCGACGACCAGCGCCACCGGGAAGGCCACGCCGAATACGGGCGAGACGACGAGGGCCACCACGAACGCGGTGAGCAGGACGCCGGGAAAGACCAGGAGCCCCAGGCCGACGGCCGTGCGCGAGATCACCCGCAGCGAGATCCCGACGCCGCCGTGGAACAGTATTAGGGCTACCCCGATGTTGAAGAGGAGCTGGGCGCCCACCCCGTCAAGGGGGTTCGCGACAAGCCCCAGCGCCGAGGGGCCGATAAGGGCCCCGGCCGCCAGCAGCACGATCATGTCGGGGATGCGCGTGATCGTCGCCACCACCTGCGCGAGCAGCCCTGCCCCGAGTATGAGGCCGAGGTCGCGCAGGATCTGCTCTGCTTCCAGCCCCTACCTCCCCCCGGCCGCGTCGAAGACCCCGACGATCTCCTCCGCCAGCGTGCTCCAGCCGAGGGACTCCACGCTGTTGCGCCGCACGGTCGCCGCGTGCTCCCTGCGCTCCCCCTCGGGCAGCGAGAGGAACCGCGTGAGGGCGGCGGATATGTTCTCCTCGAAGCCCTCCGTCGAGACCCTGAGGTCGAAGGGTAGGTCCCGCCCGACGAAGGCCCCGGCCTCCCTGAGCCCCGAGTGGTCGGCGACGAACGGGACAACCCCGGCGGCGGCGAACTCGGCCGCCACGAGGCCGAAGGTCTCGGGGAAGATGGATGGGACGACGGCCACGTCCGCCGCCGGCAGGATCTTCGCGAGCTCCGCGTGCCCGAGCGGCCCGACGAACTCGATGGCCCCTCCGAACCCTTTCGCGTCGCCCACGAGCGACCCCGAGAGCCCGAAATGCTCAAGCGGTTCGTCTGGGCCGCCCTCCACCAGCCGCCCGTGCTCCGCGAGACGCCCGGCGTTCCCCTCGTCGCCCGCGTCGAGCGCGCTGACCAGCGCCTGCAGGCCCTCGCGGAAGGTGCCGAAGCCTATCACAAGCAGGCGCGCCCCCGTCCTGCGGTGTACCGGGGCGAAGGCGGAGATGAGGCTGTGGACGCCCTTGGAGTGGATGAGCTTGCCCAGGTAGACGACGAGCGGGGCGTCTGAGCCGAGCACCTCTCCCATCCGCTCACCGGCGTCCCGGTCGTGGGAGCGGGCGTCGTAGGAGCCGGAGATCTCGCGCAGGCCCCCGACCAGCTCGTCGACCCCCCCGGAGCGGTCGAGGGTCGCCCCGAGCGCCCGCCGCTGCTCGGCACCCCGTCCCCGGCCGCCGTTCACCGATTTCAGGACGCCGAGGTCGAGCGCGTCGGGGCGGAAGAGGTCAGTGTCCACGCCGCCTGGCAGGGAGCGCGTGCGGTCGGAGAGGTCGGGGAAATCCTCGGCGATAGTGCCGGCGCTGTGGGAGGAGAGCGCAAGGATCTCCGCGGCCCCCTCGAGGCCCTCGCGGGTGATGTCCATGTACCCCTCGCTCCTGCGGGAGACGTACTGCAGGCAACTGCCGTGCACGATGCTCGCGTACGGCGCGCCGGTGCCTTCGAGCGCCCTCCGGGCTATGAGCGGCCCTGGCACCGAATGGTTCGTTACGACCGCCTCCGAGCCCGACGCCCGGAGCACGGACCCCACGGCCTCGACGTTTCGGCCCAGGTAGTTCTCCAGCTCCTCGTCCGTGAGGTCGAGGAAAGTCTTGACCCGCCATCCCGGGTAGTCGTCGTAGACGTAGACCGGCAGTAGGCCGTCTATGCGCGGGTTGTAGACCACGCAGCGCCCTGGGTACGGCGTCTCCTGCCAGCCCAGCTTCTCGATGCGCGCGCCGTCCACGGAGGCGTGCTCGTCCACGAACTCGTACCCTAGCGCGTGCTCTTCCTGGCAGAGCAAATGTACCTCGTGGCCCCCGCGCACGAGGGCGCGGCACAGGTTCTGGACGTAGACGTTGCTCCCCGTCCCGGAGAGCATGTATCCGTGCGTCATCAGCACCTTCACGGCGGCCAGCATAGCATAGGCAGGCGAAGGGTCCGGGAGCGCGAACGCTCCCGGACCCAGGGGTGCCGGTTCGCCGCGCGGGCGGCCCCGGTTAGTCGAAGACCCTAGCCGTGGTTGGGCCCGTCGTTGTGGTTCTGCAGGCGCTCTATCCGCTTGTCGGACATGCACTTGCCGTGAAAGAAGCTGTAGCGCTCCGGGTTGGTCCTGCACTTGGAGCGGGGCGCCGCGTCGGCGGGGGCGGCGAGGGCCGTCAAGAGGGAGGCAGACAAAAAGAGGGCTGCCAGCAACCTGGCCCGTCCTTCGCGGCTGGTGAGAGCTGAGACGCTCATCTTACTTTCTCCTTTGCTTCGGGTATACGGTACGGGCGCAATTGTGGGCCGCGCCGTCCCGCATTACCTCCGTGCGATGGACGAGGTTTTCGTAGCCCATTCGGGCTAACCCGGAGGGGCCGGAGGGTTGCCGGGCCGAGCCGTTTGTTAGGCTGTAGTATTTCGGGGACTGGAGAGCTGGCACACACGAGGAGGCACTGGTGTTCACTAGACGCAAGCGGGACGTCGCCGCGCTCGAGGTGGGGGCGGAGGCGCCCGAGTTCAACCTTCCGAGCGCCCAGGGCGGGCGGCTCAGGCTGGGCATGAGGACCGTGAGGGGGCCCGTGGTGGTCGCCTTCTACAGGCCCGGCAACGAGGAGGACGCCGAGTACTTCAAGGCCCTGGCGGAGAAGGAGCAGGAGATCAACCTCGCCTCCGGCTCCGTCGTCGGCGTCGGCGTGGCCGAGCCCGACGCGGCCCGCGAGTTCGCCCGCGCCTCCGGCCTCAAGTCCTACCTCCTCTACGACTACGCCAAGCTCACGAGCGCCGAGTGGGGCGTGCTCGAGAGGGACCGCCGCCACGGGGACTCCTCGCGCCCCGCGGTCTTTATCGTCGGCCCGGACGGCAAGGTTGCCCACGCCTGGACCGCGGAGCGGCCGGCGCCGGGGGAGTTGCTCGAGAAGATAAGCGCCATCACCGGCCTCCCGAAGAAGCCGGAGGAGGAGAAGCCCGCCGAGGCTGGGGAAGAGGCGGACGGCGAGAAGCCCAAGAAGATGAGCGCCGAGGAGCGGGAGAGGATCAAGGCCGAACGCCGCGCAGCCCGCGAGGCAGGGAAGACCGTCAAGACCGAGGAGACTTCGCCTGCTGCGCCGGGCACCGCGGCCGGCGGCGACGGGCCGAAGAAGATGTCAAAGGAGGAGCGCGAGCGCATAAAGGCCGAGCGACGGGCGGCCAGGGAGTCAGGCAAGTCGCTCAAGACCGACGCCCCGGGCGCGCCGGCCGCCGGCGCGCCCGAAGCCCCGCCCGAGGCCCCAGCGGGGGAGCCGAAAAAAATGAGCGCGGAAGAGCGCGAGAGGATCAAGGCCGAGCGCCGCGCAGCCCGGGAGGCGGGGAAGTCCCTGAAGACCAACGCCCCCGGCGCCCCCGATGCGACCGGGCCGGCTGACGCCGGGAAGGATGGCGGCGCCACCCAGCGGGCAGAAGAGGCGCCCGCCGCGCCGCCCAAGATGTCCAAAGAGGAGCGGGAGAGGATCAAAGCCGAGCGCAGGGCCGCGCGCGAGGCGGGGCAGTCGCTGAAGAAGCCCGCAGGGGATCCGTCTTCTGACGAGGCGACGGTGCCGGAGGCGGAGCAGTAGGGGGAAGACCTTTGGAAGAGGGGGAGAGGCGCGGGCGGGACGGCGGGCCTCCGGCGGACGGGGCGCCCGGAGAGGTCTCCGAGGCGGCCGAGCTCAGGGCCAGGATCGGGATCAAAGACAACCGCATCAGGGAGCTCATAGAGGAGGCGACGGCCTCGCGCCTGGCGTCGGACGAGGCGCGCGCGGCGCGGGAGGCAGCCGAGGAGCACGGGGCAACCCTGGAGCGGGACCGGGACCGGCTCGGGGAGCGGGTGCGCGAGCTCGAGGAGGAGGCGCGCGCCCGCCGCAGGCGGAGGGAGGGGACGGAGCGCCAGGTCTCGCGCCTCGAGCGCGAGATCGAACGCCGCGACGGCGAGATAGCCCGCCGCGACTACCTGCTCCAGCGCCGCGCCGAGGAGCTAGACGAGGCAAGCCGCGCGGCCCAGGAGGAGGCCACGCGCCTCGAGGCGGCCCTGCGGACGGCGCTCGGCAGGGTGGAGGGGCTCGAGCGGGACCTCGAGGACAGGGAGGCCGAGATCTCCGACCTGAGGACGCAGATGGAGGCGCTCCGAAACGAGCTGGACGCCGAGCGCGAACTCCTCGAGGACCTTGCCGACCCTGACAACCGGCTCAGGGCCGGCATAGAGCTGTTCAACGACTCAGGGTCGCGGGACGCGATGAACGCCCTCTCCCGGACCCTCGGCCGGCCCGAGGTCCACGTCGGCCTCGGAGGCGGCGAGGAGCCGCCGGCCCTCCTACACTTCACCTGGCGGGGCGTCACCTGGCAGACATACGCGGCCGATCCCAACCCCGCCGTCAGGGAGCCCCGCGTGTACCTTACGGACTCGGGGGAAGACCTCTCGGGGGTCGACAGGAAGCCGCCGAACGCCCGCGTCGGGCCGGCCGGGCGGGTGGCGTTGGGGCTTTAGGTCCTAGGCTCTAGATTATGGGCCTGGGCTCGGACTACGCGCCTTGACGGGTTACGGCCTGGGGGAGGGGGGGTCTTCGTCTTCGGAGTCTTCGATCTCTTTCTGGTCCTTGTCGCGGCCGAGGTTCTCTACGAAGTCGTGGGCGCCGCGGCCGAGGGAGCGGAAGAGGTCGGCTATGCGGCGTGGTCCGAGGACGAGGAAGACCAGGACGATGATGAGTATCTCTACGAAGCCCAAGGTGTCATCCTAGGCGGTGGGCTTCCATGAGGTGTTTCAGGTGGGCGAGGGAGCGCTCGCCGTTGTTGCGGGCGAACCGCTCGGCCCCGACCAGCCGGGCTGCCCTGTCGAGAAGGCCGCTCTTGAGGTGGAACTCGCCCTCGTAGGAGACCAGGCAGCCGCCGTCGGCGTCGGGGACCACGTCCACCCGCCCGCCGCCCTCGACCGCGGTGTCGTAGACCCAGCGGACGGTGGTTGGGCTGTGCTCAAGTACGCGGACCTCGGGATGAATTTTGCCTACCGGGCTCTCTATCTCGAGCTTGTAGGCGTCGTTCCCGAGCGGCTCGATACCCTCGACGCCCACCATCCACCTCTTCGCGTTGCGGAAGTCGCCGACGAAGGCGGCCACCATCTCGGGGGGTGCGGCGATGCGCTCCTCGATGGCGACGCTTCCCTTGCCGCTCATCCCCACCCCAGCTCTTCCAGCCGGTCCTCGTCGAAGCCGAAGTGGTGGGCGACCTCGTGCACCACGGTCACCCGGATCTGCTCCTCGAGATGCCCCTGCCCGAAATCCCGCTCCAGGGGGCCGCGGAAGATCGTGATCTTGTCCGGCAGGATCCCGTAGTACCCCGAGCCCCGGTCCGTGAGCGGCACGCCCTCGTAGAGCCCGTAGAGCGTGTCGTTGTGCCCGTCGGCGACCAGCGGCGAGGAGAGGTCGGGCCAGTCGTCCACCACGATAGCCACGTTGTCCAGAAGCTCCGCGAGCTCCGGCGGCAGCCCCTCAAGCGCCCTCTCCACAAGCTCGTAGAAATCCACCGTCTCCCTCTTCACGGGGCTCATTGTACATGCGCCGGCCTCCGTGTCGCCGCTGGGCGGATGTCCGGCTAGAATCAGCCTCGATGAGATCCTGCCTGGAGGTGCGCCTTTGAGGTTCCTGTCCGGCTCGCGCCCTGGGCGGTGGCTGGTGTGGCTGTTCTACAGGACGGCGAACAGGCCGTTGCCCGTGCCGCACGCGGCGGAGTGGATGATGATCCCAGAGCACTCCGTGGATCAGGTCCTGGAGACGGGCGCCCTCCGCAGCCTCTACCCGCAGGACGTCCTCGAGGCCGCCCGACGCATGGACCGCCAGCGTCGCGAGCACGACGAGCACCACAAGGGCGGATCTTAGGCCGGGAATCCTCCGGGCCGCCGGTATACTCACCCCATGGACCTCTTCGACCAGTCGAGCGCGGACAGCCTCTCCCGTCGCGCCCCGCTCGCCGAACGCCTGCGCCCGAAGACCCTGGAAGACGTCGTCGGCCAGGGCCACCTGACGGGCGAGGGGGGGCCGCTTCGGGCCGTCGTTGCGCGGGGCCGGGTCGGCTCCCTGGTGCTCTGGGGGCCGCCGGGGACGGGGAAGACGACCCTGGCCCGCGTGCTGGCGGGCGTGGCCGAGGACGAGTTCGTTCCTTTAAGCGCCGTCACGAGCGGCGTGAAGGACCTGCGCGGCGCCCTGGAAGGCGCCCGCGAGCGGCTGAAGTTCGAGGACAGGGGGACGTTGCTCTTCGTGGACGAGGTCCACCGCTTCAACAAGGCCCAGCAGGACGCGCTGCTGCCGGCCCTCGAAGAGGGTCTCGTTGACTTTATAGGGGCGACGACGGAGAACCCCTCCTTCGAGGTCACCGCGCCGCTGCTCTCCCGCTCGCGCGTGCTGCGGCTCAGGCCGCTCTCGGAGGAGGACCTGAACGCCCTGCTTGAGCGGGGGCTCGGGGAGCTCGGCATCGGCATCTCGGACGACGGGCGCGAGTACCTCCTCAGCCTCGCAGGCGGCGACGGGCGGAGGATGCTCAACGCGCTGGAGGTCGCGGCGGCCGGCACGAGGCGTGTCGAGGCGGCTGACGTGGAGCGGGCGGTGGGGCAGAGGGCGCTCCGCTACGGGCGGGAGGAGCACTACGACGTAATAAGCGCCTTCATAAAGAGCGTCCGCGGCGGCGACCCGGACGCGGCGCTCCACTACCTGGCCCGGATGCTCGAGGCGGGGGAGGACCCCGTCTTCGTGGCCCGCAGGCTCGTGATCCTGGCTTCAGAAGACATCGGCAATGCCGACCCTCACGGCCTCCCGCTCGCCATCGCCGCCACAGAGGCCGTCAGGCTCGTTGGCATGCCAGAGGGGCGCATCCCGCTCGCGCAGGCGACGACCTACCTCGCCTCCACCGCCAAGTCCAACGCCGCCTACGCCGGCATCGGCCAGGCGCTCGAAGACGTGAGGCATGGGACAACGCCGGAGGTCCCTCTCTCGTTGCGCAACTCGCGCACGGATCTTATGCGGAGCGAGGGCTACGGGGCCGGGTACCGCTACGCCCACGACGACGCACCCGAGGGCATGAACGACCGCTATCTTCCCGAAGAGCTAGGGGATCGCGTCTATTACCAGCCCAAAGAGAGCGGGGCCGAGGGGGAGATCAAGGCTCGGCTGGACCACTGGAGGTCGGAGAGGGCCGCGCGGGAGCGCCAGCGGGAAGACGGCCTTTAGAGGGCTACGGGGACCAACGGTCGGTACGGTAACGGGTAACCCCAGCAGCCGCGGACCGTTTGACGTTCGGCGGGCTGAACCCCGGTAACGGTGCTCTTTAGCTACCGCAGTCCGGCGTTCGCGCCACGGCTGGCACGGGAGAGGAGCGCGGCCGTCACCCCAGCGGCGATGGCGGCCCCGATGACCGCGGCGCGCCTGGCCCGCCTGCGCTGCGGCACCCCCCAGCCGCCGCGGGCCTCCGCTTTCCCTTCCACCGTCCCGAACAGGCCGCCGTCGGAATCGGACGCCTCGGGGCCGGAGCGGAACA
>DATFPF010000160.1:0-12339 GCA_035264945.1 Rubrobacter sp.
CCTATCATGATCTGCCAGTACCCCTCGATGTGGGGGCTGTGGGGGTCGCCCTCGACGTCGCTGAAGTTGTGGTGCTTGCGGTGGACCGCCACCCATTCTCTGGGCGAGATGCTCGTCAGCATCCATGTCCCGAAACGCATCATCATCGTGAGCGCCGGGTGGAGCCGGATGGACCTGTGCGAGAGAACGCGGTGAAGGTAGACGGTGGTGATAAGCGTGGCAAGCTGGCTTAAGGCCAGCCCCACGATCACGGCGACGAGGTATTGCACGAGATCCCCTCTCCAGACGAGTACCGACGTCCCGCCCGGGACGGTCTCGCTATTTTCTACAGGTAATTTTTCTGGTAAGGCGAAGGCCGGGGCGTTGGCCCCGGCCCCTGCTCTTTCCGATGGTTATCGGATGTGTTAGGCGGGAGTGACGTTCTCCGCCTGCATCCCCTTACGTCCCTGGGTCGCCTCGTAGGTGACCTTGGCACCCTCGTCGAGGGTCTTGAAGCCCTCGCCGGATATGCCGGTGTGGTGCACGAAGAGATCCTCGCCCCCATCGTCCGGGGAGATAAAGCCGTAGCCCTTCTCGTCGCTGAACCACTTCACTGTTCCTTGGGCCATAATCAGGCGCCCACCTTTCGTGTTTATGGGAATCCACCAAACAAAAATGCCACCCTCAATCGTTCTCGGGGGTGGCGCTCCGTCTAATGTAAACCCACCTTGCTCTTACGTTACGGGCAGCAGTATAACAGAATCTCCCCGCCTGTCGTCAAGGTCCGCCATAGCCGGCCTGTCGCGCGCCCGTCCGAAAGGTCGCCTAGACGAGCTCCCGAAGGACCCCGACGAACCCATCCACCTCGTGTTCGGTGTTGTACGGGGCGAGCCCGGCCCGCACGAAGCCGCCTGACCCGTCGAGCCCGAGCTTTTGGGAGAGCGTCGAGGCGTAGAAGTCCCCGGCGGCGATGAAGAACCCGCGGTCGGCCGCGTGCTGGCAGACCTCGATCGGCGCGCGTCCGTCAAGCCGGAACGCCACGGTCGGGGTCTTGCGCACGCCGTCGGGGGCGGCGTAGACGGTTACGCCCGGCGTCTCCCGCAGGCCCGCGCGGAAGCGGTCCGCAAGTCGCGTCTCGTGCTCCTCGACCGTCCGCATGGCGTCGAGGAGCTTCTCCCGCGGGGAGGCGCCCTCGCCTAGCGAGGAGATGAAGTCGAGGGCCCCCTTCACGCCCGCTATGCCCTCGTGGTTCTGGGTGCCGGTCTCTAGCTTGTCCGGGATGTGGTCGGGCGCCGGGGCGAGCCTGTGCACCTCCATGCTCTCGAAAAGCTCGCGCCTGATGGCCGTTACGCCAACGTGCGGGCCGAAGAACTTGTAGGCCGAGCAGGTCAGGACGTCGGCCCCTATTGCGTCCATGTCCATCGGGAGGTGCGGGGCGGCGTGTACGGCGTCCACGGCGACCACGGCACCAGCGGCGCGGGCGCGCTCGGCCACAGCGGCCACGTCGTTGACCGTTCCGACGGCGTTGGAGGCAAGGCCGACGGCGACGAGCTTCGTGTTCGGGTTGATCTCCTTGTCGATGTCCCTCTGGTCGAGGGTCAGGGTCTCGGGGTCCACCCCGATCCAACGTACCCTCGCGCCCTTCTCTCGCGCGGCGATCAGCCAGGGGTCGACGTTGGCGCGGTGGTCTAGTTCCGTCACGACGATCTCGGAGTCCTCGTCCCAGGTGCGGGAGAGCGCGCGGGAGATGGCGAGGGTGAGGGTTGTCATGTTGGCCCCGAAGGCCACCTCGTCAGGTTCGGCGCCGAGAAAGGCTGAGCAGGCCTGGCGGGTGCGGGCCAGGATCTCCTCTGTCTCGGTGCTCGTTGGGAAGACGCCGTGGAGGTTGGCCCCTCCGCGCTCCATGTAGCGTGTCATCGCGTCTATGGAGGGTCTCGCCACCTGCGAGCCGCCGGGACCGTCGAAGTAGGCGACGGGCTTCCCCCCGTGCAGGCGCGAGAGCGCAGGGAACTGCGCGCGAACGGCCTCCACGTCGAACGTCTGCTGCATGTGCTGGGTCCTCCCCCCTGGGCGTGGCCGAGGCGTGGCCGGGCGAGTTTACATCAGGCGTGGAGGTACCGGGGCTGTTAACGTGTTCCCGAGGAGAGGAGTTAGCGTTGCGCGGAAGGGTAAGAAGGGTAATAGAGAGCCCGAAGCTGCCGGCGCCGATGCGCGAGGGGCCTTCTCCGCCGGGGTGGAGGCGCCGCCCGGCAGGACGGTCTACGTCTCGGGGCAGGTCGCTATGGACGCGGAGGGAGCCGTGGTCGGGGAGGGCGACGCGAAGGCGCAGACGGAGAAGGTGCTCCAGAACGTCGCGGCCGTCTTGGAAGAGGCCGACGGCGGCCTGGACGACATCGTGAAGGTTACGGTGTTCATAACGGACATGGTCCATTACGACGAGGTCCACGAGGCAAGGAGGCGGCACTTCGGGGGGCCGTACCCGGCATCCTCGATGGTGGAGGTGTCGGCCCTTATAGACCCGCGGCTCCTCGTCGAGGTGGAGGCAGTCGCGGTGATCCCGTAGGAGAAGCCGGGCAGAGAGACCAAAGGGGGTTCTTCGTGCCGCTAGATTACACGTACCGCGTCCGCCAACCGCACCGCACGGGGCAGCTGGCGACGGTGGCGGGGGCGATCGCGGAGGGCGGGGGCCTCATCGGGGACGTGACTACCATCAACGTGGGGCGGGACTCGTCCATTCGCGAGATCACGCTGGCCGTCGAGGACCACGACCAGGCAGAGCGCATAGTGGAGATCCTAAACGGCCTCGAAGGGGTAGAGGTGCTCTGGTCGCGCGACAGGGCGCTGCTCCGGCACGAGGGAGGCAAGCTCGTCATCGGCTCGACCAGGCCCGTCAGGACGGTCCAGGACATGCGCGACGTCTACACGCCGGGCGTGGCGCGGGCGTGCGTCGCGATCTCCGAGGACCCCTCGCTCGCCGGGGAGCTGACCATGATCGGGCGCAGCGTCGCCATCTGCACCAACGGCACGCGCGTCCTGGGCCTCGGCGACATAGGCCCGGTCCCCTCGATGCCGGTGATGGAGGGCAAGGCGGTCTTCTACCACCAGCTCGCCAACGTCTCCGCGATGCCGATACTGATCGACACGAAGGACGTGGACGAGTTCGTGGAGACGGTGGTGCGCATAGCGCCGACCTTCGGGGGCATCCACCTCGAGGACATCTCCGCACCCGAGTGCTTCGAGATAGAGCGGCGGCTCATAGAGGCTCTCCCCAAGCCCGTCATGCACGACGACGTGCACGGCACGGCGGTCGTGACGCTCGCGGCGGTCCTGGTCGCCTGCCGGCACGCCGGGCTCACCTTACAGGAGGAGGTCGTCGGCCAGATCGGACTCGGGGCCGCGGGGTACGGGATAGCGGCGCTCATGGCGGACGCGGGCGCCAAGCGCGTCATAGCCTCTGACCCGAACCCCCTCTCCCACGAAAGGGCCAGGAACAAGGGCATCGAGATATCGGACCTCGAGACGGTAATGGCCGAGGCTGACGTCGTGGTCGCGACCACGGGCAGGCAGGGCCTCATAGACCCCTCCCTGGTGCGCGAGGGGCAGGTAATACTGGCCCTCACCAACCCTTACCCCGAGATCGAGCCGGAGGCCGCGATCGAGGCGGGGGCAGCCTTCGCCGCCGACGGCACGAGCGTGAACAACGTGCTCGGCTATCCCGGCATCTTCCGGGGCGCGCTCCTCGCCGGCGCCAAGGAGATAACGCTCGGGATGAAGCTCGCCGCCGCCGAGACCATAGCGGACCTCACCCAGCAGTCCGAGCTCGTTCCAGATGCCCTCGACCCCGACGTCCACGAGAGCGTCGCCACCACCGTCCGCGACGCCGCCGTGGACGACGGCGCCGCCGACCTGCACAAGGCCCCGCTGGGCCTGTAGGCAGGACCAGGGGCCACGGCCTCGCGTCGAAGAGGCTCCCCCAGGCCGCCTCGACGACTTATGACACGTATTGTCAAAAGTCGTTGACAGCACGTCAGAAGTCCGCCTATAGTGGGGACGTGGGAGAGAGGAATACTGCGGAGTTGACGGGTCGCGGCTACCCGCTGGTCGAGGATCGCGTCCAGGCAGGAATGATGCTTCACGCGCGCACGGAGGAGCGTCCGGTCTCTCGCGCGGAGATGGCCGAGGTTCTCGGCGTAAGCCGCAGCAAGGTGTCCCTGGAGGTCGGGCGCCTGATCGAGCTCGGCCTGCTAGTGGAGGACGGGCTCGCCGAGTCCGATGGGGGCCGCCGCTCTTCGTTGCTGCGCATCCCGCGTTCGGCCGGCCTCATAGCGTGCGTGGACCTCGGCGCGACCTCCACGGACGTGGCATTGGCCACGCTGGGCGGGGAGATCCTGACACACAGGGGCGAGCCGTCTGAGATCAAGGACGGGCCACGGGTCGTGCTCGACCGGGCAAAGGAGATGCTCGCGGGGTTGCTGCTCGACGAGGGGTCGGGTCCGCGGGACGTGCTGGCGGCGGGCGTGGGCGTCCCAGGTCCGGTCGAGCAGGCATCGGGGCTGCTCAAGAGCCCCCCGATCATGCCAGGCTGGGACGGCTACCCCATAAGGTCCGCCTTCGCAGACGAGTACGCGGTCCCGGTCTTCGTGGACAACGACGTGAACGTGATGGCCCTCGGCGAGCACCGGGGCGGCGTGGCCAAGGGCATCGATAACGTGCTCTTCGTCAAGATAGGGACCGGCATAGGCGGCGCGATCATCGCGGACGGACGGCTCTACCGCGGGACCCAGGGGTGCGCGGGGGACATCGGGCACATCTGTGCGGACCCCGAGGGCCCCGTCTGCCCGTGCGGCAATAGGGGTTGCCTGGAGGCTATGGCCGGCGCCCCCGCCATAGCCGCCAAGGCGGAGCGGTGCGCGAGGAGCGGCGCGTCTGCGGCCCTGCGACAGAGGCTGGAAGAGCGGGGCCGGCTCGACGCTAGGGACGTCGGCGCGGCGGCGGCCCTCGGGGACCACCACGCGCTCGACATCATCAGGGAATCGGGACGGATCGTGGGCCGAGTGCTCGCCGCCCTCGTCAGCACGCTCAACCCGTCGCTGGTGATCGTGGGCGGCGGCGTGGCCAACATCGGCCACGCGCTGCTGGCCGAGATCCGGAGCGCCGTCTACCGCCGCTCGCTCCCGCTCGCGACCCGCAACCTGCCGGTCGTGTTGAGCGAGCTAGACGGGATGGCCGGCGTCGCTGGGGCGAACGTTCTGGCGGCGGAAGGGATGTTGCAGAAGGCGAGCGCGGTTTAGCAGGAACCGGACGCGGCGTCGTGGGGACGCCGGAGAAAGCGAAGCGAAGGAGGAGAGAATGCGGAGGATGCGCGGGGCTGTCAGCCGGAGGGATTTCTTGAGGCTCGGCGGCGCGGGGCTCGCCGGGGCGGCGCTGCTCGGCAGCGGCACGCTGGCGGGCTGCGGCGGCGGGTCGCAGGGTGGCGGGCAGGTCGTCAGGTTCTTTACCGGAACCGCGGAGACGACCTCCCAGGAGCGGGCGTACCAGGAGATACAGGTTGACGGGTTCCAGGAGGCGAACCCCAAGTACACCCTCGAGCGCGAGGCGGTGCCGACCGAAGATCAGCGCTCCGTCATCCAGACGAGGCTGCAGTCCAACAACCCACCAGACGTCTTCTCCTACGACACCGGCCCCGGCTTCGGGGGAGTGCTCGCCAGCGCCGGGCTTCTGATGTCCCTGGAAGACGCGTACGAGCAAAAAGGCTGGGACATCTACCCCTGGGCCAGGCAGCGGGCCACCTACGCCGGCAAGACCTACGGGGTGCCGGACCAGGTCGAGGAGATCATCGTCTACTACAACAAGAGCCTCGTGCCCGAGCCCCCGACCACGGTGGAGGAGCTAAGGGCCCTGGCCGACGACCTCAAGGGCCGGGACATCATCCCGTTCGCGTTCGGTGACCAGGAACAGTGGCCCGGCGGCCACATGTTCAGCATCGGGGCGAGCAACACGCTCGGCAGGGATGGGCTCGACGAGATCCTATACGGCGACGGCCGATGGGACACGGACGAGGTGATCGCGGCCATAGACGTCATCTTCAGGGAGTTTAACCAGAGCGGCTACTACCCCGAGGGCGTCAACGCCATAACCTACGACGACGCCAACTCGCTCTTCTTCTCGGGCCAGGCCGCCATGGCGCCCACGGGTACGTGGCTCGTCTCGACAATCGTCGAGTCGGTGCAGGACTTCGAGGTCGGCGTCTTCCCCTTCCCTTCCATAGACGGATCGGGGATAGCGCCGCCTGCCGGCGTGGGGTCCGGCCTGTTCGTGGCGGACAACGCCAAGGAGACGGAGGGCGCGATCGCGTTCATAGACTACCTGCAGCAGGAGAGCACGGCCCGCCAGCTCATGGAGAGGCTGAACTCGATCCCCGCCCATCCGGTGGACACCGAGGGCCTCGACGTCTCTGAACTCTTCAAGCAGGTCCTATCCGACCTCTCCGAGCAGGGCCAGGCCGAGTCCTTCGGCTACAACATCGACGTCCTCGCCCCTGCCAACTTCAACGAGGTGATGTTCTCCGGATTCCAGGAGGTTCTGGACGGTTCGAGGAGCGCCAAGGAGCAGGCCGCGGCGCTGCAGGAGGCCTGGGCCAAGGCTAAAAAGCAGGGCGACATACCGACGCAGGAGTAGGCCGAGATGAGCAGAGCGGGTACCCCGACACGAACGCCAGGCGACACCAGGGGGGCGCCCAAGCCCCGCAGGAAGCGGGGGCTGTTCAGGCGGTCAGCCAGCGTCCCGGCGCTGCGTCGGCAGCAGGCCTACTACGGGGCCCTCTTCGTCGTCCCGGGGCTCCTGATCTACACAGCCTTCATGGTCTTCCCGTTTCTCGCCACGATCTACCTGAGCTTCACGAACTGGGACGGCGTCTCCCCGGAGAGGGACTGGATCGGGCTCGCCAACTACGCGCGGATATTCGGGGACGCCACCGCGCTCAAGGCTTTCGCCAACAACGTGGTATGGGTAGTCCTCGGGACGATAGCGCCCGTGGTGTTGGGCCTCTTCGAGGCGCTGCTCGTGTGGACCGGCGGGCAGCGCGGTTCCCTCCTTTTCAGGACGCTTTTCTTTCTCCCTTTCGTGCTGCCGCTGGTGGTCGTCGGCATCGTGTGGCAGTGGATCTACCATCCTCTGTTTGGCATCCTGAACTCGGCCCTCGACGGCGTCGGCCTCGACGGCGTGAGCCGCGGGTGGCTGGCAGACCCGCACACCGCGCTCTACGCTGTCCTTATAGCGGCCATCTGGGGGGCCACGGGGTTCTGCTTCCTCATCCTTCACGCCGCGCTTCAGAACGTGGACATGAGCACCGTCGAGGCAGCCATGATCGACGGGGCCAACTGGTTCCAGCGGGCCTGGAACGTGATAATCCCCCAGATCGCCCCGCAGCTGACGATGGTGACGGCCGTGACCCTGATCGGGGGCTTCGCCGTCTTCGACATCGTCTTCGTAATGACCGGCGGCGGCCCCGGCAACGCGAGCGAGATGCTCGCCACCTACACGTACAAGACGGCGTTCCAGCAGAACCAGGCAGGCTACGGCTCGGCGCTGGCTATGCTGATCACCATCCTCTCGCTTGTCTCGGCGGTTGTTTTCGTTCGCTTGAGGGAGCGGTAGCGGTGGGGCCATCGGTATCTAAGGAGGAGCAGTGAGTAGCCCGTCGTTCGGATCTTCCTCCCGGCTGGTCGGCACGCTCGCCAGGTTCCTGGCGCTGGCGTTCTTCTCCGTCCTGGTCCTCTACCCGCTCCTGCTTATCGTCTCGACCGCCGTGAAGGACCCGCTTGACGTCACCCCGAACCCGTTCGCGCTGTTCAGCTCGGTGAACCTCATGAACTTCGTGGACGCGTGGACGTTGGGCGGCTTCGGCGGGTACTTCTGGAACACGCTCATCATCACGGCCTTCACCCTCCTCGGCACGATAGCCCTCTCGGTCCTGGCCGGCTACGCGCTAGCTCGGCTGTACTTCCCCGGGCGCAACCTGATCTTCATGATCTTCCTGACGGGCCTGATGTTCCCGTTTTTCGCCGTGATGATCCCGCTCTTCTACGAGCTCAGGGACACGGGCCTCCTCGGCACGAAGCTCGGCGTGATCCTCGTCCTGATCGCGGGCGCCAGCGGCTACGGCCTGCCCATCGGCGTCTTCCTGATGCGCTCCTTCTACATGGACCTGCCAGAAGAGCTCGCGGACGCCGCCAGGGTAGACGGCGCGAGCGAGTTCGAGGTCTTCTGGCGCATCATGCTCCCGCTCTCGGGCCCAGGCGTCGCCGTCCTCTCGGTGCTCGTCTTTTTTCAGACCTGGAACGTGTTTATCGTGCCGCTGCTCTACCTTCCGGGCTCGGAGAACCGGGTGCTCGCCACGGGGCTCTACCTGTTCTCCAGCGGCCGGACGCAAGAGTACGAGCTCACGGCCGCGGGGAGCCTGATCATGGTCCTCCCCGTCGTGCTCTTCTTCCTCGCCTTCCAGCGCCTCTTCGTCAGAGGCCTGACAGCCGGCGCCATCAAGTAAAGAGGTTCGCACGCGGACGAGCGCCTAGAGAGGAAACGCCAGTGGGACGAGTCGTAACGTTCGAGGGACCCAAAGTGGTCTCGGTGA
The DNA here is from genome assembly GCA_035264945.1 of Rubrobacter sp. Taxonomy (GTDB): domain Bacteria; phylum Actinomycetota; class Rubrobacteria; order Rubrobacterales; family Rubrobacteraceae; genus Rubrobacter_D. The sequence goes on from DATFPF010000160.1 coordinate 8,612, forward strand.
GGGAATACGAGGACCCGGCCCTGAGCCCGGGCGAGGTCAGGCTGAGGACGCTCTACTCCGGGATCTCCGCCGGTACCGAGATGACAGCATACAGGGGCTCGAACCCCTATCTCGCCAAGCGCTGGGACCCCGACCGCCGCCTCTTTATCGAGGGAGAGACGAGTCTGGAGTACCCCGTCGAGGGCTGGGGCTACGAGGAGGTCGGCGAGGTCGCGGAGGTCGGCCCCGGCGTGACGAAGGTAGGTCTTGGGGAGGTCGTCTACGGGACCTGGGGCCACAGGAGCACCAAGGTCGTGGACGAGGACTGGGCGGCGGCGCGCAGGCTCCCCCCTGGCGTGGATCCTGTGGTCGGTGTCTTCTCCAGGATAGGGGCCATAGCGCTGAACGCCGTCCTGGACGCGGACATCCATGTTGGCGAGTACGTCGCGCTCTTTGGCCAGGGGGTGCCTGGCCTCATAGCCGCCCAGCTCGCCGGGCTGAACGGGGGGACCGTGATCGCCGTGGACGGCATCCCGAGGCGCCTGCAGCTCGCCCGCCAGCTCGGGGTGGCGCACGTCGTGGACTTCAACGAGGCGAGCCCGGCCGAGGAGATAAAGCGCTTGAGCGAGGGCCGCGGCGCCGACGTCTCCGTCGAGATCAGCGGCTCCTACCCGGCCCTGCACGAGGCGATCCGGTCCACCGCATACAACTCTAAGGTGGTCTCGGCCGGCTTCTTCCAGGGGGACGGCGCGGGCCTCTTTCTCGGCGAAGAGTTCCACCACAACCGCGTAAGGGTAGTCTGCTCCCAGATCTCCGGCCTCAGCCCCGCCCTCGACCACCGATGGAGCGTCGAGCGCCTTGAGCGGACGGTGATGTCGCTCGCCGCAGAGGGCCGCATCTCACTGCAGCCGCTCGTCACCCACGTTTTCGAGGCCGACGACGCTGGCGAGGCGTTCGGGCTCCTGGACAGTAGACCGGCCCCGGGCGACGTCGTGCAGGCCGTCATCAAATTCTAGAGCCGCGAGGAGGAGATTTGAAGCTTTCCTGCCAGGAACACCTCTTGCCTGGCGACGACATCCTGGAGAAGTGGGAGTTCGCCCGGGCCGCGGGCTTCGACGGCATCGAGCTGCGCGGCACGGAGGACTGGAACGGGCGGATGGAAGAGTTCAGGAGCGCACGCGAGAGGGGCGCCGTGTTTTCGAGTGTGTGCCTGATCTCCGACCGCTTTATCGGCGACCTGGACGCGGAACGCCGTCGCGAGGCCACAGAGCACATGAAGGACCTCCTCTCCGGCATCGCCGAGCTCGGCGGAACGGGCGCCGTGACCCCGGCGGCCTACGGCCTCGCGTCGAAGAGGCTCCCCCCCTTCACCGTGCCCCGCACGGAGGAGGAGGACCGGCGCGTGCTCCTCGAAGCGCTGGAGGAACTCGGCGAACACGCCGAGAGGGAGGGCACGCTCGTCCTCCTCGAACCGCTCAACCGCTACGAGGACCACATGCTCAATCGCGTCGAACAGGCGGTCGAGCTCTGCGGGGCCGTCGGCCGTCGCTCGGTCAAGGTCATGGGCGACCTCTTCCACATGAACATCGAGGAGGACGACCTCGGCGATGCCATCCGGGCCGCCGGTGGCCACCTCGCCCACGTCCACCTCGCCGACAGCAGCCGCCTCCAGCCGGGGACGGCCCACACGGACTTCGCCGCCGCATTCCGGGCACTCCGGGACATTGGCTTCGGGGGCTTTATGGCGATGGAGTGCGGCATCCGGGGCGACGCGGGGACGGCGCTCCCCGAGACCGTCAGGTACCTGCGCCCGCTTATGGGCTAGGACGGTCCAGGGAGGACCGCCTTAGAAGGCCGCGCCGTCGGCCAGCCGGTTCGCGCGCTCTCTGAGGGCTACGCGGTCGGGCTTCATGCCGCCCGCACCCCCCCACTCGTGGAAGGTTTTGGGGATCTTGAATCGCGGCAGAACCGGCTCCAGCGCGCGGGCCAGGTTCCCCGCCCCGCCGGAGAGGCGCACGAAGGCGACGGGCCTCGCCCCGAAGTCGGGATCGGGCACGGGTACCACGACGGCCTCCTCGACCCCATCGACCCGGCACAGCGCCGCCTCGATCTCCTCAGGCTGGACGTTCTCGCCGCCTGAGACGAAGAGGTTGTCCCGCCGCCCCGAGACCGTCAGGTACCGGTCGGCGTCCATCTCCCCGAGGTCGCCCGTACGGAACCAACCCCCGTCGTCGAGCGGGAGGTCGGGCACCCCCTCCCGCAGGTAGCCCGCGAAGAGCGTAGCACCCCGAACCAGGATCTCGCCCTCCCCGGAGACGCGTACCTCGCGGTGGGGCAGGACGCGCCCGGCCGTGCGGAGCCTTTCGCGCGACGCACCTGGCGGGGTCGTGGTGACCTGCGAGGCCATCTCCGTGAGGCCGTAGCTCGTGTGGACAGGGAAGCCGCGCGCGATCGCCTCGTCCACGAGCGAAGGCGGTATCGGCCCCCCGCCCATCAGGACGGCCCCGAGCCCGGAGAGATCCGCGCCGTCATCCAGAAGCCTCAGAAGCTGCGTCGAGACGAGGGAGACGTGGGAGGCCCGTAGGTCGGAGATGGCCCGGCCGAGGGGCGCGCCGGGCTCAGGTAGCGCGATGGCGGCGCCGGCGAGCAGGCACCGGAAGACAATGGAGAGCCCGCCGACGTGGTAGAGCGGCAGCGAGTGCAGCCAGCGGTCCCCGGGCGCGAGCGCGATGTTCTCGTTCGAGCCGAGCGCGTTGTTATGGTGGTTGCCGAAGGTGTGGAGCGCGGCCTTCGGGACGCCCGTGCTGCCTGAGGTAAAGACGACGGTCGCCGGCCTGTCGAGCGGTACTTCCAGGGGCCCAAACTCCTCCTCTTCCCCCGCGCCGCCTGCCAGAACCGTTCCCGGATCGACGCGGCTGAACTGGCCGACCGCATCCAGCAGTTCTTCGTCGGCTGAGATCAGGGCAGAGCAGCCCGCCCTCTCTAGCACGGGCCCGACGCCGCCGGCAGGCAGGCGCGTGCTCACGGGGCATGCCACGGCCCCGGCCCTCACCAGCGCGAGCAGCAGGACCAGGTAGCCCGCTTCCTTCGGCAGGTAGAGGGCCACCCGGTCGCCTGGCGCGACGCCGACCTTCTCGAGGCGTCTCTCCGCCGCGGACACCCTTGCGTCGAGTACCCGGTACGACACGGCCCACCCCGCGCCAACGACCGCCTCGGCGTCGGGAGATTCGAGGGCCGCAGATCTTAGCGGGCAGGGGACGCGTGTACGATCTCCGGTCACGCCCCTATGTTATCCCCAGCCGCAGGGTCCCCGTGGCGAACTCGTCCACGAAGTAACGGTCGTGGGAGACGAAGAGCACGCCGCCGGGGAAACCTCCGAGGGCTTCGATGAGCACGGCTTGGGTCTCTATGTCCAGGTGGTTCGTGGGCTCGTCGAGGACCAGCAGGTCGTTCTCGCCGAGGACGAGGCGGGCGAGCAGCACCTTGGCCCTCTCCCCTGAAGAGAGCCCGCGCGCCGGCTTGTTCACGGTCTCCCTCCTGACGCCCATCCGGCCCATGACGGTGCGGGCAAGGGTCTCATCGCCCTCGGGCCAGGCGACGATCTCGAGCGCCGTGGCCTCCGGGTAGGGGACGCGGTTCTCCTGGTCGAAGTATCCAACCCTCGCGGAGGGCGACGTGCGCACCCCGCCGCGGAGCGGTGTGATCTCACCCATCACGGTGCGCAGGAGCGCGGTCTTGCCGCAGCCGTT
>DATFPF010000161.1:0-8686 GCA_035264945.1 Rubrobacter sp.
TAGTCCATTCACCCGCGCTCGGTGTCGGATATCGGGTTGCGCCCGAATTCGTAAGGCGTTATCGCACCGGAACACACCACTATCGCGACCAGCAAGGCCGCGTTCACCACACGCGAACCCCTGTCACCAAACAACCCGGTACCCAGAAAACGACGTTCAGGACCCGCAACAAAGCACCCATCACCGCGCCACTATCTAGTGCTATTGGTTACTTGTTAGTCTACCAAAGGTGGTCCTTACCGCACAAGCGGCGCGGCGGTGGCAGCGGCGACCTCATAGGGTTTCGTAGGCTCGCGCACGGACCGATGCTGACGCTGCGCCGGGTTTGGCTCTGCGCGGCGGGTTCTGTTACATCGCCCGGCGGTGGCGGCGGGTGAGTACCCTGACGTCCCCGGTGCGGCTCGTGACGCCCGAGGCGTCGGAGAACTCGAGCCACGCCTGGGCGAACCGGCGGCTGGTGCCGAGTCGGTCGCGCAAGCCGGAGAGCGAGATCTCCCCCTCCTCCCGGCAGACGGTCTTTATGCCCTCGAGGATCCGATCCGCCGTCAGGCGGGACGCGTAGAGCCCGCCCCCGAGGTCCACGACCTCCCCGCCTTTCAGGAGCAGGCGCAGGGCGGGAGAGGTTTCGGTCGCCGGGGGCTCGACGCCGGACGCCTCTAGCTTCTCCAGAAGGGCGCGCGCCTCCCTCTCGAGTTCCTCGGGAACCCCGCCCGCGGCGGGCAGGACCACGCCGGTCTCCGTAACCCGCACCTCCGAGCCAGCCAGCTCTCCGAGTAAGGCGTCGGCGAGGGGCGCCCGGAGCCCCATCGCGGAGCGGGCCTCGGCGACCCTGATCTCCGGGGCCTCGGGACGCTCGTCCGCCCGCGACCGGAGCGCCGCGAGCAGCCGGTCCCCGGCCGCTTGTACGGCATCCGCGGCGGCGTAGAGGTCGCCCGCCTTCGCCACCTGCGGCAGCCGTTCGGCGGCCTCCACGACCTTCTGGGCGGGGACGGAGAGGGCGAGGGAGATCTCCGCGGCGGTCAGGCCCTCGTCGGGCCGGCGGGCGAGGACCAGGGGAATGGTCCTCGCGGGGTCGCCGCCCTCAAGGGCCTCGAGCCAGGCGGGGTCGGGCCGACGGCCGGCCGGCGCCGGGTCGAGCACGGTGCCGCCGCCTATCGTTACCTGAGGGGCGAGCGACCGGACGACGAAGCGGTCCCCGGGTAGCACGACCAGGGGCTCCTCGGGCCTGACGCGGGCGAAGTCGTCCTCGCCGGGTTGCAGCTCATCCGTACCCGAGAGCCGGACCCTGGCGTTGGTGGCCCTGGTGCCGTGGTGCAGGCGCACCCTCACGCCGTGGGCTAGTGGCCTCGCGCCTTCGAGTAGCCGCAGGCGCGCGTCGAACGCAAGGCTCTGCGAGACGGGACGCGACGTGAGGACGTCGCCGGCCTGTATCTGGGAGGCCTCTATGCCGACGAGGTCCAGGGCCGTCCTCGCGCCGGGGTAGGCGACCTCCGCCGGGTGGCCGTGGTTCTGGACGCTCCGCACGCGGGGACGGTGCCCCGAGGAGGCGAACAGCGTGTCGCCGGGCCGGATCTCCCCGCTCCACAGCGTCCCCGTCACGACCACCCCGATCCCCCGCAGCACGAACGCCCGGTCGACGGGCAGCCGCGCGAGGCCCGTCGCGTCGCCCCCGCCGGCGGTCCCCGCGGCCAGCCCGTCCAGCGCCTCCAGGAGGTCCCCGATCCCCTCCCCGGTCCTGCCGCTGACGGGGACCACGGGGGCGGAGATTCCGGCCGCCTCGAGAAGCTCCTCGGCGTCGAGCGCCGCCAGCTCGGCGGTCTCCTCGTCCACGGCGTCTGTCTTGGTAAGGGCCACCACGCCGCGCGCCACGCCGAGGACGCGCAGGACGTCGAGGTGCTCGCGGGTCTGGGGCATGACGCCGTCGTCGGCGGCCACCACTAGCAGGAACGCGTCCACCCCCGTCGCCCCCGATACCATGTTCTTTACGAACCGCTCGTGGCCAGGCACGTCGACGAGGCTCGCCCGCCTGCCGCCTGGGAGCACGAGCTCCGCGTAGCCCGGCACGATGGAGATGCCCCGCCTGTGCTCCTCCTCCAGCCGGTCCGTGTCCGTGCCCGTCATCCGCCGGACCAGCGTGGTCTTGCCGTGGTCCACGTGCCCTGCCGTCCCTATGGTCAGGGCTATCCGGCCCCCGGTTGTCTCACCCAACGGCGGCCTTTACGGCGGCGACGACATCCCCCGCGTCGCCGGGCAGCAGGGTCCGCGCGTCGAGCCAGACCCTTCCCTCGTGGATCCGCCCGACGACGGGCGGATCGGAGGCGCGCAAGCCCCCCGCAAGGGTCTCGGGCTCCGTCCCCCCGAGGCGGACGGCGAACGAGGGGATCTCGTACAGGGGCAGCGTGCCGCCGCCGCTGCGGGCGACGGAGGGGGCCACGTCCACCTCCACGCCGGGGACTTCCCTGTAAAGCTCACGCGCCAGTTCCTCGGCCCGCCCTCGAACCTCGTCCTCCGGGGCGCGGAGCATGTAGAGGGTGGGCAGGTCCTCCGTCGCGGTACCTTCGAGGTACGAGGTCAGGGTCGCCTCGAGGGCGGCCAGGCAGAGCTTGTCGGCGCGCAGGGCGCGGGCGAGGGGGTGGCGGCGCATAGCGGAGATCCAGGCGGGGTCCCCGACCGCGATGCCGGCCTGCGGCCCGCCTAGCAGCTTGTCCCCCGAGAACACGGTGAGCGCGGCCCCGTCCCGCACCGCCTCCCCGACGAGCGGCTCGTCGCCGAAAGGCAGCAGGGCGCCGCTGCCGACGTCGGCTACGACAGGAGGGCCGAGGGCGGCGAGCTCTGCCACGCCCACGGACTCCGTGAAGCCCCTTACCTCGAAGTTGCTCGGGTGGACCCACAGGATGGCGCGGGTGTTCTCGCCCACGGCCCCCTCGTAGTCCGAGAGCCGGGTGCGGTTCGTGGTGCCGACCTCGCGCAGCTTCGCGCCCGAGAGGCCGAGCACCTCGGGGATGCGGAAGCCCCCCCCGATCTCGATGAGCTGGCCCCGGGAGACGATCACCTCGGCCTCCTCTTCGCCCCCCGCCACCGCGGTCAGCGCCAGCAGCGTCGCGCCAGCGCAGTTGTTGACCACCAGCGCGTCCCCCGCGCCGGTAAGCTCCCGCAGCAGCGGCGCGGCCCGATCGTAGCGCGATCCCCGCCCGCCCGCCGCCACGTCGTATTCCAGGTTCGAGTACCGGGTGGCCGCCTCCGAGACGGCGGCGACGGCGCCATCCGAGAGGACGGAGCGGCCCAGGTTCGTGTGGAGAACCACGCCGGTGGCGTTGACTACCCTTCGCAGCCCCATGCCGGAGAGCGCCCGCGCGGCGAGCGCGACGACGCCCTCCTCCGAGACGGCGGGCTCCTCGCCCGCTGAGATCCGGCGCCGCAGATCCCCAAGAACGGCCCTGACGGCGGCAGCCGTAGCGGCCCTGCCGTGCCGACCGGCGAGCGCGGCCCCGGCCGGGGTTCGCAGCACCGCGTCCACGGCAGGGAGACCCCTGAGCCTCTCCCTCTTCCCCGTCTCGAGCATACGCCGCCAAGTATAACCCGGTCCGCCTGGGCCGGGTTTCGGGGCAAAACGCTGTGCTAAACTGGCGCCGGTCGAGCTCGGAGAAGCCGGGAGGAGCCTAGCCGTGGCCGAAGGCACTACAAGATTTTTCCTGGGCGCCGCCTTCGGCGCGGTCGGCGGTTTCGCCCTCGGCGCCCTCGCCGCGACCCCCACTGCACGGTCTGCGGGCCACTCCGCCGTGGGCGGCATGGGCACGTCCCTGCGCTTCCTCGGCCGCGGGGCCGGGCGCGTCGCCGACCGCTTCGGCAACGCCCTGGAAGCCGGCTACACCCGCGTCCGGGGCAGGGAGAGGTACCTCGAACACGAGATCGAAGAGCTAAGAGAGCAGATCACCCGCCTCGAACAGAAGATGGACTAGGTCGCGCCCTTCGGGCGCTCCCAGCACGCTCCGGCTTCGCCTCCGCTCGTCAGCCGATCAGCTCGTCAGCCCGCCGCCTGATGGCGGCTTTCAGCCTCTTCGATGCGCGGCGTAGCACGGGGCGTCGTCCATAACGTTCCGAGGCGGACGCCGGGGCCGCCACCCCGGCGGGCGCCGACCTCCCCGCCGAACCGGAGGGGCGGGTCTCAAACCCGCCCACGTCCGAGGAAGGGCGAGGGCCCGCGAAGCAGGCCCGAAGCGTGCTGGGAGCGTCCAGGGCCGGGCTGACTAGCTCCCAAACAGGCGTCGGACCCAGCCGGGGATCCCGCCGCCCTCTTGCGTCGCCCTCTTGTAGTCCTCGAGGTCGTCGGGGTGGACGGGGGCGCCGGACTCGCCGAGGAGGGCGCGGGCGTCTTCGAGGCGGGAAGGCAGGGTGCCGGGGGGGAAGGTCGCCTCGACTATAAAGTCGTTGTTCCAGCGGACGCGGTAGATGCGCAGGCCCGCGAGCTCCCGGTCGTCGAAGCGCCGGTCGAGGTCGGCGGCGGCGGCGCGGGCCTCCTCTTCGCGGGCGAACTCGTAGCCCATAGAGACGGGGTCTTCGCCGCGGTCCGTCACCCCGTTCCGTCCATGCGGGTCATCCAGAGTCCGGGGTCGCGCACCTCTGCCAGGGTCGGCAGGTTCTCCGGGCCCTCCCAGACGCGGTTGAGGCCTTCCATGCCCTGCCGGCGGGCGACGGCGTCGGCGAACCGCTCGCCGAGGCGGTACTGCTCGAGCTTCACGTCCATGCCGGTGAGGCGGAAGACGGCCGTCTCGAAGGGCGGGCGGTGGGCCCGGCTCCTCGCCATTCGGTCCTTGAGGTGCTCGTAGTGGGGCACGAGGTTCTTGCCGACGTTGTGCATCACGAAGTCCGAGTAGCCCTCGATCACGGACATCGCCGCCTGCATACCGTCGAAGGATTGGCGCTGCTCCGGGCTCATCACCAGCTCCATAGGCCGCCCGCCGGTCTTGAGGTTCGTCGAGAGGCGCCGCACCGTCTCCCCGACGCCGAGGCGCTCGGAGAGCGGGCCAACGAGGCTCTCGAGCAGCGAGCCCAGGTGGCGGCGCAGCCAAGGGTAGCCCTCGAACTGCAGGGCGTGGGTCATCTCGTGGAGCACGATCCAGAGCCGCAGCCCGTCCAGCGGGACCCCGAGCCTGCCCGCCGCCGCGGCTATGTTGCCGTCCAGAAAAAAGACCTTGCCGGGCCCGCCCGCCTCCTGCTTGGAGAGAAGGGGCCCCGTATCGTACTGGCCAAGCACCCTGGAGGAGAGGAAGCCCAGCAGCAGGCCCATCTGGGCCGTAAGCGTGGCCCCGCCGAGCGCCCACGTCACGTTCCCTGCGCCCGAGGCGGCGCGCTTGAGTACGGGCTCCATGAGCGCGCCGAAGCCCTCGATGTTGAAGTCTATCCACTCCGTTCGGTTCGCCACCACGAGCCGCCTGGTGGCGTCGGTCCCGGGCGGAAGCTCGATTCCCGCGAAGTCCGAGAGGGGCCCGAGGGTCTCCACAACGGCGGCGGGGTAGTCGAAGTCGCCCGCGGGCGCCCTCTCCGTGCGGGAGGCGAGGGTGACAGCTATCGTGCGGGCGGCGTTCCAGGAGATCACGGCAAAAACCTATCTGATGTAAACATGGGCTGAGTATATACGCTGCCACCGCGCGGCCCGATTGTCCTTGCGGACCCCGCAGGTTATATTAAGGGCATGCTAGGAGTCGGAGGCAGCGAGATAATCGTAATCGGGCTGATCTTCCTGATCATCTTCGGCCCGAGCTCCCTCCCCAAGATGGCCAGGGACGTCGGCCGGTTCGTCGCCGAAGCCCGCCGCGCCGTGGACGACTTCAAGGAGGAGATCACCTCCGCCGCCGATGACGACGATGACGACGATGACGAGGAAGACGACCGCAGCAAGAAGTAATAGAGCTGTCAGCCTTCAGCGGTCAGCTATCAGCTTCTCCGTTCCAAGGGGTCGCCTATGCCAGGGATCCCAGCTTCTCTGCGCCGCGAAGCCCGCACACTTCGCAGCGCGCAAAAAGTCAGGCCTTCCCGGCTACGGTTTCCGCTGCCAACCTTTTTTGCTAACGGCTGAAAGCTGACAGCTAAAAGCTAGAAAGCTACTCGCCAGGCACGTAGAGGGCGCGGTGGAGTGGGTTCTCGTGGTGGCTCCAGCCGCCGGGGCTCACGTTCTTCGTGAACTCCAGGTACATCTCCGCGCGGGCGTCGAGGTTGTCGGTGAGGTGGACGAGCAGGGCCTCGAGGGTCTTCGGGCGCTCGGGCGAGCCGTACTCGATCTCGCCCTGGTGGGAGAGCAGGAGGTGGGAGATCCTGAGCCCCAGCTCATCGGGGAAGCCGGGAAGCTGGGCAATGTACTGGGAGACGAGGCGCTCGCCGAGGACGACGTGGCCAAGCAGGCGGCCCTCGGTAGTGTAGGCGAAGCCGCCAGCGTCCCAGGAGAGCTCGCGCACCTTGCCGACGTCGTGGAAGATCGCCCCGAAGAGCAGGAGGTCGCGGTCGACGGGGTAGATCTCCGCGAGCGCGCGCGCGACCCTCGAGCAGTTCACGGAGTGCTCCAGGAGGCCGCCGATCCTGGCGTGGTGCATCCCCTTGGCCGCCGGCGCCTGGCAGAAGGCCTCCCAGAAAGGCGCGTCTGAGACCATAAGCTCGAAGAGCTGGCGAAGGTCCTCGTTCTCCAGGTTGCGGCCGGCCGTCTCTAGCTCGGCGGCGAGCGCCCGGCGGTCCTGCTCGGTCGCGGGCAGGTAGTCCTCCTCGGCGACCTCCTCCCTTCCCATCACGCGCAGGCGCTCGAGCTTCACCTGGAGCGTGCCGCGGTACTCGTGGGCCTGGCCCTCCACGTCCACGTAGGCGGGACCTGGGATCTCCTGCACTAGGTCCTCCGGGAGGCGGCCCCACATGCGGGCGTCCACGGAGCCCGTGCGGTCCACGAGCTTCAGGGACAGGTAGGGGGCGCCGCGGCTGTCCCTCCGAACAGCCGCGTCCACCGCCATGAAGCTTGAGCGCAGCCTCTGCCCCGGCTCGATGTTCCGGGCCCAGAGCTTCTCCTTCTGGTGCCTGGTCTCCAGGTCAGCCCTTCACCGCGCCGGCCGTCAGGCCGGAGACGATACGCCGCTGGAAGATGAGGACCATTATTACCAGCGGCACCGTGACGACCACCGCGGCGGCGGCCTGGGCCCCGTAGTCCGTCGTGTACTGGCTGGCGAAGTTCGGGATCACGACCGTCACCGGCTGGGTCTCGGGCGTCAGCAGGAACGTGGTGGCGAACAGGAACTCGTTCCAGGCGAAGATGAACGTGAGGATCGCCGTCGTGAAGACGCCGGGCGCGGCCAGCGGCACTATGACTTTTCGGAAGGCCTGGATGGTCGTCGCCCCGTCCACCTTGGCCGCCTCCTCAAGGTCCCTGGGCAGCTCGCGGAAGAACGCGACGAGCAGCCACACCGTCAAGGGAAGGGCGAAGACCACGTCCGTGATGATCACCGAGGCCAGGGTGTCGATGATGCCGAAGGTGCTGAACTGGATGAACAGCGGCGCGATGATCGCGACACCGGGGAAGAAGCTTATGGCCAGGATCAGCGTCATTATGATCCCCTTGAACCCGAACCTGAGGCGGGCTATGGCGTAGGCCGCTATCGACCCGAAGAACAGGCAGATCACGGTCGTCACGCCGGAGATGATCACGCTGTTAATGAGCGCCTGCTGGAAGGCCGCGTCGGCGAAGATCTTCGCGTACGACTCGCCGGTCGGGTTGCCCGGCAGCAGGGTCGGGGGCGACTGGAAGAGCTCGCTCCTCGTGATGATGCTCATCTTGAAGATCCAGATAAGCGGGAAGATGCTCACCAGCACGAAGAGGGTAAGGAACACGTAGAACAGGACGGCGCTCAGGGTGCTCTTCCCCGCGCCGCCCTTCGATGCGGTTGCGCTAGCCATCTCTACTCCTCCGTGGAGGTCTGCATACCCAGACCGTAGATAAAGAACAACGCCAGCAGGAACGACGTGACGAAGATGAACACGGACGCCGCGTTGCCCTGGGCGAACAGGAGCTGGCTTACCCTCACCGACTTGTAGACGAAGGTCGAGAGCGACTCGAGCTCGCGGTTGCTCATCGCCCAGAAGAGGTCGAAGATCCTGTACGAGTCGAGCGTGCGGAAGAGGACCGCGACCAGGATCGTGCCCTTCAGGAGCGGGAGCGTTATGCGGAAGAACCGCTGGAAGATGTTCGCCCCGTCCACCCTTGCTGCCTCGTAGACGTCGGCCGAGATAGTCTGAAGGCCTGCGAGCAGGAGGAGCGCCATGAAGGGCGTCGTCTTCCACACGTCTACCCCGATCGCCGCTATTAGAAGGAGCGTCCTGTCAGAGAGGATCGGCTGGCTGATGATGCCCAGCGTGTTGACCACGTAGTTGATGACGCCGACCTGGTCCTGGAACATCAGCCGCCACATCACGGCGGAGATGACCGTGGGGAAGGCCCACGGCACGAGGATGGCGGCCCGGACCAGCCCCCTACCGGCGAACGCCTGGTTGATGGCGAGCGCGATGCCCAAGCCTATGAGGAACTCAAGCGTGACGCTCACCGCCGTGAAGATGGCGGTGTTGGTAAGGCCCTCGAGAAAGTCCGGGTTCTGGAACATCTCGACGTAGTTCGAGAAGCCGACGAACGGGCCCGTCTGGACGACGGTGGAGTCCG
>DATFPF010000162.1:0-42602 GCA_035264945.1 Rubrobacter sp.
CATGCTCTCGTGGCCGAGGGGCCTTATCTCGTCGCCCTCGACGGTTCCCACCTCAGGCGACCCATCCCCCACCGAGTACGTTACGAGCTTCATAGGAACTCCTCTCCCGCGAACACAGGCCCCAGCGAGGGGCATCTTAGCAAAGGGACCCGTCCCCCCGCCGCCGGACGCGGTAGGGACCTCTACGGCTGCAGGCGTTCGGTCCCCCAGCCCCCGCGCTCCCTGCGGTAGACGATCCTGTCGTGCAGCCGGCTCTCCCTGCCCTGCCAGAACTCCATGACCTCGGGCTCGACGCGGTAGCCACCCCAGAACGCCGGGCGCGGCACCTCGCGCCCCTCGTACTCGGCCTCGAGCGCCCGCACGCGGTCCTCCAGTGCCCCCCGGCCCTCCACCGCCCGGCTCTGCTCGGAGGCCCACGCGCCTAGACGGCTGCCGCGCGGGCGGCTTGCGAAGTAGGCGTCGGATTCCTGTTCCGAGGTCAGGGAAGCGCTCCCCTCTATGCGCACCTGCCGCTCGAGCTCGCCCCAGTAGAAGAGCAGCGCCGCGCTGGGGTTCTCCCCAAGCTCGCGCCCCTTGCGGCCCTCGTAGTTGGTGTAGAAGACGAAGCCCCGCTCGTCGAATCCCTTTAGCAAGACGACGCGGGCCGAGGGACGGCCTTCCGGCGTCGCGGTTGCGACGATCATCGCGTTCGGCTCGTGCAGGTCGGCGGCGAGCGCCTCGTCGAACCAGCGCCTGAACTGCTCGACGGGGTCGGGGGCGACGTCGGACTCCGAGAGCCCGGCGCGGGTGTACTCCTTGCGGAGTTCTGCGACGTTGCGGGGCAAGATCCCCTACCAGCCCCACGTGCCGGGGGCGCCCTTGAAGGGACCGACTATGTTCGGGGTGATCCAACCCCCGTAGAAGTCCCCCTCCTGCGCCTCGACCTTCTCCCCCCCTACCCAGCAGGCGTCCACCCTGGAAGGATAGAAGGCAACGTAGTCCTTGAGCTCCCGAAAGGAGGGCGTGGGCGAAGGGTAGAACCAGGCGGCCCGCTCCTCGGTCTTCTCGTCCGTCACGACGTCGTAGTAGCCCGCGCGCCCCTTCCACTCGCAGTACGAGGTGCCGGCGGAGGGCCTCAGGTGCTCCATCCTGATGTCCCCTGGCGGGATGTAGTAGACGGGCGGGTGGCTCGTCTCGAGCACGCGCTTCGCCATCGTGGTGTACGCGAGCGTCACGTCGCCGAAGACCACCTTCACCTTCTCCTCTACGTCCTCCATCCGCGGCGGACGCGGGTAGTCCCATACAGACTCCTGACCCGGGCCTGGCTCCACGCGCTGACGACCCATAACGGGACCTCCTTCTCGCTCACGCCCGGATTATATGGCCAGCCCGCGCGCCGCAAGGCCCCCGCTTTCACACGGGACCCGCCTACCCGCGAACCCGCAGCCCGTCAAGCAGGGAGCGGATCCCACCCACTATGCGCTCGCGCTCCATGCCGAGCTGGTGGCGCTGGTAGAGGTACAGGTCGATGTTTAGGGCGGCCAGAAAGGCGTCCGCCAGGCACTCCACGTCCAGTTCAGGGGAGATCTCCCCGCCCCCGACCGCCTCGTCGAGGAGCTCGACGACGGTGTCCTTCAGCCTCTCGTAGAACGGGTTGCCGTAGAGCTCGTCGCGGCGACCACCGGCGGAGGCGTCCCGGATGGCGGCCAGCAAAGGCCCGTTCTCCTCGTTGAACCTGGCCACCCACCCGAGAAACCACTTGAGCCTTCCGAGCGCAGGCCCCCGCCCCTCGGTCCGCCGCCGCATCTCGCCGACGAAGCCCTCGATCTCCTCGGACAACAGCGCAAAGCACAACGCACCCTTGTGCTCGAAGTGGCGGTACAGCGTTCCCTGCCCCACGCCGGCGGCGCGCCCGATCCTGTGCATGCTCGTCCCGTCAACGCCGTCCTCCGCGAACGCCTCCCGCGCCGCCTCCAGGATGCGCCGCCGGTTCTCCACGGCGTCGCTCCGGGTCCTCCTGGCCGCCGTCCCCGATGTGCCCTCCGTCATCCCGAAGCCTCCTTGTTGACGGCACAATCGTCCGATATTATCTAAATACGGACATTTATCCGTTTGATTCTAGCAGAGCCCGGATGCCGGGGCCTTTGTCTGCGGCGGGTCTTGGTATGGTGGAAGGGTGGTGCGTCGTGAGGACTGCGGCCAGGAGGGCCCGAGCTTACCGCCCTCGGGTGCCGCCGAGGTTCGCACCGCGAAAACCGTTCGGAGGGAGAGCCGGGATGAAAATAGACGTCTACGCGGACGTGGTGTGCCCCTGGTGCTACGTGGGAGAGAAGAGGCTGGCCAGGGCCCCGCGGGGGCGGTCCGACCCCGACGTGGAGCTCAGCTGGCGCCCGTTCCAGCTCAGGCCCGAGATGCCGGCCGGGGGCCTTCCTTGGCGGCTGTTCGCGCTGGAGAAGTTCGGGAGCGAGGAGAACATGAGGCGGGCCTTCGCCCGCGTTGCGGCGGCGGGGGAGCCCGACGGCGCGCGCTTCGACTTCGACCGCGTCGCTAGCGCCCCCAACACCGTAGACGCGCACCGCCTGATCCTGCACGCTGCAGAGCGGGGGGCAGTGGCAGATGGCCGATGCCCTCTTCCGGGGATACTTCGCCGAAGGCCGCGACCTGAACGACGCAGGCGATCTTACGGCGTTGGCCGGGGAGGCGGGCCTCGAGCCGGAGGAGGTCCGCGCGTTGCTCGCCGGCGACGCCGGCGCGCGGGCCGTCTGGGAGAGCCAGCGGAGCGCCGCGGAACTCGGCGTCTCCGGCGTCCCCTTCTACGTGGTAGACGGCCGTCACGCCGTCTCCGGCGCCCAGCCCGCTGAGGTGTGGGTCCGGACGCTCGAAGCCATCGAGGCCGAGCCGATCTCCTAGGCCCCGCCCGAAGCGGTAACATGGACCCGCGTTACGCAAGGCCGCAGATCTCGAGGAAGGAGCCGGTTTGTTCGCCAGGGTCCGCTCGCTATTCGAGGACGGCACCGCCCGGCTGCGGGCCAACCTCTGGTCTGTGGCGCAGGCCGCGGGGGCGGCGAGCCTGGCGTTCTTCCTGGCGAGGGTGGTGCTCGGCCACGAGAGCCCCTTCTTCGCGCCCATAGCCGCCGTCATCTCCCTAAGCGTCAACCTCGGGAGCAGGCCGCGGCGGGCGGTCGAGATGGTCTTCGGGGTGGCGGTGGGGCTAATGGTTGCAGACCTTCTGGTGCTCCTCATAGGGACGGGGACGCTACAGATCGCTGCCGTCGTGCTGCTGGCGATGGCGGCGGCGGTCTTTTTCGGGGGCGGCACGATGCTGGTGAACCAGGCGGCGGTCTCCTCGATCCTTGTGGTCGTCTTGCAGCCCCGGGACGCCGTCTTCTCCGCGGACCGATTCCTCGACGCCCTGATGGGGGGCGGGGTCGCCCTGCTCGTGGCCTTTCTCATCCCGGTGAACCCGGAGCGCCTTGTCGGGCGGACCGTGACCCCGGTCCTCGAGGAGCTCTCGGCCCTGCTCGTGGAGATCGCCGCCGTCCTCAAGACCGGCGACCCGGAGCGGGCCCAGCGGGCCCTCCAGCGGGCCCGCGAGATGGACGACAGGGTGAGGCAGCTAAACGAGGTGCTTGAGGCCGGCCACGAGACGGCCCGCCTCTCCCCCACCCGCCGCCGCTCGCTCAGGCACCTGGACCTCTACGCCAGCGCCAGCGCCCGCATAGAGCTCGCCGTCATAAACACGCGGGTCCTCGCCCGCGGGGCGGCCAACGCCACAAGGCGCGGGGACGCGATCCCCGCCAAGCTGCCCGAGGCGGTCCTCGACCTCGCCCGGTCGGTAAGGGCGCTCGGCACCTTCCTCGAAGAATCAGGCGGCGCCGAAGAAGCCCGGCGCCACGCGCTCGACGCCGCCCGCCGGGCCACGGAGGCGCTCGAGGATCGCCACGAGCTGGCGACCAGCGTCCTCGTTGGCCAGGTCCGATCCGCCGCCGTGGACCTGCTCCGCAGCACCGGCATGGACCAGGCCTCGGCCCTGGAAGCCCTCGAAGACGCCGCCGGCCGCGCCTCTGAGGTGGGGTAGGCCGATGGACTTCGCCCCTCCGAGCTGTCAGCTATCGGCTTTCGGGCTGATGGATGTCGGGCCCGGGGCTTTCGGAAGTGTTGGGTACTTCGAGCCACTCCAGGGCGGCGGCCCTTGCCCCGGCCAAGGTCGTCGCGAAGTTCAATGCCTCCTACCCCAGAAACCGATCCTCGCCGGACCCGGTAGAGCCCCACCACCCACCGGAAGAGCCGACGCCCTATTGGCTGACAGCTAATAGCTGTCAGCCAATAGGGCGTCGGCCTCTATCTCGACGAGAACCTCGGGGGCTATGAGGCGGCTGACCTCGACCATGCTGGTGGCTGGCCGCACGAAGCCGAAGAACTCCGCGTGGGCCCGCCCGACGCCCTGCCAGTCGTCGATGTTTACTACGTAGATCCTGGTCCGCACCACGTCGGCGAGGTCGGCCCCCGCCGCCTCAAGCGCGACCTTCAGGTTGCCCAGCGCCTGCACCGTCTGCGCCCGCGCGTCCCCCACCCCGACGAAGCCACCGCTCCCGTCGGTGGCCGTCGTCCCCGAGACGTAGACGAACGGGCCCCGGCGCACCGCCCGCGAGTACCCGACGATCCGCTCCCACTCCGTACCGCTGGAGATGTTGTACCTGGGCTCCACCTCCCGGCAGATTATCCCACGCGGTAGTTCCCGGGGCACGGCCGGCGGGTACGCTTGCCAAGAGGACCAAGCCAGAGGGTCCCTATCGTCCGTGGACGGGTCTGTCGCCCGCGGCGCCCCCGACGGCAACGTCCCACCAGCTCACGCCCCTTTTCCGGGCCGCGCGGTCGTCCAGCCCCACGGTTCCGAACGCCCCGGCCGGGTTCTTCGGCGGGCACCCGCCTGCTACTCCCCGTCCGGTTCGCCGTCGTGCTGCCCGTTTATGTCCACGATCCCGTGGCGCGCCGCGAAGACCAGCGCCTGGAGTCGCGACTGGACCTCGAGCTTGGCGAGTATGCTCACGACGTGGGTGTGGGCGGTGCCGGTGCCGACGTAGAGCCGTTCGGCGATCTCCCTGTCGCTCGAGTAGCCTTCGGCGAGCGTTTGCAGGACCTCGTGCTCCCTGGGGGTTAGCCTCTCGACCAGGAGCTGCGCGTCGCGGCTCTTCTCGCGCTCGCGGAAGACCAGCCGCAGGGCCTCCGTGATCTCTCGCTGGGAGAGGAGTTGCTCTCCGGTGTAGAGGCGACGTATAGCCTTTACCACGTCTTGCGGGCGCGTGGACTTGTGCGCGATGCCTGACGCCCCCGCCTCTATGGCCTCAGCGAGCTGCTCGCGCCCCGAGAACGCCGTAAGGATCAGGACCATGGCCTCCGGGCGCGAGGCGCGAAGGTCGCCGATAAAATCGACACCTGACCCGTCCGGCAGGTCTAGGTCCAAGATCGCCACGTCCACCTCGCCGGTCTCTCCCAAGAGCCTGCGCGCCTCGTCCAGCGAGTCAGCCTGGCCGATCACGAAGAGGTCGGGCTCGAGCCCCAGCATAAAGGCAAGAGGCTCCCGCAACGCGACGTGGTCGTCTATGAGGATCAGGCGGACCTCGGGCGGGGCCTCAGCGCTCACCCGACCACCTCCAACTCGAACCCGAAGATCGAACCTCCCTCTGGCCTCTCCGTGATCGTCAGCTCGCTGCCGTGGGCCCGCACTATCCGTCCGCTCAGGTAGAGGCCGAGCCCAGCCCCCGCGGCCTTTATCTTGCCGTCCTTCCCGCTTCCCCGGCCGAACTTCTCGAAGATCCGGGACGTATCGCCGGGGTGGACGCCCTCCCCGCGGTCGGCCACCTCGACGCGGACGTGCCGGCGGTCGGTACCCCTCGTGGCGCGCAACTCTATGGGGGCACCCCGGCGGGAGTACTTGGCCGCGTTGGAGAGAAGGTTGCGCAGGACCTGTCCGACCCGCCTGGGGTCGGCGAGGATACGCTCTCGCCCCGCGAGGCCGCCGTCCACGTCTACCTTCACGGGATGATCGCCGGGCAGCCCCTTCGCGTACGCCTCGGCCTCCGCGAGGAGCGTCCCCAGCGTCAGCGGGTGTAGTCGGACGTTGAAGTCGTCCCGCTCGACCTTGGCGGCCTCGCGCACGTCGGCGACGAGGGCATCTATCGTGTCGATCTCGGCCTTTACGGCGGCGAGGGTGGAGGCCCGGGTGTCCGCGTCCAACCCTTCGACGCCGAGCATGGTGATGAGCGCGCCGAGGGCCGAGATCGGGTTGCCAAGCTCGTGGGCGACCATGGCGCTGAAATCGGCCCTGAGGGCGGCCAGCTCGTCGAGGCGACGGGCGCGTTCGCGCTCGACGGCGAGCAGGGCCGCGCGCTCGGTGGCTATCCGCCAGAGCTCGAAGATACCGCCGAGGGCGACCACCAACGCGAACGCGAGGTGCAGCAGGTCGGCTGAGGTCAAGACCTCGCCGCCGTAGGCCGACGGCCACAAATACTCGTGCAGGATCGATCCGGCGAGGAGCACCATCGCGAAGAGCAGCCAGTACCGCAAGCGCCTGCGACGGTACTGGCGCGAGGCGCCGACGGCGGCGGCGACCGCGAGGACCAACGCCGGCGCCGAAACCACCCAGTAGAATGGGGGGAGCCAGGTGAGGGCGCTGCCGAGTTCCAGGGCCTCTTTCGAGCTACCGATGAGGGAGATTGCCGGCATCCAGTCCTCCCCATCCAGTAGCTCGAAGACGAGGAGGTACCCGATCACCGGCGCGGCAGCGAGAACTATCGCCGCCACCCGTAACGTGAGCCGGGGCAGCGTCGTGGGGAGCAGCCCTACCGCGAAAAACGCGCACGCGGCGGTTTGGGTTACCAACACCTCGTAGAGGGACTCGCGCAGTTGCGGAGGGTCGTTCTGGATCAGGGGCTCGATGTAGCCGAAGATTAGGTGTCCCAGACCCAGAACCACGAGCCCGGCCGCAACCCAGCGTAGACGCCAGTCCTCGTCCTCGGCGATGGACAGCACGAGCACCAGCGCGGCGAAGAGCCGGGCCAGGGACGAGGCCGCCTCCTCGCTGCCCAGGAGCCTGCCCGAGACGAGCACCGCGAACCCGGCCCCGTGCGCGGCAAGGTTCACGATCGCCCAGGCAACGATCAGGACGGCGAGGGCCGCGACGGTCGGCACCTTCCAATGGTCTTCAGAAACCGCGGGCCTAGCACCGACGCTTGTCTTCATACGCTTGTGCCTCGCTTTGCTAACCGCCAGGGCGTAGAGGTTGCGTCTGTCGCCAACGATTATATCGTCGCACTGGGGTGTAGCGCGCGGAGGCGCGTGTAGTTGTTCTATGCCTGGAGGAGCCGGGCTGGCTTCTCTCGAGGTTAGGCGGGCAAAGAGAGGGGACGCCCCCTACGGAGAAGCGTCCCCAGGTGTTCGCTGGCCGGAGCCGGGTGTGGTGGTCTAGCGGTGGTGCGCCCTGTGATGGTGGTGGTGATGGTGGGGTCCGTCCTCGGCGCCCTTGGCGAAAGCCGTGCTGGTGCCGGCGGCGAGCAGACCCGCAGCCAGAACGAAGGTAGCCAGCACCTTCGCAACTGCCTCGCGCCGTACTCCGATAATCGAGTTCATCATTGACCTCCTCGTGGTCTCTTTCAACGTACGCTAATGATGCCCCGGCGCGCCGCGTTTGCCCTCTACGAAAAGGTAGGTCTTTCTCTATACTGGATGGTATGCCCTCCAACGGGCCACCCCGCCGCTCCCCGCAGACCGTAAGTTCTCGCCCGGCGGGCAACGACGACCCGGAAGCCGCCACCGGCGCCTGGCGTGCGCGGCGTAGGCGAACCGTGTGGCGAACCGTAGCGGGTCTGCGGCGCGCTCGAGGATCTTCGCGTTGATCTCCGCGTGGCGGGCTAGATTCCGGCCCCGTTCACGAAGTCCTCGATCATGCGCCGGGCTATGCTCACCTTCGGCGGAAGCTGCGGGAGCCCGTCCGCACGGTACCAGGCGGCGTCCTCGATCTCGTCCGGGTCCGGCCTGATCTCCCCTCCAGCGTAGTCCGCGGTGAAGCCGATCATGAGCGAGTTCGGGAAGGGCCAGGGCTGGCTGCCGAAGTACCCGAGGTTCCCGACCTCGAGCCCTACCTCCTCGCGCACCTCGCGGTGGATGGTCTCTTCTATGGACTCGCCCGGCTCGACGAAACCGGCGAGCACGCTTCGCATGCCTTTCGGGAAGCCGGGAGAGCGCGCGAGCAGGATCTCGTCTTCTCGCCGCACGCGGACGATCACGGCCGGGCTGACCCGCGGGTAGTGCATCATCCCGCACCGGGTGCACCGCATCGCCATCTCCCCGGATGCGGGCTCCGTCACCCCGCCGCACCTGCCGCAGAAGCGGTGCGTCGCGTGCCAGCCCACCACCTGCTTGGCGCGCCCGGCCACCGCGAAGAACTCCTCGTCCACGGCGGCGAAGATGGCGCGCAGGTCCACGAACGCAGCACCCTCGGGCGCCTCCACACCCTCTGGCACCTCCGCCGCCCAGCACGGGCTGCCGTTCAGGGAACCCAGGGGCTGGGTGAAAGAGGTCTCTAGCCCGAGCTCTTCAGGGACGGAAGCCCGCGGCACGCGCGGCTCGTCTCCCTCGAGCACGAGGAGTCGGTCCCCCCGAAACGCGAACCACAGCGCCTCCGTCAAACGCTCAGGCGGCTCGCCAGGTACTCGGCCGGGTGGAGGGCGCGGCGGCCGGTGCCGTCCCGGATCTGCTCGCGGCAGCTCGTCCCCGGCGCCACGACGACGCGGCCCTCGGCCTCCCTGACCGCAGGGAAGAGCCTCCTATTGCCCATCTTCATCGAGACGTCGTAGTGCCCCCTCTCGTAGCCGAAGAGCCCGGCCATCCCGCAACACCCCGAGTCGACCACCTCGACCTCCGTCCCCGGCGCCAGCGCGAGGGCCTTCTCCGTCGGCCCCGTGCCGACGAGCGCCTTCTGGTGGCAGTGCCCGTGCAGTAGCACGGGGGATCCCTCCGTCAGCGGGAGGTCGGCCTCTAGCTCGAGCACCGCCTCCTCGAAGAGGCGGGTGGCCTCCGCTAGCCCCTCGACGCGGGGATCGTCGGGCAGGAGCTTCTTGTAGTCGTCGCGCATCGTCAGGATGCAGCTCGGCTCCAGGCCGACGAGCGGTACGCCGCGCTCGATGGTGGGCGTCAGGATGTCGAGGTTGCGCCTGGCGTTCTTTCGCGCCTGTTCGACGAGGCCCTCGGAGAGCATGGGCCTCCCGCAGCAGACCACCTCTGGCAGCAGGACCTTCGCCCCGGCGGCGGCGAAGACGCGGGTGGCGCCTGAGCCGATCTCCGGCCGCTGGTACTCGTTCCAGGTGTCGTTGAAGAGCGCGATCTCCACGGGACCATCCCCCTGCGGCAGCCCCGCAAACCGCCTGGAGAACGTCTTGTGCGTCACCCCTGGCAGCGTCCGGCGCGGGTCTATCCCGGCCAACGCAGCCGCCCGCCTGGCGAGGCGGCTCCTGCCGACGGAGTTGAAGAGCGCGGGCACGCGGGAGGCGAGCGCCAGCTGCGTCCTGATGTGCCCTGCGCCCCTCTGGCGGAGGGAGAAGCCGTGCTTCTTGCCCGACTGGTAGAGCACCTCGGTCTTCATGCTTGCGACGTCCACCTGGGAGGGGCACTCCGTCTTGCACGCCTTGCACCCGACGCAGAGGTCCATAACCTCCCGCATCCTCTCTCCGGTCAGCTCGTCGGGCGGGAGCGTGCCCTCGATGACGGAGCGGAGCATGTTGGCCCGCGCCCGCGTCGTGTCCTGCTCGTCGAGGGTTACCATGTAAGACGGGCACATCGTCCCGCCCGTCTTTTTGCGGCAGAACCCGCTCCCGTTGCAGAGCTCGACGGCTTTGGCGAACCCGCCCTGCTCGGAGAAGTCAAGGCCCGTCTTTATGGGCAGGCGCCTGCGGCCTGGCCCGATGCGCAGTTGGCCGTCCATCTTCGGGGGGTCCACTATGACGCCCGGGTTCATCGTCCCCTTTGGGTCGAAGAGCGCCTTTACCTCGGAGAAGGCGCGCAGGATCTCGGGCCCGTACATCTTGCCGAGAAACTCCGAGCGGCTGAGGCCGTCGCCGTGCTCGCCCGAGATCGAACCCCCGCACTCCACTACGAGGTCTGCGACCTCCTCGCCGATGCGCCGCATCCTCGCCACGCCTTCGGGGTCGCCGGTGTCCAGGGCTGGCCTTACGTGCAGGCACCCGACGCTCGCGTGGCCGTAGAAGCAGGCCCAGGTGCCCGCCCTCTCGACTATCTCCTCGAACCTGACCACGAACTCCTCGAGCCTCTGGGGCGGAACGGCCGCGTCCTCGACGAAAGCGACGGGCTTCTCCTTCTCCGTGGTGCCGAGGAGGAGGGGCAGGGTGGACTTGCGGAGCCTGACCGTCTGGTACATCTCGGCCTTCGTGCGCAGCGGCGCCACCGAGCGGGCGCCGACCTCCCTGGCCACCTCTTCTATGCCGGCGAACCTCTCGTCCAGCTCGGCCTCGGCGCCGCTCCACTCGACGAGCAGGATCGCCTTCGGCGGCTCCGCGTCGGGGCCGCCCTGCAAGAAAGCCGTCGAGTCCCTGTAGGCAGGGGTCTGCCGGGCGCGCCCTATGGCTACGTCGTCCAGCAGTTCCACCGCCGAAGGCCCCATCCCCAGGAAATCGACCGTCGCGCGGGCCGCGGCGGCCAGGGTGTCGAACTCGAACGACGCCATAGCCCTGGCCTCGGGGAGCGGGTGAAGCCGGAACTCGGCGCGGGTAACGACGGCGAGCGTGCCCTCCGAGCCGCAGACGAGGCCGGTGAGGTCGAGGGAGTCCGGGTCGACGAGGGCGTCGAGGCCGTAGCCCGAGACGCGCCGGATCATGTCGGGGAAGCGGCGCCGGATCTCCCCCCCGTACCGGGTGCCTATCTCCATCGCCCCGCGCAACAAACGCCCCTCCGCGTCGTCACCGCGCGCCCGGTCTTCCGCCTCCCGCCGCGGCAGGGGACGCAGGTCCACCGTCTCCCCGTCGGGCAGCACGCACCTCAGGGAGAGGATCTGGTCAGCCGTCGTCCCGAAGACGAGGCTGCGCATCCCGGCCGAGTTGTTCCCGACCATGCCGCCCAACGTCGCCACGTCCGAAGTGGAGGTGTCGGCCCCGAAGACCAGGCCGCGCGGCTCGACGAGCGCGTTTAGCTCGCCCTGCACCACCCCGGGCTCGACCACGCACCGCCGACCCTCGACGTCTACCTCGACCACACGGTTCATCTCCGAGACGTCGAGGGCGAGGCCTGGGGCGGTCGCCTGCCCGGCGAGGCTCGTACCGGTGCCGCGGGGGGTTACTGAGAGGCCGAGCTCGCGGGCGGCGCCAAGCGCCAGCTTCACGTCGTTCTCCGACCGGGCGACGACCACGCCCACAGGTTTTCTGAGGTAGATCGAGGCGTCCGTGCTCCACAATGCGCGCGAGGCCTCGTCCGTGCGCAGGTAGCCTTGCAGTCCCCCGTCGAGGGCGGCGTGGAGCCGGCCCGCGATCTCCTCTTCCCTCTCCCTTATCATGCGCGCAGTATAGTACGGAAGGTCGCGCCACGAACAAGAGAGGGAACACCGGGCTGGACGCCTCCGCGCTCAGGGTGATGAGCTTCAACGTGCGGGGCTCCTTCCGCGACCTCGGCAAACGGGACGCCCGCTGGCCGAGCCGGGCGGCAAAGAACGTCGCGGCCATAGAACGGCACGCGCCGCACCTCGTCGGCCTCCAGGAGTGCCAGCGCGGCAACCTCATCACATACCGCAAGCACCTGCCCCGATACGGGCAGATCCTGGGTCCCCGCTACGGCAACGCCCCGCCCCACGACTTCAACGCCATCCTCTTCGACCGGGCCGGCCTGGAGCTGCTGGAGTCCGGAGGCTTCTGGCTGAGCGAGACGCCCGAGAGGCGCTCCCGAAGCTGGGAAACCAGGGTCGCCCGCTCCGCGAACTGGGCGCTCTTCGACACCGAGGCGGGCCTCGTCCTTCACCTGAACACCCACCTCGACCACAAGAGCGGCCTCGCCCGCAGGAACGGAAGCGCCCTCATCGTCGCGGAGGCGGAGAAGCTCATACATAAGCTCGGGCCGGGAACCCCGGCCATTCTTACCGGGGACTTCAACTGCCGCCCCGGCACGCCAACCCACGACATCTTCGCGAGGGCGGGCTACGCCGACACCTTCCTAGCAGCCGGAAACAGGGACGAGAAAGGGATAAACACCTTCCACGCGTTCAGGGGAAATGCCTACCGCGACACCAACCCCGAGCGCGGCCCGAGGCGCATAGACTGGATCCTCCTGAAAGACCCCTCCAACCGCCTACGGATCGTCTCCCACGACATCCTCCGCGACGGCGCAGACGCCCCCCCGTACCCGAGCGACCACCACCCCGTCCTGGCGCGGTTCGTCCCCACCGACCAACGCCAGCAACCCGCACCCACGCCGCCCCAAGCGTAGCCACAGGCAACAAAGAGAGGGCCCGCGAACGGGGTCCTCTCTACCAAGCCGTCAGGGCATCTGAAGGCCAGAACCTCGTGCCTGATGCCTCTAAGCAGCCCCCCTGAGGACCGGGCCGAACTCGCCGCTTGCGAGCATCCGCTCGGCCTCGCGCTGGAGCTGGCGGACCCGCTCGCGGGAGATGCCGAGTTCGTCGCTGAGCTCGGCCAGCGTCGCGGTGTCGCGGTCGCCGAGACCGTAGCGCCGGATCAGGACGTGCTGGTGCCTATCGGGGAGCCGCTCGACGGCCTCCTTGAGCGAACCGAGCTCTATGTCCCCTATCACGACGCCCGCGACCTCGGCGGCCCGCTCGTCCTCGATGAGCTCGCCCAACTCCGAACCGTCGCCGTCGGAGGAGAGCGGCTGGTTGAGGCTCGTGGCGTCGGGCATGGCGCTCTTGACGTCGAGCACCTCGTCGACGGTCCACTCGAGCTTCCTGGCGACCTCCTCGTCGGTCGGCTCGCGGGTGAGCTGGGCGGAGAGCTCGTTGTAGGCGCGGGCCATCTTCCGGATCTTGTCGCCCATGTGGACGGGGACGCGGACGGTGCGGCCCTTGTCCGCCACGGCGCGCTGGACGGCCTGCCTTATCCACCACGTAGCGTACGTCGAGAACCTCCACCCGCGGTCGGGGTCGAACTTCTCGACCGCCCGCATGAGGCCGACGTTGCCCTCCTGGATCAGGTCCTCGAAAGGCAGGCCCATCCCCCTGTACCTCTTGGCCACGGAGACCACCAGCCTCAGGTTCTTCTCCACGAGCCTCTTTCGCGCCCGGTCGTCCCCGGCCTCGGCAGCCTTGGAGAGGCTGATCTCCTCTTTGTGCGTGAGAAGGTTGCCCTT
Source organism: Rubrobacter sp. (assembly GCA_035264945.1). GTDB lineage: Bacteria > Actinomycetota > Rubrobacteria > Rubrobacterales > Rubrobacteraceae > Rubrobacter_D. The sequence continues at coordinate 13,339 of DATFPF010000162.1, forward strand.
GTCGATGCGCGCGAAGTAGCCCGGTATGAGATCCGGGGTCTCCGATGTCCGCTCCGTCTTGCGCCCTCTGGTCTCTGTTAGTGCCATTGCGTTCCTCCTCTGCCCCGTGCTATAACGCCCGTCCGTCGGCCCGCTCTGCGTCCCCCTTCCCGCCGCAGCGCGAACAACGCCACGGGGGCCGTGATTTCCAGCGCTCGGAATTCGTGTTATCCGGGGATACAGGCTGTTTTTAGAAACTTGCCAAACTGGTATTCTACACGCCCAGAATGTGTTGTCAAGAACCCACGGGACCGCAGCCGAACCCGCGCGGCGGGGGTATAGTTACGCGACGTTTGCTGGCTTGGCGAGGTTTTCGGGAGGGTTCGGTTGCGTTCGGGCTGTCTGGGGCTGGTCTTGAGGATAGGGGTAGTGTCGTTCGCCGCGGTTCTGGCCGCCGTCTGCCTGGCCCTGATCGCCTCGTTCGCCGTCTCGGCCGTGGGGCAACCTTCAGGGCTCACGAACGTAATCGGCGTGATCATCGCCTGTGCGGCGGGGCTATGCTTCTTCCTGGTCGGGCGGGCGATCTGGCGCGAGATGAGGGAGCATGAGCCGGATGAGAGGCGCGACTGAGGCCGGCTGGGGCTGTCCGTGGTACAGAAATGCTCCTTGTAAGAAGGTTTCGAGGTTCTAGGCTTCAGGGTTTTGTAGGCCGAAGGAGCCGCTCTCGGTCCGACCTTAATGGCGATTTCGGGCTCCAAGCCGCGTACCGCACCCCCAACGCCTCGTCCCTACATGGTCGGCTTCTCCGCAAGCAACCGTCACGAGACGAAGCCGAGCGACCCTTCCTCGATGCCAACGACCCTTCCGTGGCCGCCGAGGGTGTCCCCATAGAACCTCCGCCACAGCTCCGGGGCGGCCGGGTCCAGGCTGGCGACGCTGGCTGCGCCGAGGCGGCGGGAGAGCCGCATCCCGTTCGGGCCGTAGACGTGGCCTGGGGCGCCGAAGCGGGCCTCGGGGTAGTCGCCGAGCTGGTTGGCGCTCGCCAGGTGGATGCCCGAGTCCAGGGCGCGGGCGGCGCAGGAGAGGGCGTACTGGGGTCCCCAGGGCTCGCGCCAGGCCGCGGGCGCCAGGACGAGCTCCGCGCCCCCGGCCGCCGCCTCGCGTGCCACCTCGGGGAAGCCGAGGTCCCAGCAGACGGCGAGCGCGACCCGCAGGCCGCCAGCCTCGACGACGGGCAGGTCAGACCCCGCGGCGAAGGCGCGGTGTTCGGGAGTCGTCTCTACAAGGTTGCGCTTCCGGTACGTGGCGAGGACCCCTTCTGGGCCTACGAGGTTTGCGCTGTTGAAGACGCCTGCGACCGGGCCCGGTGCCCGCTCCGGGAACCCGTAGGCGACGAAGACGCCGAGTTCTCGGGCGAGATTGGCGAAAAACCGGGCGCTCACGCCGACGTCGGCGTCTTCCGCGTGCCGGTAGACAGAACCGAGGTCCGAGTACCCGCAGGTAAAGAGCTCCGGGAGTACCACGTACCGCAGCGAGGGATCCCGCCGGCGCAGCCTCCTTATGGTCAGGCCGGCGAGCCGGAGGTTACCAGCCACCTCGCCCGGCACCGGGCCGAGGTTCAGCGCCGCGATGGAAGAGGACGGGCGCGGCGCCCCGCCGTGCTCAACGACGCCAGGAAAGTCCCCCCGTATAACCTCCGCCAACGCCGCCCCCTCTCTGTGTCCGTGCCGGATCTCGCGTGCTCTATGGGTGTTCCTAGGGCATATTAACCCCGGCCCCTCTCCCCGGCATGGGCCGAAAGTCGGAGAATGCGGGGGCCGGGGACGCCTCCCGTTATCCCGTCGTCGCATGACAACCCCCGCGCCCGCGGGTAGTATTTGCCTCGACCGGAGATCCAAGGCTCGGAGTGAGACGTGTGCGGGATCGTTGGCGGGTACGGCGGCGTAGGACCCGAAGCCGTGCGGCGCATGATGGGGCGCATAGCCCACAGGGGCCCCGACGACGACGGCCTCGTCCGGGTCGCAGGCAACCTTCTTGGCCACAGGCGGCTCTCCATCGTGGACGTCGAGGGGGGAAAGCAGCCGCTCGCGACGCCCGATGACGGCCTCTACCTCGTCGGCAACGGCGAAGTGTACAACCACGAGGAGATCCTGGAGACGCTCGAGGACCGGGCGATGACCACCCGATCGGACAACGAGGTCGCCCTGCGCCTCGTCGCCGAGCGCGGCCCCGAAGCCCTCTCCGAGCTGCTAGGCATGTACGCCTTCCTTATGGCGGACGGGGACGGAGACTTTATCGCGGCCCGCGACCCCGTTGGCATAAAGCCGCTCTACTGGGCGCGCCCTGAGGCCGACGGCCCCGTCTTCTTCGCATCCGAGATGCGCGCCTTCGATGAGGACCTGCAGCCGTTCGTCGAATCCTTCCCCCCGGGCCACTACTGGACCCCCGAGGACGGGCTCGTCCGCTTCGGACGCGCCGTGCCGGCGGACGACGACCTGGAACCCATAGACGGCCCCTCGGAGCCGGGCGCCCCCATCCCCGGCGCCATACTGGACGAGGTAAGGGGCAGGCTCATCAGGACCGTGGAGCGGCAGATGATGGGCGACGTGCCGGTCGGGGTCTTCCTCTCCGGCGGCCTCGACTCCAGCCTCGTCGCCGCCATAGCCGCCCGCTGGTACGAGAAGCGCGGCCAGAAGCTCAAGACCTTCGCCGTGGGCCTCGAAGACTCGCCCGACCTGCTCGCCGCCCGTGCCGTCGCCGAGCACCTCGGCACCGAGCACCACGAGAGCGTCTACACGCAAGAAGACGCCCTGGACGTATTGCCGGAGGTCGTCCGGACCATAGAGAGCTTCGATCCCTCGCTCGTCAGGAGCGCAGTCCCGAACTTTATCCTCGCGGAGTTCACGGCCGAGGACGTAAAGGTGGTGTTGACCGGCGAGGGGGCGGACGAGATCTTCGCTGGCTACGAGTACCTGGAGGACTTCCGCACGGAGGAGGAACTGCACGCCGAGCTCGTGCGGACGATCGAGGGGCTCCACGACCTGAATTTGCAGAGGGCCGACCGCGTAACGATGGCCCACGGGCTCGAGGCGCGGGTTCCGTTCCTCGAGCTGGACATGATCTCGCTAGGCCTCTCCCTCCCCGCCGGCTGGAAGCTCGCGGGCGAGGACCAGCCGGAGAAACGCCTCCTCAGGATGGCCTTCGAGGGCTGGCTCCCTGACGATTTTCTCTGGCGCAAGAAGGCCCAGTTCGGCGACGGCTCGGGCGCCGCCTCCGTCCTGCAGGACCGCATGGAGGAATCCGTCACGGAAGAGGACTTCGAGCGCGAGCGCCACGAGGTCGAGCCGCCGCTGCGCACCCGCGAAGAGGTCGCCTACTACCGCATCTTCGCCGAAGAGCTTGGCGAGATCCGTCCCAGGCGCACGATAAGCCGCTTCGCGACGGCGTAGCCGCCCGGTTCGGACTCCAGGAGATCAAGCGCCCAGGATGGGGCTTCCGTTCGGCTTGGCGGCGGACGCGTCCGCGCCGGGGGTGAGCTCCCGGACCACCTCCAGGAAGGATTGCAGGTTCGAGGATGGATCGCCGCGCCGCCAGGCGGCGACGAGTTCCAGCGCCGGCTCGGGGTCCCGCAGGGGCTTGAAGACCACGTCGTAAGGCCGGTACCCCGAGACCACGGGCCTGGCGACGATGCCGACCCCGATGCCGGATGCAACCATCCTGTAGGTCGTGGCGCCCGAGTAGAGCTGCGGCTCCTTGCGCTGCACGACCTTGGGCTCGAAGCCCGCCTCCCTGCAACACCCGACCACGTAGTCGTAGCACCGGGGGTGGAAGCTGCGCGAGAAGAGGATGAGGCGCTCGTCGGAGAGTTCTCCCAGGCTGACCCCGTCCCTGCCGGCCAGGGGATGGCCCTCCGGAAGGGCCGCCACGAGCTCTATGTCCAGGACGTGCTCCACCTCCACGACGTCGTCCTCCTCAGGCCTGAGCATGAAGCCGACGTCGAGCGTCCCTCTGTGCAGCTTGTCGATCTGCTGGAGCGTCTCCTGGAGGGTGAAGGTCTCGTGCTCCTCGAGCTCGACGTACGGGTAGCGCCTACGGAAGGTCTGCAGGGCGTCCGCGACGGGCGTGTGGTTCGCGTACTCGGGGAACCCCACCCTCAGGTGGCTGGCCTCGGCGCCGCCCACCTCCCTCGCCTCGCGGGCCGTCTGCTCGACCAGCACCAGGACCCGTCGGGCCCCATCTAGCAGGGCAAGCCCTGCCTCCGTCAGCGCTACGTGGTTCTTAGTCCGGTGGAAGAGGACGACCCCTAGCTCCCGCTCGAGCTTGCGGATCTGCTGGCTCAAGGCCGGCTGGGAGAGGTACATCCGCCCGGCGGCGCGGCTGAAGTTCAGCTCCTCGGCCACGGCGACGAAGTATCTGAGATGCCTGAGCTCCATGATCGCTCCACCCGTGGTTTCCTTGCGTGCTCCGTACTGTACTCCTTTTGCATCTCCGTGGAATGGCAATCCTCGACAACGAATCTGCCTATAAGCCGCGCTTATGGTTCCCTCCGAAAAACGTATTGGACGTCCCACGGACGGGCTCCTACATTTCCGGCATGGACAAGAGATACGAAGTCATCGTCGTCGGGTGCGGCGGGCTAGGTTCGGCGGCCCTCTACTGGCTCTCCAAGGAGCTGGGCCCTGGCGTGCTCGGCCTGGAGCAGTTCGGGCTCGGCCACGACCGCGGCGCGTCGCAGGACCACTCGCGCATCATCCGGCTCGCCCAGCACCAGTCAGAGTACGCCGCCCTCGCCCCCCACGCCTACGAGGCGTGGGAGGATCTCGAGGAGGGGTCGGGCGTCGGGGTACTCTTCAAGACCGGCGGCCTCGTTATAGAGGCCCCGGACGAACGCGACCCCGAGAAGGTCGGCACCCGAAACGTCGACGGCTACGTCGACGCCTTCGAGGAGCACGGCTTCGACTACGAGTTGCTGGATCCCGACGAGCTCATGCGGCGCTGGCCGCAGTTCCACCTCAGAGGCTCGGAGCGCGCGATCTTCCAGAAGGACTCGGGGCTCGTGGACGCCCGCAAGGCGAACGCCGCCCACGTCGCCCTGGCCCGCGCCCGAGGCGCCACGGTGCTCGACGAGACCCCCGTCCGGGCCGTACGCCCGAGCGGGGAGGGCGTCGAGGTGGTGACCGACGGGCGGACCTACCTCGCGGACAGGGTGGTGGTGGCCAGCGACGCGTGGACGAACGAGGTCCTGAGGGAGACCGGCGCGCGGATACCGCTGACCATAACCCAGGAGCAGGTCACCTACTACGCCACGCCGAACCTCAAGCAGTTCTCCCCCGAGCGCTTCCCCGTCTTTATGTGGCACGGGAGGGACAACTTCTACGGGTTCCCCGTCTACGGCGAGGTCGCGACCAAGCTCGGCCAGCACATGGGCGGACACGAAGTTACAGCGGATACCAGGACCTTCGAGCCGGATCCCATACGCATCCAGCGCTACCGCAACTTCCTTAGCAGGTACATCCCTGGCTTTCTCGGGCCCGAGTTGTACACGAAGACGTGCCTGTACACGATCCCGCCGGACCAGAACTTTGTGATCGACGCGCTGCCGGAGCACCCCCAGATCTCCGTCGCCATCGGGGCGGGCCACGCGTACAAGTTCGCCGGCCTGATCGGACGCATCCTCTCGGAGCTGGCCCTGGAGGGAGAGTCCGCTTTCCCCATCGAGGCGTTCCGGCTGGACCGTCCGGCGGTCTCCGACGCCGCCTTCGAGAGGTCCTTCCATGCGTGATCAGGCTCTGAGCGACCTCTTGAGGGACCTCTTGAGGGACCGGGAACCGGGCAAGACCCTCCCCCGGGAGTTTTACGTCGACCGTGACCTGTACGAGGAGGAGCTCTCGCGGGTCTTCCACGCCAACTGGCTCTTCGCCGGCCACGCGTGCGAGATACCCGAACCGGGCGACTACTTCCTGCTCCCGGTGGGTGAGGAGGAGTTGATAGTCATCCGCGACAAGGAGGGCGGCGTCCGGGCCCACTTCAACGTGTGCCGCCACCGGGGGTCCAGGATCGCCACCGAGCCCCGCGGACGCTCCCGGTCCCTGGTGTGTCCCTACCACCAGTGGGCCTACAAGCTCGACGGCTGCCTGGCCAACGCCCGCCTGATGGGCGATGGCTTCGACGCGGACGAGTACCGGCTGCGCCCGGCGGCGGTCCGCGAGCTCGCCGGGCTCGTCTTCGTCTGCCTCGCGCCGGACGCCTCCACGCCGGACTTCGACGCCTTCTTCGACGACGCCGGGCCCCAACTCCGGCCGCACGGGCTCGAGGGGGCGAAGGTCGCGGTTCGCCACCGCTACGAGGTCCGCGCGAACTGGAAGACGCTCGTCGAGAACAACCGCGAGTGCTACCACTGCCGGGTGGGCCACCCCGAGTTCTGCATGTCCAACTACGACCTCGGGCTGCCGGGCGACACGCGCGACGAAGGGGACTTCGACGCGACCCTGCGGCGCGAGTATGACCGCTGGCGGGACCTCGGCCTCGCCCCCGAGGAGGTAAGCTTCCCCGGCGGCTCCCCCTACCGCGTCTCCCGCCTCCCGCTGAAGGAGGGCTTCCTGACCGAGAGCCTCGACGGCGGCCTCGTGGCACCGCTCATGGGGGACCTCGCGGACCCCGAGACAGGCAGCCTCCGCATCGTCACCCTCCCCAATTTCTGGGCCCACGCCAACTGCGACTACGCCATGACGACCCGCCTGCTGCCGGCCGGGCCGGACCTCACGCGCGTAGAGGTCTGCTTTCTCGTTCGGAGGGCCGCTGTGGAGGGCGCGGACTACGACCCGGAGAAGGTGGCCGCCGTGTGGCGGGCTACCTGCGAGCAGGACTGGGAGCTCTGCGAGAACAACTCGGCCGGCATCAAGTCGGTGGCGTACGAACCCGGCCCGTTCTCGCCCGTTACCGAGAGCTCCGTCGAATCGTTCGTGCGGTGGTACCTGGACCAGATGGGCGACGGCCGGCGTGCCGGTCAGGCGACGCGCCCCGTCTCCGTGGGCACGTAGAGGGTTCCGGACGGGGCTTGGCGCCGATAGTAGACGGCCGGGCGTCGGGCGAGCTCGGAAACGGGCACCCGCTCGTCGCGGCCCTCCACCTCCATCCGGAGCCGGGGAACGTCGGGGGGAACCTCCAGCTGGCAGACCGCGCCGTGACCGCGGCGAAGCGCGCGCATCCCGGGCTCCGGTGGATGGTGCTGCCCGAGCTCTTCACCACCGGCTACGCCGGGCTCCGCTCCGTTCACGAGCACGCCGAGGACGCGGAGCACGGCGCGAGCGCCGCGTTCTTCGCCTCCCTGGCCCGCCGCCTCGGCCTGTACGTTGCATACGGATTCCCCGAGAGGCGCAGGTCGGGCGGCGTCTCGGACAGCGCGAACCTCGTCGGGCCGTGGGGCCCCCTTCTGACCTACAGGAAGAGGCAACTCGTGGCGACCACCAACGAGCCGCGCACGTTCGTCCCCGGGCGCGAGGTCCCGGTGGTCCGGGCGGGCGGGGCGCGCGTGGCGCTCGTCATCTGCTGGGACCTCGGTTCCCCCGAGGCCGTGCGCGAGGCCGCGCTGAGGGGCGCGGATCTCATCCTGGCCCCTGCCGGGTGGCGGCACCCGTGGGGCCGGCAGTACGAGCTGGCGTGCGCCGCGCGGGCCCTGGACAACGCCGTCTACCTCGCGAGCGCGAACCAGCTCGGCGACTACCCGGAGGCCCTCTTCGACACGCCCGGCGGCGTCTACGGCCCACACGGCGACCGCGTCTGCAAACGCGTCTGCGAACGCAGGCGCGTGAGGAGCGTCGCCGAGATAGACCTCGGGCTGCCCGAACGCTGGCGGGGCTCCTTCGGGAGCACGCTCCCGGAAGCCACGGGAACGCTGGCGGGAACGCCGGCGCCGCGTTTCGCGGGGGCAAATTCCGCGGAATGCGCTTTGGGCGGATAGGCTTCAGGCGTCAGGTTTTGAGGTTCTAGATCCGTTTGCTGGCCTCCCCGGGGTGCCGGGGTGGCGCGCCGGCTGTGGGGCTTGCATTCCAGGGCCGGGGATCCCGGCAGCGAGCGCGAGCCTGTTCCGCGGAGGACCCGAAAACCTAGAACCTCAAAGCCTCAGTAATCCAGGACGCCAGACGCTGCGAATAGTTCGTCTATCGGCACCTTCGTGGCCTCTTCGGCCGGACGGGAGAGGTACAGGTTGGCGTGGTACCAGCCCTCTTCCTCCCTGCCCGTCGGGTCCACGCCCAGGTCCGCGAGTTGCCGCAGGACGTGTTCGCGTTCGGCTGCGTCGGCGAAGCGGCGCTGGGGGAAGGTGCGGGAGGAGAGCCTCTCCGTGACGAGGCCGTGCCGGGAGAACAGCCCCGAGAGCGGCCCGTAGTCCACGAGGCGTGCCGGGAGGGTGGCTACCCACGGCGCCCCGCCGTCAGGGCGGGCTTCCGCGACCGCTTCCAGGACGCGGTCGAAGGTGCGCTCCCAGACGTAGCCCACGCCCCCGGTTACGGTGACGAGCCCGATATTCCCGACGGCTTTTCTGAAAGCCTCCGACGGGTCCGACGTCTCGAAGTTCTCACCGAAGCCCGCCTCAAGCAGCCCGGCCCCTAGCGCGTAGCGGACGGCGTTCGCGGCCGCGTCCGCGCCGACGATCTCGGGCGGCGAAGGGTATGCGCGCCCGGCGTAGAACGTCCTGTCGGCGTCTCGAAGCTCCTCGGTCGAGAGGTCCCCAAGCTCGGGGGAGGCGTAGCGGGCGTAGAGGTCGTCGAGGGTAAGGTCGTGGCGCAGCAGGGCGGCGTTTACGCCGTAGGAGCAGCAGAGGTCGAGGACGCCGGCCGGGCCGCCCCCGTCCCGAACCTCTTCGAGCAGGGTCGGGAAGAGGCGGCGGGCGTGCTCAGGGGCCCGGTAGTCGAGGGAGCCCAAGGCCTCGAAGTACCCCCTCGGGTCCGGCAGGTCGTAGACGTGGTCGAAGTTCGCCTTGTTCTGCTCGTTGTGCTCGGCGTATGGGTTCGACACCCTTCTCGTCCCTCCTCTAGAACGGCCGACGGGCGCGCCTTGTATGTGGGGGTCTATTCTACGCGACCGTTTGCGGCGGTCCGTCGCCGCCCATACTATTGGTGTGGGAACCGGCGGGGAAGGGAGAACGGCGTGGACAAGGTAATCATAAGCGCGGCGATCACGGGCGGCATGACCGTCCCGGGCCAGAGCGCGGCCATACCGATAACGCCGGAGGAGATCGTCGAGTCTGCCGTCGGGGCGAACGCCGCGGGCGCGACCATAGTCCACCTTCACGTAAGGGAGCCCGAAACGGGCAAGCCGAGCTCGGACATAGGCCTCTTCCGCGAGGTAGTCTCCGGCATCAAGGACCGTTGCGACGTGATCGTGCAGCCGACCACCGGAGGCGGGAAGGGCATGTCGCTTGAGGAGCGGGCCGCCGTCCTGCCCGAGCTCCGACCCGAGATGGCGACCTTCAACACGGGGTCCTTCAACTTCGGCCTCTTCCCCATCGCGGAGAGGGCGAACGCCAGCGGGGACTTCGAGGAGTGGGAGGTTGACTACCTTGAGGGCACCCGCGACTACATCTTCCGCAATACCTTCGCCGACATGGAGAAGGTCTGCGCCATGTTCCGCGAGTCTGGCGCCAAGCCCGAGCTCGAGGCGTACGATGTCGGCCACCTCTACAACATAAAGTACCTCGTGGACAGGGGCCTTCTCGACACGCCGGTGCACGTCCAGTTCGTGCTAGGCGTGATGGGCGCGAACGCGGCCACCATAGACCAGTTCATGCACATGCGCCGCACGGCGACGGACCTTTTCGGCGACGACCTGACCTGGTCCGCGGCAGGCGTAGGCTACCCGGCCGAGTACCATCTGGCCGCCATGTGCCTCATGCTCGGCGGCCACGTCCGCGTCGGCCTCGAGGACAACCTGCGCGTCAGCCGCGCCAAAAGGGCCGAGACCAACGCAGAGCTCGTCGAGAAGGCCGTCGCCCTCGCCGCCATGTTCGACCGCGAGCCCGCCAGCCCCGACGAGGCCCGCGAAGCCTTCGGCCTCAAGGGCCGCGCCGCCGTCGCCTTCTGAGGTCGGCGGTCGACCCCTATGAGAACCTCCACGCCCCGCAGCCAGGCCGGGGGTGGCCCCGGACGGCCGCAGAACGCCCCGAACGAGGGCACGGCGGCACGGCGAGCGTAGCCGGGCTTTCGGTCTCTGGGACGGGAAGTTGACCGGCCTGCGTTCTGGGAGGAGAGGGGCTTCAGGGTCCAGGCCACCCGAGACCGGGTCGTCCTCTATCGGTTGGATGGACTTGGCGGTCGTCCCGCTCGTCGCGGTTCTCTCGTTGCCGACGCTGTTGTGGTTCGCGGACCAACCGTGGACGGTCCTTGGCAAGGACGCCCCCCGCTACCTCTTCGCCGGCTCCGAGATCGTCTCCGGCGGCGGCCTCGACAGCCTCGCCGGGGTCTCGAACTACAACGGCGGCCACGGCCCCGTATTCCCCGCCCTGATCGGCGCCCTCATCCTCGTCCTCGGGCGCGACACGGAGAGCCTGGTGTGGGCCATGCGCCTTACGGCGCTCCTGAACCCGATTCTTGCCTACTTCCTTGCGAGGCGCCTCTCGGGCCCACCCTTGGGCCCGCCCGCGGGCCTGCTCGCCGCCGCGATGCTCACCCTCTTCGGTTCCAACGTCCGGTCCACGTTCGTGCTCAACATCGACGCCCTGCTGCTTACGTTTACCTTGCTTTCGCTCCTCGCGCTGCTTGCCGCCGTAGGGGGGGGCGGCACCTCCCCCGCGCTCGCCCTCCTCTCCGGGCTCCTTCTCGGGGCCTCCGTGCTTACCAAGGAGACGGCGGTCGCCAACCTCCCCATCGCCCTGCTCGCCGTTCTGCTGCTCGACTGGTCCCCGCGCGCGGCCATCTGGCACTACCTGGGCGTGGTCCTTGTGTGCCTGCCGTGGTGGGCCTGGAGGTGGTCGGCCACCGGGGAGGTGTACCTGCTGGACCGGCTGCCGTCCTCGCTGGGGTTGCCCGTCCTGGTGGCGGCCGCGATCCTGCTGGGCCTCGCCGTCGCGGCGTACGCCTCGGGGGCGGCGGATCTCTTCCTGGCAGGGGAGCGCCGGCGCCGGTGGGCCGGGAGATTCGTGGTGGTCGCCTGGGCCGTCTCGCTCTCCGTCCTCATGCTCGCCACCACGGGAGCGGCCCTGGCCGAGGCCTCCCCCGAGACCGTGGGAGCCTACCTGGCCGGCATCCTCGCGCCGGCCGCCGCCGTCGTGCCCGTGCTGGTGGTGACCGCAGGGTACGCGGTCTGGATGTCCTTCCGGCGGGGCGGGGCGTGGACGCTCCTTGGGCTCGTGCTGCTCTTCCAGGTGCCGGTGTGCCTCTTCATAGTGGTGATGGGATGGGACCCGCGCCAGTTCCTCGTGGCCCAGGCGCTCATCTTCTGCGTCCTGGCAGCCCTCGTGGTCGACGCGGCCGGGGCGGCATGGCGTGGGCGCGGCCTCCCCGCCAGGCTGGCGGGCGCCGCGATCGCCGTTACGCTGGTGATCCTCGTGCTGGCGGCCTCCGTGCGAACGGTGCAGGCGATGCTCCCCGAAGACCCGGCGGGCGCGCTGTCCGAGCAACACGAGGTCGCGCCGCAGGCGTCCGGGATGGTCGGCTGGATGAGAGAGAACGTGCAAGAGGGGGAGCGCGTCCTCGTCAACACGGCGCAGGGCAACTACCTGGCCTACCTGGACGGCGGGCGGCACGAGTGGGAGTTCCTGAAGCTAGACCAGGAGCCGTGCGTGTCGAAGCCGAACATCCAGACGGCGTGCGACCCCGAGGAGGGCGCCATCTCCGGGATCCCGCCCGACGCGGTCTGGGTCCAGAGGAAGGAGGGGTGCGAGGTCATCTCCCTGTCCATGCCAAACCTGATGGCCCAGATGCGACGTACGGGCGCCGACTACGTGATGATCACCAGCAGCCCCAAGTTCCCCGGCATCCTCGGCCTGCCCACGGTCCTCCAGCGGAGCGGAGCGTTCGAGATCGTCCGCTCCGGGGGGAGCCGGGGCGCAGGGGGCGTCGTGCTGCTGAAGACCACCGGCAGGCCTGCCGGTGCCGCCCCCACCCTTATGAACGGCGACACGGTGGCGGGCCTGGGGCGCTGCGTGGAGGCGCAGGGCCGCGGGTACCAGGGGTGGCTGCGCTCAAGGTTCCCGGACGGGATCCTAGGGGTGACCGTCGCCGGCTAGGGGCGACGTGCTCCCCCACCCGGAAGCCGCTCCGGCCCTGCGACCTCGAACTCGGGGCCTTAGCCTTTACCGTCCTCGGCCGCCCTGCAGCCCGACCCCGAGCACCCCCGCAGCGCCGCGAGCCGTCCCCGCAGGCGTCGCAGGAGCGTGGGGTCGGCCGTCTCGTAGCGATTGTCCAGCTCGTTGGGGTCCCCTCTCAGGTCGTAGAGCTCCCGCTCGCCGTCCCCGTACTCGACGTAGAGGCTGGACCCGGTCCTCACGGCCTCTAGGCCTGGCCTGCCCCAGTGCTCGCGCGGGACGTGCCGGGACTCGGGGGGCGGGTCGCCGCTGAGCGGCGGGACCGCCGCCGTGGGACCCATCTCGGTTGCGGCCTCCACGAGAAAGGCGTCGCGCCAGTCGTCCGTGGGCGGAGGGTCGTCCGTCAGGAGCGGCCCCAGGGAGCGCCCGTCGACGAAGCCGGGCGGGTCCACGTTCGCGAGGTCGGCGAAGGTGGGCGCGAGGTCGTTGTTCAGCACGAGGTGCGGCAGCGTCCGGCCAGCCGGAACCCCGGGTCCGCGGACCATGAGGGGCACCCTGATGTCCTCCTCGTAGGCCGTCCACTTGCCTGTGGTCAGCCGGTGCTCCCCCGCGTGCCAGCCGTTGTCTGAGGTAAAGAAGACGTAGGTGTTGTCCAGCTCGCCCGTCTCCTCCAGGGCGTCCATCAGGCGCCCTACCATCTCGTCCACGGCCAGCATCGACCGCAGACGGTTGCGGTAGAGGTCTTGCATGGACGATACCTGCCCCTGCCCCAGAGGGGGGTTGTCGCGCACCCAGTCCGGCTTGTCCGAGACGTCCCCCTCGTCGAACGAGGGCGACCGCGGCAGCCCGGCGTCTGGGAAGGTCCCCTCATGGCGGGGCGCGGGGGTGGCCGGGGCGTGGGGAGCCTGGGTGCCCACCCACATGAAGAAGGGAGCCCCGTGCTCGGGCGAGCGCCGAACGGAGCCCGCGGCCTTGTCGGCTAGCACGTCGTCGAGGTGGAAACGGTCCTCGTCGTAGTGGCGGACGCTGCCGTTCTCGTTGAGGTCGTGGCCCAGGTGGCCGCCCGAGATGCCGTACCACTCGTCCCAGCCCGCCGGCACGCGGCCCCCGTGGTAGTCGTTCATGTACTTGCCGACGAGCGTCGTCCTGTAGCCCTCCCCCCGCAGCCACGTGGCGACCGTGGATTCCTCGCGGCCCAGATCCCTGAACTTCCCCGCGCCGCCCAGCGGAGGCCAGTTGCCGATTATGTGGTGGTTGTGGGCGTACTGGCCGCGCAGGGTGGTCGCCCGGGAGGGGCAGCACAGGGGGTCGGTCACGAACGAGTTCTCGAAGGTCGTGCCCTCGGCGGCCAGCCTCCCGATGTTGGGGTAGCGCTCCCCGTATCGCTCCAAGAGGCCGACGTCGAGGTCGTCGGTAACGATCAGGACCACGTTCGGGCGATCGGCGGTCCGGGCGGGTCCCGCCCGGAGGCCGCATCCGGCGGCGAGAAGCAAGATCGCGCCCAACGCGAGCAACGCCGGGCCCACGGCCGGACGCGGCCTTGCCTCGGGACGCGTCGGGGTCGCGTACGCCATGGAAGAACATTTTACCCGCAGGTTCTTCCGTGCCAGGACCGTTCCGTGCCGGGACCGCCCCCTGGCCCGTGGTGTGGCGTCCCGCGACCTAGGCTTTGACGAGGGTCTTCAGGTCCCCGAACACGTCCCGTCCCGGCCGCCGCTCGCCCCGCTCCATCGCGTGCATGAGCTCGACGACGCGGGCGTTGACCGGGGTCTCTACGCCGTGCTCGCGGCCCCGGTCGACGACGGCCCCGTTTATGACGTCCACCTCGGTCTTCAGGCCGCGTTCGAGGTCCTGGAGCATGGAGGCTTTTGTGGCGCCGGCGTAACCCATCGCGACCTCGACGGCCTCATCCACGCGCCCCCGGTCCCCTGGGCCGCGCAGGACGAGGGACTCGGCCTCGACGCCGAGGACCTTTTCGAGCGTGAGACCCTGGGCCATCCCGACGTCGTAGCCCTCGCGCCAGAGGGCGAGGGCCACCTCGCGCCCGTCGGGGTCTTCCATCACCTCGCGGTAAAGCAGGCCGGAGACGGCGCCGAGGCCGGAGAAGGCGCTGTTCACGAGCAGCTTGGACCAGACCTGGCCCGTGATGTTCTCCGTAAGGCGCACTTCCTCCACGACGCCGAGCAACTCGGCCAGCAGGCGGGTGCGGTCCCGGGTCTCGCCGTCGGGTTCGCCCACCACGAACGGGGCCCGGGTGGTCTGGGCCAGCCGCCCCGGGCCCAAGTTCGTGGCGCCCCACTCGACGGTGCCCCAGATCAGGCCCCCATCCCCGACGACGCCGGCGATCCGCTCCTGCACGAGCCCGTTGCAAAGCGAGACGTAAGTCCGGACGAGCCCACGCTCCACGATGGGAAGCAGCGCCTCCTCGAGGTGCGGCGCCTTGAGCGTCACGAGGGCGAAGTCGAAGGGGCCTTCGAGCCCTTCGGGGTCGGCGTGGGCTTCGAGCTCGACCCGGCGCCCCTCGCCGAGCACCTCGACGTCGAGGCCGGGATCCCGCATCCTGGCGACGTGCTCGGCGTTGGCGTCGAGCACCGCGACCCGCCGCACCCCGCCGGCCATCTTCGCCGCCGTAACGCCGCCGATGGCCCCCGCGCCGACGACCAGGACGTCCGCGTCTATCATCCTTCTCCCGCCTCCACGGGCGGCAGCCGGTAGAGCAGCTCGAGCAGCGCCGCGTACCGGCGGTCCCGCTCCAGGAGGAGCCTCTCCCGCTCCTCGTCGGCGTAGTCAAGGAAGCCCGCGCCCGACTTGGTGCCGGTACGCCCCTCCTCGAGAAGGTCGAGCAGCATCCGCGGCGGCCGAAATCTCTCGCCGAGCCCGTCCTCCAGCACCCCGAGGACGCTCGCGTAGACGTCAAGGCCAGCCATGTCCGCGATCTGAAACGGCCCGAAGAACGGCAGCCTGAAGCCGAAGCAACTACGAACTACCTCGTCCACCTCCTCGGGCGAGGCCAACCCTTCCTCCACGCACCGCACCGCCTCCAGAAAGAGGGCGTTCTGGATGCGGTTGGCGACGAAGCCTGGTCCGCTACCCACGACCGCGGGCCGCTTGCCGATGGACCGCAGAAAACCCACGAGGCGCCCGACCGTCTCCGCACCCGTGGTCGCGGCCGGTATCACCTCGACCCCGGGCGTCCACTCCGGCGGGTTGAACCAATGCATCCCGCAGAACCGCCCCCGCCCCTCCACGAACCGTGCCAGGTCGTCCATCGGCAGCGAGGAGGTATTCGAGACGATCACCGCCTCGGGAGACGCCCCGGCCGAGCAAGCACCAAGGACCTCCTCCTTGATCCCGACGCTCTCCGGCACGGCCTCGAAGACGAGGTCGACGCCGGCGACCGCCTCCGCCGTCCCCCCGGCGGCCTCGACCCCCTCCGCGCGCCCCACCGCCTCCTCGGGCAGCAGCCCGGCCTCCGCGTGGCCCCGCGCCCGGGCGACCAGCTTCTCCTTGGCCTCGCGGGCGAGCCCGGGCGACGCGTCCGCGAGGCGCACCTCCATGCCGGCCGCGGCGAAGCACTCTGCGACGCCGAGGCCCATAGTGCCGGCGCCAAGGATAGCGGCGGTCCGCGGCCACTCCCCGCGCCCGGCCTCGGTGTGCATCAGGCGTAGAAGTCGGGGGCCTTCTTGAACTTGGGCCACTCCTCGGGGTCGTGTCCCGTAACGAGTGTCGCGCCGTGGCCCTCGACGATGCGCCGGACCTTGCGGGTGGAGCTGGCGACGTCGGCGGCGGAGTGGATCAGGCCGGGCAGCGCCGCCTCGTTGTAGTGGTCCATCGTGTAGCACGCGTCGGCCGTGAGCATCATCGGCCCCTCGCCAGGCAGGTCCACCAAAACGGACTGGTGTCCGGGCGCGTGCCCCGGCGTGAAGAGCATCTTGATAGCCCCGTCCCCGAAGAGGTCGTAGCCGTCGTCGTGCTCCCCGTCGAGGTAGAGCCACCTCACGTCCCGGTCGAAGTCCTTGCGGATGTAGGCGGGCTTCTGGAACCAGTCGGGCGTGTACGCGTACTCAAGCTCCCGCCGCTGCACGACGTACTCGGCGTTCGGGAAGTGTCCTATGGCCCCGGAGTGGTCAAGGTGCAGGTGAGATTGGATCACGTACCGCACCGAGGCCGGGTCCACGTCCATGCGCTGCAGCTGGTTGACCACGAAGTCGTCCTCCGTCATCACCGGGTCGTAGGCGTCCACCACCGCATCCCAGTGGCCGCGGGCGTCCTGGGCAACCTCGAGGGCGTTGCCGCCGTCGTAGAGGACGTTGCCGCGCGGGTGCGTGATCAGGAAGAAAGGCACAGGAATCTCGTACGGGTCCCCGAGCCCCTGGTTCATCTTGATGAACTGGACCTGGGTCTTCAGGCTGCCGCACTCGAAAAAGTAGAGGCGCAGATCGTCCATTTGTTCTCCCTTCGTTGTGGTTACAGGCATCAGGTTTCAGGTGTTCCAAAATAACGCTGTCGGTTCTAAGCGACTCTTCGGCAGAGCTCCGGTTGCGTGGACCGATGTCGGTTTCGCATCGCCCTCTTCCCTGATGCCTGTAACCTGATGCCTGTAACCTCTCTCACCAATTCGCCATCGACTCGCGCAGGATGCTTGCCAGGTCCTCCTCCTTCACCTCTTTCGGGGAGCCCACGAGCAGGCGCTCCTGTTTCATGGCGCCCTCGACGAGGTCGTCTATGTCGTCCTCGGTGTAGCCGAGCTCGCGGACGCCGCTCGGGGAGCCGATGTCCTTCATGAGGCTTATGAGGATCTCGGGCAGCGTGTTCTCGTCGGCGTCCGGGATGGGCTCCCCGGCCAGCAGCTCCGCGACCTCCCTGTGGCGGTCGGGCATGGCGTCGTAGGTGAAGCGGAAGGCCGCCGGCGCCGTGACTATGACGGACCAGCCGTGCGGGACGAAGGGGTGGTCGCTCGGGTAGCCTGGCGGCTGCCACTCGTGCTTGAGGCCGGCTATGGGGTAGGCGCAGGCGTGAGGGATGTGGACGCCAGCCGAGCCGAAGCCGACGCCGGCGAGGGACGCCCCAAGCATCATCGCGCCCCTGGCCTCGATGTCCTCTCCGTCCTTCACCGCCCGGCGGAGGTACTTGCCGCCGAACTCCAGGGCCTTGCCGCTCCACATATCCGCGATGGGGTTGGCGCCCTGGTAGGGCGGGCGGTCGTCGGGGTTGTCGGGCTTGGGACGCGCGTCGTAGGGTTTGGTGAGGAACGACTCGGCGGCGTGGCAGACCACGTCCAGGCCGCAGGAGGACGTAACCTCCGGGGGCATGGTCCTGGTAAGCAGCGGGTCGACGAGGCCCCGGTCCGGACGGAGGTACTGGTGGGATATGCCGGTCTTCACCCGCTGCTCCGGAATGTCCAGGATCGCCACCGTCGTCGCCTCGGCCCCTGTGCCGGCCGTCGTCGGCACGGCCAGGAGGGGTTTCAGGGGGGACGGCGGCTTCTTGCCGTCGCCGACGGGGGCGTTCACGTAGTCCATGATCTCACCGCCGTGCGTCGCGATGAGGTCGGAGACCTTCGCCGTGTCTATGCTAGTCCCGCCCCCCACGGCCACGAACCCGTCGAAGTCGCCGTCCCTGGCGAAGTCCGCCGCGGCCTGCAGCGAGTCAGCCGTCGGCTCGACGCGCGAGCGGTCCCAGACCTCTACCTCGACCCCTTCGGCCTCTATCAGCTCGACGATGCGGCCCGTTATGCCGGCCCGTATGACCCCGGGGTCCGAGACGAGCATGACCCGGCTCATCCGGAGCCGCTTGACCTCCCAGCCCACCTCCTCGGCCGCGCCCTGCCCGTACTTTATGGGCGTCGCCTCCATGGTAAAGACGGTCTCGTTGCCGTTGGCTTCCATGCGGTCCCCTTCCCTCGGCACCCTTCCCTGATAGTGCCAGGGCAATATACGTCCGGCCCGGGCCAGCGGCAACCCGCCGCGAGCCCCGGTATGTGCCGTTAACATATAAGTTTCTTTTAATAGTATAATTCCGCCGAACGCAGACTAAGTAACGTATGTTAGGGAGGTTTTTCGGTTGACCGAGGAACGAGGGGCCCGGTCCGTCATGGATCCCACGGATCTGTGGCGGCAGTGGTACGAGATGAGCACTAGGCTCTGGTCCGAGGCGGCGCGGGGTGTCCCCGGCGGCTACGCGGACCCGGCCGGGTTCTACCGGCAGTGGTTCGAGGGCGCGCGTGGGATGCGGGAGCGCATGATCGGGGCCGCCCCTGGGGCCATCGAGGGCGCGCCGGCCGTGCAGGACATGTGGCAGCGGTGGTCCGAGGCGTCGGCGGCGACCTGGAAGAAGGGCGCCGAGCTCGGCCAGAACGCCGTGGACCTCCTACCCCGCTGGACGCAGATGCTGGAGGAGGCGCGGGATAACCTGCTCGCCGGCGGGAACCTTCCCTCCGACCCCTTGCAGTTCGCGACCCGCTGGTACAACGCCACCAGCGGCCCCTTCTCGGACTTCGTCGGGGACGTCATCGAGCGCGAGGAGTTCCTGGAGCCCTCAAGCCAGTTCCTCCAGAGCTACGCGGGCTTCTATAAGGTCTTCAAGCGCAACTCTGAGGAGTACCTCAAGAGCCTGCAGCTCCCCGTCCGGTCGGACATCTCGCGGGTCGCTGGCCTCGTCATCAACCTTGAGGACAAGATAGACCGCATCGAGGAGGTGCTCGAGGACTTCGAGTACACCCCCGCCAAGCCCGCCACCGCAGACTCCATCGAGGCGCTCGAGGAGCGCATCGGCGGCATCGAGCGCGCCCTGGAGCGGGCCGCGCGGTCCGGGTCGCAGGCTGCCACCGCAGAATCCGTGCGGACGCTCGACGGGCGGCTCGACGGGGTCGAGGGCAAGCTCGACCGCCTGCTCGCCGTGCTCGAGGGCCAGCCCCAGAACGGCAACGGATCCGCCAACGCTTCGGCGAGCGATGCGGCGCAGGCTCCAGCGAGCGCCCCGGCGAGGGCCAACGGGTCCGCCGTCGAGGTCGAGGCCACCGACGCGGCAAGGCGCAAGGCGCGGGAGCTCGGCGTCGACCTCGCCGAGGTCGAGGGCACGGGGGCCGACGGCAAGATCACGGTCGAAGACGTGCGCAGGAAGGGAGACAGCTAGATGACGGAGACCGCCAACTACGGCGCGCAGCCGACGTCGGGCGACGCGGCAGTCCCGGCGGACGTCGAGAACTTTTTCGACAAGTACAGCCGCGGGATGAGGATCGTGGTCGAGGGCGCCCAGGCCGACACCGGCCAGACGCCCAAGGAGACCGTCTGGACGAAGAACAAGGCCAGGCTCTACCACTACGCCCCGGCCGCCGAGAAGAAGCACCCTGTCCCGATCCTTATGGTCTACGCCCTCATCAACAGGCCCTACATCCTCGACCTGATGCCGGGCAACAGCTTTATCGAGTTCCTCGTGAACGAGGGCTTCGACGTCTACATGCTCGACTGGGGCATCCCTGGCGACGAGGACAAGGACCTCGACTTCGAGAACTACGTGATGGACTACCTGCCGAGGGCCGTAAAGAAGGTGCTCAAGCACTCCGGTTCGGACGAGTTCACGCTGCTCGGCTACTGCATGGGCGGCACGATGAGCACCATGTACGCCTCGCTCTTCCCCGAGCACCTCAAGAACCTCGTGCTCCTCACCGCCCCCATAGACTTCCCCGAGGGCGAGATGGGGCTCTACAGCCTCTTCACGAGCGACAAGTACATGAACCCGGGCCTGCTCGCCGACGCCTTCGGGAACATCCCCGGGGAGATGATCGACACGGGCAACCGGATGCTCAAGCCCGTCACGAACTACGTAGGCACCTACGTCAACATGTGGGAGCGCCTCTTCGAGGACAAGCCTATGGAGACCTGGCTCGCCATGAACAAGTGGGTCAACGACGGCCCGCCGTTCCCGGGCGCCACGTTCAGGCAGTGGATAAGCGAGTTCTACCAGCAGAACAAGCTCTCCAAGGGCGAGATCGTGCTGCGCGGTCGCCGGGTGGACCTCTCAAACATCAAGGTCCCGCTCCTCAACATCGCGGGCACCAAGGACCACATCTGCGCCCTCCCGCAGGCCGAGGCCACCATGGGCCTCGTCGGCAGCGAGGACAAGGAGTTCTATCCGATCGAGGCTGGCCACGTCGGCCTCATGACCGGCCGCGGCGCCAAGAGGGGCCTCTGGCCGAAGGTGAGCTCCTGGCTCGGAGAGCGCTCCGGCGCGTAAGACTACTACCTAATAGCGAAGTAGAAGAGGGGGCGGCCCAGACGGCCGCCCCCTCTGCGCTTTCGGGGCCCTCCCAGAGGCCGTTCTTATGACATCCGTCACGCGGAACCGAAGACGATCCTCACTACCGGGCATCCCGGCGCGTCCATACACTCCCATGTAGCAAGCGTAGGAGGAGATGCTATGGACGACCGAAGCGAACATCTCGAGAAGCTTGGCCAGGATTGGGCCGCCGCCGAGGGGCACGGCGACACCGGGTTCCTCGCCCGCGTCCTCGCTGACGACTTCGTCGCCGTAGGACCGCGCGGCTTCATGCTCACGAAAGAGCAGTGGCTCTCGCGGCACGACTCCGGAAACCTGGCGTACGAATCGTTCGACTGGGACGAGGTGCGGGTGCGGCTCCACGGGGTCACGGCCGTGATGACGGGCCGCCAGACGGCCGAGGGCAGGTACGAAGACGGGGAAGTGCGCCACGAGATCCGGGACCAGTTCCGCGCGACGCTTGTCTTCGTCGAGGACGGGGAGGGCTGGATTCTGCTCGGCCTGCACCTGAGCCCCATCGCCGGCCCGCCAGGAAGTCAGTCATGACGGCGGCGCAGGATAACCCAGGACCCGGCATCATCGAGAAGGACGACCTTCCGCGCAGCGGGACCGCCCGCAGGTTCGAGGGGTACCTGCACGGCGGCCCGGAAGTCTCGTTCTTCCTCGTGGACGCGCCACCCGGGGGCGGGCCGGGGCTCCACACCCATCCCTACGCGGAGGTCTTCGTCGTTCAGCAGGGCAAGGTCGTCCTCACCGTGGGCGACGCCACGCTCGAGGCGGAAGCGGGCCAGATCCTGGTCGTGCCCGCAGGTACGCCCCACGGCTACGTCAACGCCGGGACCGGGCGGGCCCGGCACGTGGACATCCACGCCGGCGACCGCATGGTCACCGAGTGGCTCGAAAGGTAGCGATGGGTGCCCGTGGCGCCCGTCCGGCGCGGGAAAGGACGGATCCATGAAGATAGGGCTGCAACTCAACAGCTTCGACTGGGAGGGCGGTCCGAAGCGCTTCGGGGGGACGCTCGCTAGCATCGCCGGGGCAGCGGAGGAGGCCGGGTTCGACCGCCTCGGCGTCGCTGACCACCTCTGGCTGCACCCGATCATGGGCGGACCCGAGGGCGGCGAGCCCGAGTGCTACACGATGCTAGGGTTCCTGGCCGCGAGCACCAGCCGCATCTCGTTGATGGCCTTGGTAAGCGGCGTGCACTTCAGGTACCCGGCCGTCCTCGTAAAGGCCGTCACCACCCTGGACGTGCTCTCCGGCGGGCGGGCCTGGCTCGGCATCGGCTCGGGCCACTACGAGGAGGAGGCGCTGGGGCTCGGCGTCCCCTTCCCCCCGCAAAGAGAGCGCTACGTGATGCTCGAAGAGACCCTCCAGATAGCCCTGCGGATGTGGGACGGCGACAAGGGCGACGAGCGTCCATTCGAGGGCGAGCACTACCGGCTGGAGCGGCCCCTCAACGTACCGCAGAGCCTCAGCCGTCCGCATCCCCCCATCCTCGTGGCGGGGGGCGGCGAGAAGAGGACCCTGCCGCTGGTGGCCCGCTACGCAGACGCCTGCAACCTGCGCCCTGGACCCGATATCCCCGAAAAGCTTAGGGTGTTGCGGCGCCACTGCGAGGCCGCAGGCAGGGACTACGACCAGATCGAGAAGACATGCATGTTCGGCTTCGACGTGGGCGAGGGCGGCCCGAAGGCAGACGAGCTCGTCGAACAACTGGGCCGGCTCGCAGGGATGGGCATCGAGACCGTGATAGGCGTCGTGCCCGGCGTAGACCGGATCTCGCCGCTCGAAGTCATCGGTGGCGAGGTGATCCCGGCGGTCGCGGACCTCTAGCGCCGCACGAACAGGAGAGGAGCAGCCATGATCGAACAGACCATCCGGCGAGGAAGTGGTGCGGCGACGGCGCTCGGTGCCCTCTCCGTCATACTCGCCGCAACCTTTCTCTTCGGGGCGTTGCTGCATCTGGGCGTTCGGGTTCCGCTTGGGTTCGCGGTGCTCGCCGAACCCCGGATAATCCCCGCTACGGTCGTCGAGGGCCTCTGCGGGCTTGCGCTTTCTGTGGCCGCCTTCGCCGCCCTCGCCCGTAGGGGTTGGGCGCGTCCCGCGGCCATCGCGGCCCACGCCTTCGCGCTCGGGGGCGTCCTGCTCGGCGTGGCCGCGCTCGCGGTCGGCGCCGGCCCCAGCACCGAATTGAACACCGTCTACCACCGTGTCATGCTCGTCGCGCTCGCGGCTGTCCTCGTGTTCCTGCTGACGCCTGCCGGCAGGGCCGCGCTGCCGGGCACGAACCGCACCCCGCGACGCGAAACGGCGGGTCAGGGGGAGTGAGAATGTACGGTATGGGGTCTTTCGGGCGTATAGGCGGTCCCTTCCGCCCCCGCTTCGCGTTCATGGCGGTAGGATTGGTCCTGGGGTTGTTATTCGCGCTGGTGGCCCTTACGCCGTTCCACTTCGTTCCCTTCTTCCCGCTTTTCTGGGTGCTCCCCTTCCTCGCGGTTCGGGCGATGGGGTTTGGCTTCGCCAGATCCCGGCCGCTGCCAGCAGGCGGTAGGTCCGACGGGGATCACCGCGAGAGGGAGCTGCTCGAGGCGTTGGAGCGGCGCGGCCGGATCACGGCAGCCCGGGCCGCGCTGGAGACCTCCCTCAGCGTCGCGGAGGCGGACGAGAGGCTCTCCGAGCTGGCCAATAGAGGTCACCTGCGGGTGACCGCCCAGGACGGGAGCCTCGCGTACTCCCTGTGGGATTCGGACCGGCGTGAGATCGAGGACGGCGCGCCGTGAGCGGGAAGGCCCTCCGCGCGGCGCCTGCGATGGTAATAGAATCGTGGCAGGGGTATTCAGCGGCAAGGATAAAACAGGCGCCTCTTCGGTGGTTCGAGAACTCGTGAACGAGCGTGCAGAGGGAGGGGCCGCGGTCCCGGGCGAGAACGTTGCGGACGGACGCCACGGCTTCCGTCTCCCGCGGGGGGTGCGGCTCTTCGGCCCGCTGCTCGGGCTCGTCTTCCTCGTGTACCCGGTCCGGGCCGTCCTCACGTCGGAGCCCACGCCCGCGAGGATCGTCCTCGCCCTGGGCGGGGCGGGGCTCTTCGCGGGCGTGTTCTTGTGGCTGATCTGGGCGCACGAGCCGCCCTCCGCGGCCACAACAAGTAGGCCCTTCGAGGTCCGCAAGCGCTGGGCGGCTATCGCGTTCCTCGCGGCGCTGGCCGTCGCGCTCAACCTGACCCTGGGCAACGAGTGGCGCGTGCTCTTCTTCCACGCCAACATCGCCGCAGGGATGCTGCTCCCGACAAGGGGCGCCTACGCGACGATAGCGGGCCTCGCGGCCTTGACGCTGACGCTCGGGGTCCTCTCCGGCATGGCTTGGCTCGTGCTTCCGACGGCGGTGCTCGGCCTCTGGGCTACCGCCTTCGTCCGCCAGGTCGCCACCGTCGCGGAGCTGCGGGAGGCCAGGGAGGAGCTCGCCCGCCTGGCCGTCAGCGAGGAGCGGCTGCGCTTCGCCAGGGACCTGCACGACCTTCTCGGGCACAGCCTCTCCCTCATCACGCTCAAGAGCGAGCTTGCCGGCAGGCTTCTTCCCTCCGACCCGGAGAAGGCCGCGAAGGAGGTCCGGGAGGTCGAGGGGGTCGCCCGCCAGGCCCTGCGCGAGGTGCGCGAGGCCGTGGCCGGCTACCGGCGGCCCACGCTCGAAGACGAGCTGGCGGGCGCCCACGAGATGCTCGAGGCCGCAGGCATCGCCTGCCTTACGGAGAACTGGGCCGGAACCCTGCCGGCCGCGACCGACGCGGCCCTCGCCTGGGCCGTGCGCGAGGGCACGACGAACGTGATGCGCCACAGCCGCGCCGACTCGTGCAGGATCGTCGTTACCCGCGACGAAGGCAAGGTCCACGCCGAGATAACCGACGACGGGCGGGGCACCTTCGAAGCGGCGGAGGAGGCGCCCGGCAGCGGCCTCTCGGGGCTCGCCGAGCGCGTCGCCGGGTTCCCCGGCGGCGAGTTCGAGGCGGGCCCGCTGCCCGGCGGCGGTTTCCGCCTGCGCGTGGGCCTGCCGGTCGGGGGAGACGGGCGGCGATGACCGTCCGCGTGCTCCTTGCCGAAGACCAGGCGATGGTGAGGGGCGCGCTCGCCGCCCTGCTCGCGCTAGAGGGAGACATAGAGATCGTGGCCGAGGCGTCGCGCGGGGACGAGGCTGTGCGGGCGGCCCTGGAGTCCGGGCCGGACGTGGCCCTCCTGGACATCGAGATGCCCGGCGGCGACGGGCTCGGGGCGGCGGCGGTCCTGCGCGAGAAGCTGCCCTCGTGCCGCGTGATCATCCTTACAACCTTCGGCCGCGCCGGCTACCTGAGGCGGGCGATGGAGAGCGGCGCGGCTGGCTTCCTGCTCAAGGACGCCCCCGCCTCCGACCTTGCCTCCGCCATCCGGAGAACGATGAAGGGCGAGAGGGTGGTGGACCCGGTCCTCGCCACGACCGCCCTTAGCGCCGGCGACAACCCGCTCACGATGAGGGAACGCGAGGTGCTCGCCGCCTCAGCGGACGGCGCCACGGTGGAAGACGTCGCCGGCGAGCTGCACCTCTCCGAAGGCACGGTGCGAAACTACCTCTCCACGGCCATCAAGAAGCTCGCGGCGCGTAACCGCATCGAGGCCGCGCGCCTCGCGGAGTCGAAGGGCTGGCTCTAGCCGAACAGTGAAGCCCGGTTCAGAGGCCCTTCGCCGCGTCCCGCCTCGCCCATTCTGTCGGTCGTCCACCACGTCGTCTGCGAAGAGGTCAAGCGGCCGATGAACCGCATCCCCGTTTGCCCCTTCTCCCAGCGGCTGGAGATCCTGCTTTCCCTGAAGGGCCTGGCCGACCGCGTCGCCTTCCACGTAGTGGACATCACGCGCCCACGCCCAGATCGGCTGCTGGAGAAGACGCGGGGCACGACAGCCCTGCCCGTTTTAGAGACCACCGAAGGCTGGATCATCAAGGAGAGCATGGTGATCCAGCGCTACCTCGAGGACGTCTTCCCCGATCCCCCCGTCGCCCAACGAGACCCTTACAGGCGCGCCGTCGAGAACATGCTGATAGCGCAGGAGGGCGACTTCGGCATGTGGGGCTACCGCTACGTCATGAACGCCGACCCAGCCAAACGCGACGGGTTCCGCCAGGGATGCTCGACCGCTACGCCAGGCTGAACGACTTCCTGGCGCAGCACAGCCCCTCCGGCACGTTCCTCTTCGATGACTTCGGCCTCGCGGAGACGGTCTTCACGCCGTTCTTCATGCGCTTCTGGTTCTTGGAGTACTACGAGGACTTCAACCTCCCCCGGGGAGACCGCTACGCCCGCGTGCGCGAATGGCGCGACGCCTGCCTAGCCCACCCCGCGGCCCAGCAGGTGACGAAAGAGCAGATAGTGAAGCTCTACTACGACTACGCCAGGGCGCCGGCAACGGCGCCCTGCTCCCGGGCCGCGCCCGCTCCTCTTTCGCCTTCGACCCGGCCTGGTCCGCCCGCCCCTGGCCGCCCCAGAACAAGTACGAGAACACCGCCACGGACGCGGAGCTGGGCCTCGCCTAAAAACCGAAGCGGCCCGCGGGAGAAACCCCCGCGGGCCGCGCCTTCAAACCTCAGCAAGGCACCAAAACCCGAAGCCTAGAGCCCGAAACCCGGGGCCTCACTTCTCCTTGACGTACGTGCCGGGGGCGTCCTCTATCGGCGGGTACTTCTCGCTGCCCATCCCCGGCGGGTCGACCTCGTCGCCTGAGAACGGTTCGAGCCAGTTCGTCCAGTCCACCCACCATGAGCCCTCGTGCTCGGTGGCGTTCGCGCGCCACTCCTCGGCCGTCGAGGCGGAGCCCGCGTCGCCTGACTCGTTCACCCAGTGGCGGCCCTTGCCCCTGCTTGGCGGGTTGATCATGCCGGCTATGTGGCCCGAGTTGGCGAGGGCGAAGCGGGTCTTGGCGTTCGTGATCTGGCCGATCTTCCACGCCGAGTACCACGGGACTATGTGGTCCTTCTCGGCGCCGACGGCGTAGGCCTCGCCCTCTATGGTGCCGAGGTCGATCTTGCGGCCCTTCACCTCGACCTTGCCCGGCTTGACGAGGTTGTTCTCCAAATACGTGTTCCTCAGGTAGAAGGAGTGGGCGTCGCGGGCCATGCGCGTGCCGTCGGAGTTCCAGTACAGGAGGTCGAAGGCCGGCGGCTTCTGGCCTAACAGGTAATTGTTTACGACGTTGGACCAGATCAGGTCGTTTGAGCGGAGCAGGTTGAACATGTTCGCCATCTTGCGGTTGTCGAGGTAACCGCGCTCCATCATCTGCCGCTCCATGAACTCTATCTGCGGCTCGTCGATAAAGACCGCCGTCTCCCCCACGTCGGAGAAGTCCTGCAAGGAGACCATGAAGGTGCAGGCGTTGAACGGGTTCTCATCCCCACCTGCCGCCAGCCACGCGAGCGTTACCGCGAGCAGCGTCCCGCCGACGCAGTAGCCGACAGGGTTGACCTTCTCCGAGCCGGTGATGTCCCTGACGGCCTCGACGGCGGCCAGGGGGCCCATGGTCATGTAGTCCTCGAACCCGATGTTCTCCATCGAGGCGTCGGGGTTCTTCCAGGAGGTCATGAAGACGGTATACCCCTCGTCCACGAGGTACTTGACCATGCTGTTCTTCGGCTGGAGGTCGAGGATGTAGTACTTGTTGATCCAGGGCGGGAAGAAGACTATCGGGGTCTCGTGGACCTTCTCGGTCGTCGGCTCGTACTGGATAAGCTCTATAAGCTCGTTCCTGTAGACGACCTTACCCGGCGTGATCGCGAGGTTCTCCCCCGGCTGGAAGGCCGTGGCGTCTGTCATGTTCATCCGGCCCTCTTCGAGGTCCGTGAGGAGGTTCCTTGCGCCCTCGGCGAGGCTCGCCCCGCCGGTCTCGAAGGCCCGCTTGAGTGCCTCGGGGTTGGTCAGCAGGTAGTTGACGGGGGCCATGGCGTCCACGAACTGCTGCAGGTGGAACCTGAGGCGCCGCTGCTCGTCTGTGTCCTGCCCGTCGGTCTCCTCGGCCTCGTTGAGGAGGTACTCCGAGGCGAGCAGGTACGACTCCTTGAGCGTCTCGTAGAACGGGTTCTCGCTCCAGTCCGGCGCGGCGAAGCGCTTGTCGGGACGGCCCTCTTCTTCCTCATCCTTCTTGCTCTCGATGCCCCAGAAGCGGTTGGCCGCGTCCTGCCAGTTCTCGAAGGCCGCGCCCCAGACCTTCGTGTTGAAGTCGGTGGCCCGTTGCATGGCTTTTACCGGGTCGGACATCTCGCGCTGCCAGAGGGTCTGCAGCGACTTGCCTATCTCGGTCCAGTTTATGGGCAGGACGTTCTGCACGGGGTTGGCATCCCAGAGCTTCTCCATCGTGGAGAGCAGAGGGTCGTTGCGGAGCGCGCCGCTCGGGATGTTCTCGCCGTCCTCCTTGGTGGTGACGCCGGGCGCGGCGAGCCAGGGCACGGTGGCGCCCGGCGCCGCCGACATCGCGCCCATGTTCGCCTGCATCCACTGCGTCCAAAGATCGAAGGGCATCAGTGGGGCCCCCACCGTCCCGCTGTCGCCCGTGCGCTTCTCGCTCATTGCGTCCTCCATTTAGACCGCTCTTCTCCTTGTGTTGCGGGACACAGTCTACCCGTTTTGGTCCCCCATAAGTCGTGGGGCTCAGGAAACCCGGATCCAGGCTTTAGCCCGCGCGGCCCAGGCACGAAGGGCGCTTACGGCGCTGCGGAGCCAACCCGCGGGCTCCCGAACGGGCTCCCGAGGCTCCTCTCTCGTGGGACGGCGGCCGGTCTCGCTGGCAGGCCGCCGATCTGTGGACTTGAGGAAGCGCACGACCTCCCGGTTCACGTCGGCGAAGCGCTCGATGAACACGAGGTGACCTGCGTCCTCGAGGACCCGCAGCTTCGCGTCCGGTATGGCGTCCGCCAGGGCGCGGGCGTTGGCGGGCGGCACGTAGCGGTCTTGGGAACCGTGGATCACGAGCGTCGGCGACGTTATGTGCCCGACGTCCCGGGAGAGGTCGAACCGGGCCCCCGCCCTCGCCTGCCCGTAGTAGGAGGCGGCGGACGGCGAGTCTGCGAGCCGCCAGTGCACGATCTCCTCGAACTCCTCGGGCTTCTCCGCCCTGTAGGCCTCTCCGGTCGCCGCCTCCAGCGCCTTGCGGGCAGCGGCCTCTGCGCTGAAGGTCCCGAGACCCATCATGTCGGCCAAGGCCCCGGGCGACATCGTCTCGGGGCCCCGCCTCCCGTAGCTGGTGCACACGAGCACGAGCCGGTCGACGAGGTCGGGCCGCGCGAGCGCGAGCTCCTGGGCTACGAAGCCGCCCAAGGAGGTCCCGAGCACGTGGGTCTTGCCAACCCCGAGGTGGTCGAGAAGCGCCACTACCTCATCCGTAAGGTCGGCCACGCCGTTGCCCAGGTCCCTCTCCCCCCTCACGTCGAAGGTGATGGTCTGGAAGTGCCTGGAGAAGGCCGGTATCTGCTTGAACCAGCCCCACCGGCCGAAGCCGAGCCCGTTGACGAGGACCAGCGGCGGCCCGTCGCCCTGGACGTCGTAGTCTATGCTGGTGTTCTCGGTGATCGCCACTGGCATGTCGGCCTCCTCCGTCTCGGAAAACCCCGCCTAAACCGCGTAGTACCCGGTCCCCTCAGGGTGGCCGAGCACGTCGAGCACCTCTTCGGCCACCCCGGCGAGCGGCTGCCTGGCGTCGATGACCTCGAGCACGCCCAGATCCTCGTAGTGCTTCTTGAGGAGCGCGTGCTCCGGACG
>DATFPF010000163.1:0-37291 GCA_035264945.1 Rubrobacter sp.
CTCTCAAGTTCTTCCCTGACCTCAGCCCCGCCCAGACCCTGGCCGTAAAGACCATAGACGTGCTTACCTTCGGCATCATGCCAGGGGGCGTGAGCCTCGTGCTGCTCGCGACGCTCGAATGCGCCATCGGGCTTGGCCTGATCTCAGGCCGGTTCATGCGCCTGACCCTGCTGCTGCTCGCCTTCCAGATGGTCGGCGCGGCATCCCCGCTCTTCCTCTTCCCCGGCGAGGTCTTCACCGCCTTCCCCTACGCCCCGACCCTCGAAGGCCAGTACATAATCAAGAACATCGTCCTCGTCAGCGCCGGGCTCGTAATAGGCGCAACCGTCCGGGGCGGCGGCCTCACGGCCCACCCTCAGGGCATAGAAGAGGCAAGGCGGACGGAGCGCCAGCAAAAGGAACGGGCCAAGGAGAACCAGGCCCCCTCCATCCGCCGCCCCTAACGGTCCCTCGTCGCGAACAGGGGCCTGAGGTCGCCCAGGCCCTCGTACGTCCACCAGAGGTAATTGCGCGTCCCGTCCTCGCGCAGGGGGTGGAGGTCTTCGAGCTCAGGGTCCCCCAGGAAGGACCGGAAGGATTCGCGGGAGGCCCACTCGACAAGGATCATGGCGGTGCGCGGCTCCACCTCGGGCTCCTTCTCGAGCGCCTCGTCGAGGAGGCCCAGGGCGACCACCCGCCCTTCGTGCTTGGCGACCGCCGCGGGCGAGCGCCGTGAATACTGCAGGTACGAGTCGTTGTCCGCGAGGTCGAACAGGTTGAGGGCGTAGAAGCTCACGTTGTTCCCCTCTCAGCCAACGACCAGGACCTCGAGCGCCCGCGGCCCGTGCACGCCCTCGACCCTGTTCAGCTCTATGTCCGAGGTCGCGGATGGGCCCGAGATGAACGTGACGGCCCGCCCCTCGCCCTTCACCGTCTCTTCGAGCTTCGCGAACGCTTCTGGAACGAGGTCCACTACCTGCTCCTCGCGCACGACGCACAGGTGGTAGTCGGGCAGGAGGGTGAGCGCCCGCCGGCCCTGGCCCGGCCCGGCGTCGAGCGCGATGGTGCCTGTCTGGGCGATCCCGAGCGCGCAGCCCGTCAGCACGCCGTCCGCGCCGTCGAGCTCTTCGTTCGTGAGGCGCGTCCCGGCCGCGTCCCGCAGGACCTCCACGCCTTCCGGTATCCACGCCTCCGGCAGCAGCGGCGGGACGACAAGTGTTTTGAGGCCGCGTCTTTCGAGGATCTCCCCGACGCGGGCTGGCAGGTCTGCCTCCTCCGCCCGGTGCACGGTCGCCTCGTACTCCGCGACGTGCTCGGCGAAGCGGGCCACGATCTCGTCCCGCGCCTCCTCGCCCACCTTGCGGTACCCGCGCTCCACGGGAACGTCCTCGGGCCGCTCCCCCTCGGGCACGTCCAGGGTGGCCCGGCGGACACGCCAGAGGATCGTCTCCTTGGCGTCCGCCACTAGCCCCGCTCCTCCTTCCACCACTCCCTGAAGGATTGCTTCGGGACCGGCTTCAGGTCCCTTACGGCCGTCCAGCCCGCGAGCCTGCCGGGGAGGCTGGTTATCTTGCCGCCCCGGGCGAAGGGCCACTGGCCTATCCTGGCGAGCCTCTGGGCACCCTCGTAGAGCTTCGGGTCGGAGAAGGTCCTGGCCATCGCCCGCATCGCGGCGTTCTCGGGGTCTAGTCTCTGGCGCAGGGTCCCCCCGTCCTGCTTGTGGCGGACGACCCTGCCGCGCAGGTGGACGAGGACCTCGGGGATGTTGATCTTGACGGGGCAGACCTGGTAGCACGCCCCGCAAAGGGATGAGGCGTAGGGCAGCGAGTCAGGGCCAGGCTTGCCAATACCTACGAGCTGGGGCGTCAGGATGGCGCCGATGGGGCCAGGGTAGACGGAGTTGTACGCGTGGCCGCCGGTCCGCTCGTAGACGGGGCATACGTTCAGGCACGCAGAGCACCGGATGCAGTTGAGGGTCTGGCGCCCGATCTCGTCTGCCAAGACGTCCGTCCGGCCGTTGTCCAGCAGGACGAGGTGGAACTCCCTCGGCCCGTCGCCGGCTTCGCTCGACACCCCGGTCCAGAACGACGTGTATGGGTTCATCCGCTCGGCGGTCGAGGAGCGGGGGAGGAGCTGCATGAATACCTCGAAGTCCCGCCACCTAGGGATGATCTTCTCTATGCCCATAAGGGTGACGAGCACGGGCGGCAGCGTCGTGCACATCCTCCCGTTCCCCTCGGACTCTACGACGCAGACGGTGCCGGTCTCGGCGACGGCGAAGTTGGCCCCGCTAACGCCCACCTTGGCGCCAAGGAACTTCTTGCGCAGGTACAGGCGGGCCGCGTTCGTAAGGTCCTTCGGCTCGTCTGAGAGCTCATCGACGTCGAGCTCCCGCAGGAACAGCTCCCGGATCTCCGCGCGGTTCTTGTGGATCGCCGGCACCAGGATGTGCGACGAGTTCTCCCCGGCGAGCTGGATTATGAGCTCCGCGAGGTCGGTCTCGAAGGCGTGGATGCCCTCGGATTCCAGGTGCTCGTTGAGCTTGGTCTCGTCCGTCGCGATGGACTTAACCTTGACGACCTCGTCGGCCCCCTTCTCCTTCGCGATCCCTGCGATGATGCGGTTCGCCTCGTCGGCGTCGCGCGCCCAGTGTACGACCCCGCCTGCCCGCGTCGCGGACTCTTCCAGCCGCAGCAGGTACGCGTCGAGGTGGCGAAGGGTGCGCTCCTTGAGGGCGCGGCCCGCCTCGCGCAGCTCCTCCCAGTCAGGCATCTCCTCGACGGCGACCACCCTCTTACGGCGGATGGTCTGGGTCGCCTTGCCGAGGTTGCGGCGGAGTTGGGAGTCGGCGAGGCTCTCGCGGGCCGAGGCCTCGAAGGTGGGAGTCTCGCCGGGGGAGAAGGCGTCGGGCGGTTTGGTCTTCGGGGTCATCTCTCCTCCGTCGAGTGGAGTATCTCGGCCAGGTGGACGGTCTGGACGCCGGCCTGCAGGCGCCTGAGGCCGCCGCCTATGTGCATGAGGCAGGAGTTGTCCCCGGCCGCGCAGACCTCGGCCTCGGTGTCGAGGACGCGCCGGATCTTGTCCCCAAGCATCGCCGCCGAGGTCTCCGCGTTCTTTACCGCGAACGTCCCCCCGAACCCGCAGCACTGCTCGGCCTCGCCGAGCTCCACGAGCTCCATCCCCCGCACGTTCCGCAAGAGCTCCAGCGGCGCCCCCCCTACCTTCAGCATCCGCAGCGAGTGGCAGGTCGGATGGTACGTTACCCTGTGCGGGTAGTACGCCCCGACGTCCGTGACGCCCAGCTTCTTCACGAGGAACTCGGAGAGCTCGAACACTTTAGGGGCGAGGTCGGCTATCCGGCGGGCCAGGTCGGCGTCACCGGCGAGGTCGGCGGCCATCGGGTAGAGGTCCCGGACCATGCCCACGCACGAGCCCGAGGGGGCGACGACGGCGTCGTAGGGCTCGAAGATCTCGACGAAGCGCCTGACCAGCGGGATCGCCTCCCTCTGGTACCCGGTGTTGAAGTGCATCTGACCGCAGCACGTCTGCGCCTCAGGGAAGGCAACCTCGTGGCCCAGCCGCTCCAGCACCCCGACGGTGGCCCTGCCCGTCTCGGGAAAGAGGGTGTCGTTGAAGCAGGTTATGAAGAGCGCTACGCGCACGTTCGCGAGCTCCGGGTGGTAACGGCATGCCTGCGGATGCGTGACAAACGGCCTCCTCGCCTCTCGGGTCCGGCCGAATAATAGCCTATGCCGTCGCCCCGGGCCTTTCCGCCCGAACCGCCCGAAGAAACACCCGGTTAGCGGCCCGCGCCCACCCCCGCGGCCCCGGAGCCCCGCATCAGGTGGTCCACGAAGGCCCTACGTTCCACGGCCGCGGGGCCTTCCGGCGGTCCCACGACGCCCCCGGCGGGGGGGTCGAGCAAGATCCTGGAGACGCCCGCGTAGGGGCCGAGGAGCAGGGAGACGATCTCGCCGAGGCTGGTCTCCCTGGCCCACCAACCTCTTTCGAGGCCCTTGGCGCTCAGAAACGAGGCGGCCTCCCTCTCCCGGCTGAAGACCGGCATCGCATCCTCGTCCGGGACGGTCCACACGCGCATGCGGAAGCTATCCCGAGCCACGATCAACCAGTACACGACAGGAACCTCTCTTCGTCTGTCGGAGGCGCGGGCCCACGTTCGGGGCTCCTTCTCGTGGCGCCGGCCGAGATCCGAGCGCTAGCGGCGACCGAAGACCGACCTGTCATCCTTCTCCTCCAACTCGTAATGCCAGAAGAGCACGGATCTCCCATCTCCAAACTCCACGTCCAGGGCGAGGTAATCGGGGGCGCCGTATCTCTGACGGATCGTGCCCGATGCCCCCCGAAACTCTTCCCGCCTGTGCTGGGGACGTACTCTCACCTTCTTGCCCACCACGGCCTCATCCGAACGCACCCCGACCTTCTCCTTTCCTAAATGCCCCGCGGTCCCCTAGACGAGCGCACGGTCCAGGCGCTCCATCACGGCGCGGCGGTTCCTGGTACGCCTCTCGTGGTCCTTGAGCCTCTCGACGTCCCGCACGCAAAGCCCCTCCAGCTTGCGTCCCAACTCCTCGACGCCAAGACGGTCGTAGTCGTCCACGGGCAACTCTGAACCGCCGGCGGGAGAGGCTTCTTCCGGAGCCTGGTAATGGGGGAGGCCGACATAGGCCGTGGACGACGCCTCGGCCAGGGCCCAGGAGGCCTCTTGTTGCTCCCTGGAGTGCTTCAGGAAAGCCCGGGTCGCCCCCGCCTGGCCGGTTAGCATCCCGAACACGTCCATGGTGACCCTCACGTTCTGCTCCTGGACCGCAATGGCCGCCTCCACGAGCGTTCTGTAGGGGTCGCGCCTTGCCTCGTTGCGGATCATAGGACCTCCAGATGCCCGAGTTTGCATGCTTTCCGAAGGGAGTCGTCGCCGGGCCGGCATCCCGCATTGGCACAGGCCCGACACGGCAAAGCGCCGGCCCGAAGGCTGGATACTCCCTTCCCCGCCCATCTCTCGATGGACGCCACTTTTCACCCACCACCACAATATATAGGGGGAGACCTGAATGCCGTATACTGTGATACAAAACACACTTGCGCTGACGAGTTCGGCGGTAGTGGCCCGGGCAAGCCCCTCTTATCGCCTGGCGAGCGTCAAGGCTTGCATATCCGATCCTGGGCCTGGCGGTGGACTTGCGGCGGCCACGGCCGCCAATCCGCTGGTCGTCCTACCTTGCGCCCCTTAGCCGGCTGTGGAGGCCTCTCTGAGGACCTCTATATCGATGATGTGGATGTAGCGGTTCTTGAACTCGACCGCCCCGGTCTCCCTGAGGTGGGAGAAGGCCCGGCTCACCGCCACGCGCTTCGCCCCGATCATGGTGCCGAGTTGCTCGTGGGTGTAGCGGGTGGCCAACCTGTAGTTTTCGCCGCTCACGAGCCCTTCGCTGTCCATGAGCGTCAGGATTAAGGTCGCGAGGCGGGCGGGGACTTCTTTCTGGACGAGATCCGCCATGCGAAGCTGGGATTGGCGCAGCCTCCCGGCGAGCACCCTCACGAGCCTCAGGCCCACCTCCGGTTTACGCAGGATCAAGCCGTCGAAATCCGGCAACCCGAGCGAACAGACGTACGAAGGCACAAGCGCCCTGACGTACACGCCTGGAAAGCTCTGGCCGGTCAGGGTCATCTCCCCGAACACGGCCCCGCTCTCCACCACGGAGAGCGTGAGCTCCGAGCCTTCGGGGGTCATCTCGTAGACCTGCACCCTGCCCTTCTTGAGTATGAACAGCTTCTCGCCCGCCTCCTGCGGGGTATAGAGGACCTCCCCCTCGTCGAGGTAGGTGTCCGGGGCCCGCCGGGCCAGCTCGTCCAACTCTTCCGGCGAGAGCGGCTCGAGGATGTCCACCATTGAGAGCAGAC
The DNA here is from genome assembly GCA_035264945.1 of Rubrobacter sp. Classification (GTDB taxonomy): domain Bacteria; phylum Actinomycetota; class Rubrobacteria; order Rubrobacterales; family Rubrobacteraceae; genus Rubrobacter_D. The sequence goes on from DATFPF010000163.1 coordinate 5,899, forward strand.
GTGCCTGCTCTTCCTGTGACATCGGCATCTTCGCCGCTCCTCTCCCGCACAGAAACGCAACCCGAGCGCGTCTCCGTGACAAGAGAAGGAGTCGGACCGAGCCCGCATGCGTGTCTGGTGTGTACTCGTATTGTATCGTTGGTTAGTATCTTTCGTATCTTTATGTGTCCCGCTTCACGCTGGGTCATCCGTAGACCCCTCTGCTGGCCGGTGGGTGCCGGTACCGGGCCATCGGCTGACGTGCGGGGCACCTGCCTACCGGATCACACCCACGGCGGCCGGTTCGATGCGGAACGACATGGGCAGGCGGCCCCAGACCTCGCCGTCTATCTGTACCGGGACGCGCCCGCCGGCCGGGGATCCGGCGGCGACGCCGCGCGAGGCTAAAGACTTCATGGTGCGGTCGAGCGGCTTCTTGGCCAGGATGTGGGCCATGACGTCGGGGCGCATAAGGTGGCCCACCTTCTCGACCAGGACTACCTGGAGTTCGCCGCTCGTCAACGAGGCCTCCTCCGCCGTCTCGAAATCTCCCCCGTAGTACCGGCCGTTGGCCACGACGGCGTACTGGGCAACGTGGGTGGTGTCGCCGTCCCTGATGTGCAGCCGGGGCTGGTCGCCCCGGAGGAACACCTTCAGCGCGACGAGCGGGAAGGCCAGCGACCTAAGGTAGCGTTTGAGGCGCGGGCCCACCTCGCGCACGACGTCGGCGTCGAAGCCGATGCCTGCCATGCACGCGAAGCGCCGCCCGGTCCCCTCCCCGTCCGTCGCCACCCCGACGTCCATCCGGGAGACGGTGCCGGTCAGGATCCTCTCGCAGGCCCCCGCGGGATCCAGCGGCAGCCCGAGCTCCCGGGCGAGCACGTTGGCCGTGCCGAGCGGAAGGATGCCCAGGGTGGCGCCCTCCGAGAGGCCGTTCAGAACCTCGTTCACCGTCCCGTCGCCCCCGGCGGCGATCACGAGCCGGTCGCCGGCCGCGGCGGCGAGCTCGGTCGCGTGGTCCGGGCGCTCCGTGTTAAGCACCTCGACCGTGAGGCCGCCCGCGCGCAGGGTGTCGGCGAAGCTTTCGAGGTAGCCCTCGTCCCCCGCGCTCCCGGAGTTTGGGTTGCCGATGATGACTGCCTCGTTCATCATGCCACGCTCTCCGGTCGACCTAGGGAGGCCCACGGCGTTGGGTACGTCGTTCGGGCGGACGCCCGGAGAGGGGAAGATGGACCTCAGCGCCCCTCTCCGCCGTCCGGAAGAGGGGCGGGGTTTCGGTGGTCGATCCCCGCCCCGGCATGGTTCGCGCGCGTGGCCACGCTTTCTTCGGGTCCCGTGCGGGACCGGCCGTCTACGAGCCCGACCTTATCCTACGGTCGAGCTGCTCGAGCACCGTCTCGCGGTTCTTGTTGCGCTCCTCATAGTCGCGGACCACGCGAAGCTCCTCTACCGAGAGGCCGCTGACGCGGCGGGAGATCTCGTCCGCGTTCAGGCCGTCGTAGTTCTCGACCGGGAACCCCGACTCCCGCAGGCCCTGCTTGGCGTAGGAGAGCGGGATGTTGAATAGCTGGGCGTAGGTGCTCATGACCTCTTGGGTCATCTGCTGGAAGGCCTGCTGCTGCTCCTGGGCCTGCTGCTGGAACGTCTGCTGCTGCTGCTGGGCCTGCTCCATCCACTGCTGGGCCGATTGCTGGAGGGTCTGCTGCTGCTGCTCGGCCTGGCCCGAGACGTAGGAACCAGGGGTGTTCAGGAGCTGCATGTACGTCTGCATCATCTCCTGGGTCATCTGCTGGCTCGTCTGCTGCTGGCGCTGGATCTGCTCGGAGAGCGTCTGCAGCATCCCGAGCCACTGCTGCCTGGCCTCCTCCGGCGCCTGCTGCATCCTGTCCACGCTTCGCTCCGTCATGTGGTCGCTCCTCTATAGTGTGACTTCAACAGAACCCGGTATACCCATTTTGGGCGGGGCCGGAACTTCTTTCGACTTCCTCATCGGGCGCTTCTACATAACGTGGACGACGGCGAGCCCGGAGAACAGCACGAGCAGCACCACGGACGTGAGGCACCCGATGGGCACCACAACGCAACACCCGCCCCGGTTACCTCGTCCCCAACGTATCATCCGCCCTCCACTCCAAAAAGGCGCGGGCGGGGCCGATTCTGGCCCCGCCCGCGGTCACGTCCGAACTTCGAGTGGCGTGGTCTCTACTTGAGGCCCTGGTTCTCGGCCTCCTGCTGGGCCGCGCCCTGGGCCTCCTCTGCGACCCGCTGGACCCTTTGCTGGGCGTCTTGGGCCTTCTCCTGGGCCTTCTCGACGACGGTGTCTCTGGCTTCGCCCATGACCTCGTGCTCCTTGGAGGTTTCGGGGATGGCTAGCCCTATCGCAGCACCGGCCCCCACGGCGAGCGCGCCGACGGCCAGGGGGTTCTCGTCGAGCATCCGCTGGAACCCGCTGCCGGCCCTCTGGGCCTGCTGGCGGGCCTGGCTGCCCAGCCGGCTCGCCCCTTCTCGCGTCCGGCTGCCGAGGTCGCCGGCCTTGTCCTGGGCGCGGTGGGCGACGTCTCCCGCCTTGTCCTGCGCGTGGGTGGCGGTCTCCCCGACCCTGTCCCTCGCGCGACCTATGGCCTCGCCCGCAGAGGAGCCGTCGGGACCTTCGCCGTCGCGAACGGGGTACTCGTCGACCTCGCGGGCGTACTCGTTGGTCGGATCCCGGTAGACGTCGTCCCGGTAGATGCGCGGCTGCGCCTGGCTCTGCTGGCGCGCGCTCATCAGGAGCCAGCCGAGGCCGATGCCCGTCATCGCCGCCGGCAGGGGGTTGGCCCTGACCGTATCGACTATGCCCGACCTTGCTTCCCTGGCTCTACCCACGGTAGCCTCCTTGACCCTGTCTCTCGCCTGCTCCTTGAGGTTCTGCGGGGAGAGCCTCTCCTGGATGGCGTCCACCGTCTCGCTCATGTCCGCCCTGGTGCGCTCGATCTCTACCCTGGTAACCTCGACGTGGTCGACCTCCACCTCATCGGCTTGCGACCCTTCGCGAAGCCTGGGGTCCATCGACGGGTCCGGGTCGAAGGCGTCGGTCGCCGGGTCGAACCCCGGGGCGCCGCCGCCGAGCGGGTCACGCCCTACCGCGTCTGGTCTTTGATCCATTGCCCATCCTCCTTTAGCGTCTCTATCGTCTGCCGGGGGGCCACGTCTTCCCTCTTGAGGGCGTCGAGCCCCTTCTTGACCAGGAAGTACCCTACGGTCACCACCACGAGCCCGACAAGGAGGGCCGCGAGCCACAGGGGCAAGAACGTGTCCAGCACCACGATGACCGCGGCGAGTATCGCGAGCAGCCCCGCGTACGCCAGCGCGCCCCCGGCTGCCAAAAAGCCCACGTCCTTGCCGACACGGGAGGCCTTCTGGCTCATCTCGGTCTTGGCGAGGTCCACCTCCTGGCGGACGAGCGTGGAGGTCTCCTGCGCGAGTTCTGAGAAGAGCTCCCCGAGCGAGCGGTTGTCCTTGCCGTCCCTACTCTGCACCGAAGCCCCCTAGATTCCCCGGGGAGGCACAGGTCGGTCCACCGATTGGTCCAGCCCGTCCGCGGGCATGTTCGTCATCGGGGTACGCTCCACCGGCGGGGTACTACCCGTCGCCGTGGGGGGCCCCTCGGCGGGGGGGAGCGCCGCGACCGGCTGGCCGTTGCCCCCGGAAGCCGCCTCTTGCGAGGAGCTCTTTAGGAAGCGGGCGCCGAGAAAACCGAGCGCCAGGGCGCCGCCAAGGAAGAGGGTTGGCCTGCTGCGCGCGAAACCGCGCGCCTCTTCGACCATCTCGTCGACCTCGGTCTCGCGCAGGTAGCCGGAGAACCGCTCGACCTGGTCCGAGGTCTTGTCCGCATACTGGGCGATCGGCGCCTGGCCCTGCTTGCGCAACTGCTGGGCGGTCTCCCTGAGCGCGGTCTGTATGGGCGTCAGCCTCTGCGAAGCCTCGTGCTTCTGGTTGGCCAGCTGGCTCTTGACCTGCTCGCCGCCCCGGGTCGCGAGCTCGCCAGCCTGCTGCCGGGCCTGCTGGGTTATCTGCTGTCCCTGCTGCTTGACCTGGTCCTTGACCTCGCCGCTGCTGGGGGCGCCGCCGGTATTTCGCTCCACCACACTTCTCCTTCCGATAACCCTCTACAACTTTTCATCGACCGCTTCGGCCGCCACTCAGAACAGGAAGGGGAGGTTCACCAAAACCGTCAGGACCAGGCTTAAGACAACGCTGATCAGGACCCAGAACAGGCACCCCCGGGAACCCGTATCATCTCAATCCGCCTTCCGTCGGCACGCGCGCTACCTCAGCCGTCCGGCGTAAGCGTTGATTCTCTCCGCGCTCCTGTAGGCGTCGAAGATCGCGTAGACCAGCACGATCGGGTAGAAGACGAAGCCGATCAACACGTGCATTAACGCCACGTTTATGGCCTGGATGACCACTATGACAAGGCCCTTGACGATCTGACCGTTGTAGATCTGTCCCAGACCCGGGATCAAGAAACTCAGGACCGCGGCCAAACCGGCGCTCTTCGTCATCGACGACGTCTCCTCCTCACTGAGCCGTGCAGCTCCTGGACGCTACCCGTTCCCCCGGCGCCGCTCCCTGTACTTGCGCCAGACAAACGGCACGGCGAGGATCAAGACCCGCCTGAACAGCCAACCCACCGGTCACTCCTTCGTCGGGGATACGACAATGGGACCGGGGCGTGCGGCCCCGATTCCTATCGCGCTCAGGTTCTTTTTGCGGGACCCTACTCGCCCTCTTCGCGCGGGTTGCGCGAACCGGACTTGGCAAGGCCGCGGCTGAGCAAGTAGCCGATCGTTAGGTACGTCACGTACCTCCACGCGTCGTTCGCCCCGAACGGGTCCGTGCCCTCCGTCCCGCTCACCGCCAGCGACGCGATCAACACGCCGGCCACCGCCAAGAGGTAGAAGATCAACTCGGTGGTCTTGAAGGCCGCCTTGGTTTCGGTGCCCTTCAGGGTCTCGTCCCGAGCCCCGCCGTCACGGGTGTGAACTCTGGGTGTCGCCTGCTGCTGAGCCATGCAACTCCTCTCGTTAGCCGCGGCAACACCGCGACGACTAGCTGCCTTTGCATGGACCGACATATCCATTGGTAAGGTAAAATAAACTAAGAACAGCTAAAGTAAAGACGAATTGGATCAAAAGGTGTAACGTCAGCAGCGTGAGACGTGTCGTAGGACACGTCGGTCGGGTGGTCTTCTGGGAGGTGGAGGTTTTGGTGGCACCTCGAGAGGGAGGGAAAGCTATCGAGTTGCTCGGGGCCGAGGCGGTGGCGGACCTGCTAGGGGTAAAGGAGACCACGATCTGGCGTTGGTGCCGGGAGGGGCGGCTGCCGGCGCTGAAGGTCGGCAAGCGCTGGCGCGTGCGGCGGGAGGCGCTCGAGGATTTTCTGAGGGAGAGGGAGCGTTCGACAACGCTCGTCGGCCAGTTGGGCTCCTTCTTGCGGGTGCCGGACAACGTGCTCGCCGTCGTCCAGAATATGGATCTGCTCCACCGCCTGGACGCCGCCTTCTTCCGGGTGGGCGAGGCGCGGGGCGGGCTGTTGGTGAAGTTCTACGGCGGGGAGGACAGCCCGCCCGACGAGCTGATCGCGCGGTTGGAGGAGGGTGGGCTGAGGGCCAGGCGTCTGGTACGGGAAGGACGTCTCATCATGAGACCAGAAGAAGATCCCCTGGAGGTGCTTGAGGGTGAGCTGGGACGGCTCTTCGAGGAGGGGGCGGGCGGGGGACGCGCGGTGTGGGCGTCTTTCGATTGGGCCAAGCAGGTCGGCCTGGAGACGGCGATGGAGCAGCAGGAGAAGCTAGCCGACCTCGTCGGCGCCCGACAGCTTGTCGTCAAGACCGCCGCGCTGGCGGAGGCGATCGAAGAGTGGCCGTCGCTGGCGCTCGTGCGGGCGCAGTCCTCCCACTCCGGCACCATACTGGCCTACGAGTCCGGGCTGTCCCTGAGCCGCGCGATGCCGATGCCGCCCCTCTAGGGACGCGCGGCGGTGTGGGCCGCGGCGGTATCGGAGATACTGTAGGGAGACCAGCGGTGTGTCCCCGGGCGGCCGGAGGAGTGTCGAGATGGAGAGACCCGCCACATCGGGGCGGACGGTATACGCGGGCATCGGGTTCATCTTCGCCCTGCTGTTGGGCGCGTACTTCGTCTACAAGATCACCGGCGTGGTCCTCGCGTTCTTGTTGACGATCCTCTTCTCGATCATACTCAGCGCCCCGGTCAACTACCTCCACAGGCGGGGGCTTCCGCGGACGTGGGGGGTTCTGGCCGTGATCGCGGCGCTCGCCGCGGGGCTCTGGCTCTTCGGGCTGGCGGTGGTCCCGATAGTCGAGACGCAGTCCCGGCAGCTCGCGGCCGCCTTCCCGACGTTGCTGGAGGGCGCCGTGGACCTGTTCAACAGGGTCCAGGGCTTCTTCGGGTTCGGCGCACGGGTCAGCCTGAGCGGGGAGAGGCTGCCGGACATCGGGCGGCAGATCCTTACCGGGAGCGCGGTCTCCACGGCGGCCGGGGTTGGCCTGACGCTCGCCACGGCGCTCTCGCTTGGGCTCGTGGTGCTCATCGCCACCGTCTACCTGGTGATCAGGCCCGAGCCCTGGGTGCACGGGTTCGTCTCGCTCTTCCCCGCCGGGTGGCGCCAGAGGACGCGGGAGGTGCTCTGGGAGATGTACCACACGGTGCAGCGGTGGTTTATAGGCCAGCTCGCGGCCATGACCTTTATCGCCGTGTTCTGGGCCATCTCGCTCTCGGTGATAGGGGTGCCGTTCGCCCTGCTCCTTGGCATCTTCAGCGGCCTGGTCTCCTTTATTCCTTACGTGGGGGCCACCATCTCCGTCGTCCTGCCCCTGCTCCTTGCGCTCGTCTCCGAGCCGTTCACGGCGGTGTACGTGGTCCTTGCCTTCATCGTCATCCAGCAGATCGAGGGCAACATCCTCCAGCCGATCTTGATGAGCCGGGCCGTCGACCTGCACCCGGCCCTGGTGGTCTTCGCCATCCTCACGATGGGCACGCTCTTCGGCATAGTCGGGGTCTTCGTGGCCGTCCCGCTCGTGGCAGTCCTTCAGGTCCTCGTGCGCGAGCTGTGGGTGAGCCGGATGGACAGGATAGGCACCGACCCGGACCCGCCCGTCCATACCCCGAAGTCGCGCAAGCTGCCGGACTTCGTAGTGAGGGCGCTGAGGTACCTTCGGTAGGACAGTTCAGCCCGTCAGCACATCAGCTTGTCAGCGTTTCAGCCAGGTCGTCCGTGGTCGTTACGCTTGGCGCTCCTGGGACCGATGCGCGGGCGAGAAGCCGAACTGCTGAGAGCGAGGGCCTGCGCAGCAGGCGCAAAGCGCGCTGAGTGGCTGACCGGCTCCTAACTAATCGTCGCTTGTGCGGGTAAGGTCGCCGGCGGTGATCCAGCCCTCCGAGAGGGCCTTCTGGGAGGCCTCGCCGCGGGAGCCCACGCCCATCTTCTCGTAGACGTTGGCGAGGTGGCGCTTGACGGTGGCCTCGGAGATGTGGAGCGCCTGGGAGATGCGGCGGTTGGAGAGGCCGCGGGCTGCGAGGAGCAGTATCTCCTGCTCCCTGCCCGAGAGCCACCCCTCGTCGCGCTTGGCGTTCTCGAGGATGGAGCGGGGGACGGCCAGGATCACGTTCTCGCCGGCGCTGTCGTGGGGGGACCTGGCGGCCCGGCGCACGGCGGCCAGGAGGTCCTCCAGGGAGGCGCTCTTGACGAGGTAGCCGCTCGCGCCGCGCCCGAGCAGGTCGTGGACGAGGCGCGGGCTGTCGTACATGGAGACGATAAGCACCCTCGGGACGGGGGAGAGGTCGAGCAGGGCTTCGAGCGCCTCCGCGGCGCTAATGCCGGGCATCTCCACGTCGAGGATTACCACGTCCGGGCACTCCCTGGCGGCCAGATCGACGGCCGCGGACCCGTTCTCGGCCTCGCCCACGACGAGCATCTCGGCGTCTGTGGAGAGCATCTCCTTGAGGCCCTGGCGGAACATCGTGTGGTCGTCGGCCAGCAGTATCCTTATGGTTCCCCCGTCCATCAGAGTCTCCCCGTAAGCGGGACTGAGACCTCGACCCGCGTGCCCCGGCCCGGCCCGCAGTCCAGCCTGAGGGCGCCGTCGAGCAGGGCGGCGCGCTCCCTCATGGACCGCAGGCCCACGCCCCCGTTGCCGTTGGCGGCTTCGAAGCCCCTGCCGTCGTCCTCCACGCTCCCCACCAACCTCTCCGGCGCGATGTCGAGATCCACGGAGATCGAACCGCAGCCCGAGTGGGACACGGCGTTGCGGACCGCCTCGCGCAGCACAAGGAAGATCTGGCCGCGCACGTGGCCCGGCACGCCGGCCTCGTCTCCGTTCACGCGGATGCCGGAGCGGATGCCGGACGGCACGGCGACCTCGAGGAGGTGCCTGAGCTCGGACTCCAGGCCCTCCTCCGCGTCCATGCGCCGGAGCTCGGCCGAGAGGTTGCGCGTCGACTCCAGCGCCGTCTTGGTCATCTCCCCGGCGAGCTTCAGCTTCGCGGTGGCCCTCGCGGCGTCCTTTTTGGCGAGCACCTCGTAGAGCTCGAGGCTCTGGTGAGCCACGCCCATAGAGTGGGCGACGCGGTCGTGGAGCTCGCGGCTGATCCTCTCCCGCTCGGCCACCTCTGCGCTCGCCACCCACTCCCGGACGAGCAGCCGGTCTCGCTCCTCCTCGGTCTCCTTGCGCCGCGTGGCGTCCACGGAGATCCCGAGGATGCGGACCGCCCTGCCACCCTCGTCCCTCTCGGTCCGGCCCCTGGCGGCTATCCAGCGGACCTCCCCGTCGCGGAAGATGCGGTACTCGATCTCCGGCCACTCCTCGTTGTTCTGGAGGCACCGCCGCCCGGCCTCCTCGATACGAGGCAGGTCCTCGGGGTGGACGACCGCCCACCAGTCCTCGCGCTCGATTGGCTCGTCCGAGGGTTCGAAGCCGAAGAGGTCGCGGTGCTCGTCCGACCAGCGGATCTCGTCGGTGCGCAGGTCCCACTCCCACGTCCCCGACCCGGCGTACCTCTGGGCGAGCCTGAGCCACTCGCCGTTCTCCCGCAGGGCCTCTTCGGCCTCCTTGCGCTCGGTGACGTCGCGGAAGTTTGCGACGAGGCCGCCGATGGCCGGGTCGTGGAAGAGGGCGGTGAACGTGCCCTCCAGCCAGCGCCACCCTTGCGTCTTGTGGCGGAAGCGGTGCTCGATGGTTACGCTGCGGCCCGGGTTGGCGGCCAGATCGCGCAGTACCTCCCGGCACCGTTCCAGGTCGTCAGGGTGGATGTAGCCGAGCTCGAACGGGTCGGAACCGACGAACTCCTCGACGGTGAAGCCGCAGACGGCCTCGATCGAGGGGCTCACGAACCGGATGGTCCCATCGCGGTCGCTGATAGTGATGACGTCGGAGCCCTTGTCGATAAGCGCGCGCCACCGCTCCTCGTTCCGCCTGAGCGCCGCCTCGGCGACCTTGCGGTCGTGGATGTCCACCGAGGCGCCGAACCAGCGCACGATCTCGCCGCTCCGCGGGTCGCGGTACGGATCGGCCCGAACGAGGAACCAGCGGTGGTCGCCGGACTTTGAGCGGATGCGGTGCTCGACGAGGAGGGTCTCGCCAGTACGCCGCGCCTCCTCGAACGCCTCCATCGTGGCGGCCACGTCGTCGGGATGGACGTGGTCCGCGACGACCTCCGCCGCGGTCGCAGGTTTGTAGGGCGCGCCGGTGTAGACGGTCATCTGGCGGTTGAAGAACTCGACCCGCCCGTCGGGGTCGGTCAACCAGACGATCTGCGGGACGGCGTCGGCCATCAGGCGGAACCGCTCCTCGCTCTCACGCAGCCTCTCCTCCGCCCGCTTGCGCTCGCCTATGTCTTCGAAAAAGACCGAGGCCCCGTCGGAAGTCGGGTAGACCCGCGCGGAGATCCAGGCGCCCGTGACCGGCGTAATGGCCTCGAAGCTGGCGGGCTCGCCCGACCGCAGCGCCTCCGCGATGCTCTCGTAGGCCATGGAGCCCCCGGCCTCGGGGAACGCTTCGGACATGGCGCATCCGAGCACCTCGCGCCGGGGTTTGCCGAAGAACGCCTCGGCCCTCTCGTTGAGGTAGGTGAACCTGAACTCGTGGTTCAGGGCGAAGAACGTGTCGTTGATGCTCTCCAGGATCCCGCCGATCCTCTGGCGCGCCTCCCTCTCGCGGGCGAGCGCCCGGTCGCGGTCGCGCTCGGCCCGCCGGCGCTCGACGAACTGCCCGATCTGGTGCCCGACGAGGTGCGCCACCCGCACGAGGTCCTCGTCAACGGGCGAGACCTCGGCCTTGAGGAGCTCGAAGACGCCCACGAGCCGCCCGCCGTCCTGGATGAGGAAGGCGAGCGCGCACCGCAGCCCAGCCGCCGCGGCGGCCTCCTCGCGGAGGAACCCATCGTCCTCCAGCACGTCCGCGACCCAGCATGCCTCCTCCCGCCGCCAGACGCGGCCTGGAAGACAGGCTCCGCGCCGGAAGACGGACCCGCGGCACGCCTCCTCGAAGCCGTTCGGCGCCATTCCCGACGAGCGCCAGATACCGCCGCAGCGTAAAGCGCCCTCCTCGACGGTCCATAGGACGCCGACCTCCCACCCCAGTCGCTCCCCGAAGACGCGGAAGATCTCGGGGGCCGCCTCAGAGAGGTCGCCCGAATCCTCAAGCACGCGGCTCACGGCGTGCTGCGCGTCCAGGCGGCGCTGCTGGCGCTGGCGCCCGTCCATCCTGGAGCGCATGGAGTCGGCGAACCGCTTGCTGGCGGCCGATAGCAGCGAGAAGCGCTCGCGCTCCTCGGCCCGGACCCTGCCCACCTGCTGGCGGGCCTCTTCGAGCTGCCCCTTGAGGCGCTGTATCTCCAGATCCCTGCGGTCGGGGGGGAGGCCCCTGAGGGTGTGCTTCACGGGGACCCGTCCAGCGGGGCCCGCCCGGCTTCGCGGATGACGATTACGCCGCCCACGTCCTCGCCGTCTATGGGCCTGCCCCTCGCCTCAAAGAGGCGCAGCGACCCGTCCTCCCCCGCCGTGGCGAAGCGCATCTCGAACGGCTCCCCACGGAGGAGGCGCCCATGGGGGGACTCCTCCGCGGGCATCTTCCCGCCGTCCTCGGTAAGCGGCACGGAGAGCCCCAGCTTCTGGCTCCCGTCCCGGTCGCCCGGCTCGCCGTCGCCGAACGTCCTGGAGAAGACGTCGTTGCTGAAGAGCACCCTCTCGTCGGCGCCCACTGCCAACACCGCCTCGCTCATGCCCGAGAGGATGGCCTCCAGTCGCCTGCGCGAGCCCTCGGAGGAGCGCCGCTCCTCCTCGCGGATGCGGGCGAGGTCCTGCAGCTCGGCGGTGCGGACCTGGAGGTCGTCGTTGGTGGTGTTGAGCTCCTCGATGGTGGCCTGGAGCTCCTCGTTGAGGGTCTCGAGCTCCTCGTTTGTGGCCTGGAGCTCCTCGTTGAGGGTCTCGACCTCCTCGGTGGCGGCCTGGGCCTCCTCGGAGGCGAGCAGGGCGTCCTCGTAGGAGGCCTGCATCTGGTCGTTGAGGGCCGTCAGCTCGCCGTTTGCCTCCTCGATGCGGCGGTTGGACTCGACAAGTCGCCCGTTCTGCACCTCCAGGCGCGACCTCTCTGCCTCGGACTCCTCCAGCCTCTCCTTGAGCTCGCGCCGCTCCTTTCCTATGTCCGTGACGTCGTTGACCACGATGGCCACGGTCTCGGCGAGGCCCTTGCGGTCCTTGCCGCGCTGGGGGTGGCAGGCGAGCTTGAGGTAGCGGGGCTCGCCGGTGGCCTCCTCCACGGAGAACTCGCCGGTGGTCGATACGCCGTCCCTGAAAGCCGAGTCTATGGCGTTGCGCACCTCGGCGTAGGGGATGTCCTGTACGGCGTGGAGCAGGTCCTCGCCCACGGCGGCGCCCCGGATGGAGAGGAGGGCGCGCGCCGCGGCGTTCAGGTCCTGGATGTCGTAGCGCCGGTTCACCACCACCAGGCCAACGGGCAGCTGGTTGACGAGGTCCTCGTCCGCCGTGCGGGCCCTGCGTTCCGCCGACCGGACCTCGGAGAGCGCGCCGTCCGGCACGGCGCGCGGCTGCCTGGCTAGCGGCCTCGGTACGGGGCTCGTGTTGGGCATCAAGAGTCGATCGCCCTCGCGGCAGTAGACCTTGTGCTGGCGCTGCGTGGGTACGAAGAACTCGGGGAGTGTGGATGCGGTCTCCGCCTTGCCGAGGACCAGGTAGCCCCCGTTGCGCAGGGAGAAGGCGAAAAGCTCCAGCGCCCGCCGCTGGAGCTCGGCGGTGAAGTAGATCAGGACGTTCCGGCTCATCACGAGGTCTATGCGCGGGAAGGGCGAGCGCCTCGCGAGGTCGTGCTCGCCGAACACTATCATGCTCCGCACCGGCTTCTTTATCTCGTAGTGGCCGTCCTCCTCGACGAAGTAACGCTCCATCTCCTCCTCGGAGATGCCGGAGAGGGCGCCGGCGGGGTAGACCCCGCGGCGGGCGAAGTCCACGGCCTCCCCGTCGATGTCCGTGGCGAAGATGCGCACGTCGGCCAGCGCCGCCTCCGAGCCGAGAAGCTCCGAGAGCACTATGGCCAAGGAGTATGCCTCCTCGCCCGTGGCGCACCCGGCGGACCAGATCCTGAGCTGCCGGTTCTTCTGCCTGGCCTCCTCTACGAGCTTCGGCAGGACCTCCTCGCGCAGGCGGTCGAAGAGCTCGGGGTTGCGGAAGAACTGCGTCACCTTTATGAGGAGCGTGTTGACGAGCTGCGTCAACTCCTCGGGGTTAGCGTCGAGGTAGAGGGCGTAGTCCTCGATGGTCGCGGTGCCCGTGGCGACCATGCGACGCTTGAGGCGCCGCAGGATCGTCGGCGTTTTGTAGCCCGTGAAGTCGACCCCGTGGCGCCCCTTGAGCCTTTCGAGGAATAGTTGCAGGGAGGCCTCCTCGGCCGCCTCCTCCTCGACCGGGACGCCGCCGAGGAGCTCCCCGAGGATGGGGCCAACCCGCTCGAGGTCGGCGACGATGTCCACGGTGTTGGGGGCCAGGGACCCCGGCATCCCGCCGAACTCGGCCGTTTTGGGGTCCTGGATGATCACCGTGCCCCCGGCCTGGCGGACGGCGCGGGCCCCCTCCGCGCCGTCGGACCCCGTGCCGGTTAGGACCACCGCGATCAGGCCCTCCCCGAAGACCCCGGCGGCGCTGCTCATGAGCATGTCGATGGAGGGCTTGGGCCGCCCCTGGGAGTCCACCCGCAGGTCTATCTCGGAGGGCGTGACGTTGACGTGCCGGTTCGACGGGATGACGTAGACCACATCGGGCTCCAGATGATCGTGGTCGACGACGGTGCGCACGGGCAGCTTGCTCCGCCGCGCGAGGATCTCCGTCAGCCGGCTCTCACGCTCGGGATCCAGGTGCTGGGCTATCACCACGGGGGCGTTCAGGCCCTCCGGCAGCGTCGAGACCAGCTTCGATAGCGCCTCTATCCCGCCGGCCGAGGAGCCGACCACGACGAGGTGCGTGTTTTTCTGGTCTTCCGGCAAAAACCGTCCTCCTTGGCCGTCCCGCCCGAAGCCTCCCGGCGAGGACCCGGATTCATTCGTGCAAACCACCCGATTTACGCATGGCCTCGACTACCAGCAAAGTAATCGAATACACACTTTGGGCCATTGTACACTCGTTGGGGCGGTCCCGGGCCCCGGCGCGCCCTTCCGCTGCTTATACTGCGAGCCAGAGTGCGGCCCGGCTGACGGTCGAAAAGCTGCCCCAGGAGGGATTTGGAAGGACGCGCCGTGGTGACGATAGGGGGCTCCTCCGGCGGGGTCGAGGCCCTGGCTCGGCTGGTCGGCGGCCTGCCGGCGGACCTGCCCACGGCGGTGCTCGTCGTCGTGCACTTCCCGGAGGGGGCGCCGAGCGCGCTGCCGCAGATCCTGAGCCGGGCCGGGCCGCTGGAGGCCGTCCACCCCGGGGACGGCGACAGGATAGTGGGGGGGCGCATCTACGTCGCGCCGCCGGGGGTGCACCTGCTCGTGGAGGACGGGCGCGTGCGCCTTGCGGTCGGGCCGAAGGAGAACGGCCACAGGCCGGCGCTTGATCCGCTCTTTCGCACCGCGGCGCTCGCGTACGGCCCGCGGGCCGTCGGCGTGGTCCTCACGGGCTCCCTCGACGACGGGACGTCGGGGCTCGCCGCGATCAAGGCCCGCGGCGGCGTGGCGGTCGTGCAGGACCCGGACGAGGCGCTCTTCCGGTCGATGCCCGAGAGCGCCCTCCGGTACGTGGACGTGGACTACTGCCTGCCTGTCGGCGAGATGGCGGCCCTGCTGGCCTGGCTCGCGCGCGAGCCCGTCGAGGAGAGGGGAGAGGACCCCGTACCCAAAGACATGGAGCTTGAGGCCAAGATCGCCGGCCTGGACCCCTCGGTCGTAGAGGGGGGAAGGCACCCTGGGGAGCTCTCGAACTTTACCTGCCCCGAGTGCTCGGGCCCGCTCTACGAGATACAGGACGGGGCCATGTCCCGGTTCCGCTGCCGCGTGGGCCACGCCTACACCGCCGACGGCGTGCTCGAAGGGAAGACCGACGCGCTGGAGGAGGCACTATATGCCGCCCTGAACACCCTGGAGGAGGCCGCGGAGATGGCCGACAGGCTCGCCGCCCGCGCCAGCCAGGGCGGCCAAGCCCGCGCCACCGAACGCTTCGAGGCGCGGGCGCGCAGGTCGAGAGAACGGGCGACGGCCATCCGGCGCGTCCTTGCACAAGACGCGGCCCAGGACGCCGTCTAGAGCGGCCCCCCGTTCCCTCCAACAGGCGCCTTGGGAGCGTTCGACCCCTGGGCAGACTACGTGTGAACGACTCGCGGCCCGGTGCGCCGTTTATCCTCATCAGCAGGAGCAGAGAAGCTGACGACTGAGGGCGGAGGCCGAAGGCCGGAGCGCGCTGATAGCTGATGGCGCGCTTTTCGGAAGCTCCGCGCTTCCGAGAAGCGCTTCAGGCGCGGAGGCCCTGCTCGGCGAGGGTAAGGTCGAGGAACCTGTCCCAGTTGGCGGCGATGCTCCCGGCCATCGCCTGCTCTTCGGCTCGGTTCTCGCGGGCCACGGCCGCCGTCTCCTCGTCGCCCGCGCGCGTGGCGAGGCGTTCGAGGATCTCGTAGGAAGCTATCTCCACGTGCTCCGTGGCGTAGGCGTCGCGGGCGTTCTGGACGGCCTTGTCGGGGCGCAGCACGTCGCCGATGCCCTTGACCTGGGCCGTGGCGATGGCCGCCAGGTCCTTGCCGACGGAGACGGGACGCGGCCCCCCGAGGGCCCTGAGGCGCTCGCGCAGGCGCTGCTGCTGGCGCCGGGTCTCCTCCTTGTGGCGCCGGAAGAGGCGCGCCAGCTCCGCATCACGCGTGTTCAATACTAGCGAGTCGAGCTGGAGAAGGATGTTCTGCTCGAGGGCGTGGACGTACTCGACGTACTCGACGAGTTTTCTCTGCAGCCTGTCTTCGCGGGGCATGGTCTCCTCCTGGGATGGCGTGTACTCGTGGTACCCGATCCCGATCATGCGGAACCGTCCTGCGGGCCTTCCCCCGAGCGTCGCCAGCCCGCGCCAGGTATTCGGACCTTCCGGCTTTCTCTCCGGGGTAGCGGACCGAGGCGGGTGTCCCAGCGGTCGCCGGTGCGCTTCCAGACGCAGACCGTCGGCGGCGGCAGGCCGCCCGTACGCTCCACTCGCCGGTCGCCTTCGAGGCCGCCCGTCTCCGGTCTTCGTTCCCGACCGGGCTTCGTCCGGGAACCGCGTGAGACTTTGGGCGAACCGGTCCGGTCGCTCGGCGTGGGGCGGGTGCCTCAGCCCTTCGGCTGGTCGTGCTTGCCGATATCGTAGTCCATGTTGTTCGTCCACTCGAACCTGCCGAGGGCGAAGGCTAGGGCCATAAAGGAGTACTGGGCCACCGTGCGCGCGAAGCCCTGCTCCCTGTAGCGGCGGTCGGAGACGAGGACCTTCTCCTCGATGATGCCGAAGCGGCGGCCCCTGGCGAGGCGGCGGACCAGCTCTATATCGTCGAACTTGAGGGAGGGGTCGAAGCCGGCGCCTTCGCGGAAGAGCCCGCCCCGCACGGCGATGCACGTGCCCGCCCCGGACGGGAGGAGGTTCTGGAAGGCCCGCGTGGTGAGGTTGAAGAGGTCGTGGAAGCGCTCCACCGCCCGCGTGGAGTCGTGCGGGTAGTACAGGGGGCAGGCGATGTCGTACCCGCGACGGCAGAACTCGCCCAGGAACCTCTCCAGGAAGTCCCCAGGGAGACGGGCATCGGCGTCGAGGAAGACGATCACGTCCCCGCCCGTCCGCCGCCCACCCGCGTTCCTGCCGACGGCCACGGGGGGCGTGCTGCGCAGGACCTCCACGAACGGGAAGCGCTCGGCCACGGACACCGTGCCGTCCTCCGAGCCCGCGTCCACGACGAACACTTCGTCCGGGGGCCTGCCCTGGGCGGCCAGGTCCGAGAGCAGGCCTCCGAGAAAATGTTCCTCGTTCAGGGTCGGGACGACGATGCTTATCCTGCCAACGGGTTCGCTTCCGGCCCCGGTTCCCCGGGGTGATCTGTCAGGAGTCATGGGCGTAGGATAAGCCTCGGGGGCACGAGAAAGGTATTCCACGGCACAAATCCACGCCTCCGAGAGGAGAAATGGCCCGAAGGTTGTATGGCTTCTGGACGGCGACGGGCAAGAATTCGGCTTTACTAGGTGGACGGTTTCCCGAGAACGTCAGGAGAGGTGGAAATAGTGGCCGCAAGCGACCGGATATCGCCCGGGTTCTGGGTGATCTGCCCTGAGGACTTCCGCAGGCCGGTCGCCGTGGACCTGCCGGGCCTCGGCCGGGCCGTGGCGCTGTTCAGCTCCGAGGACGAGGTGCTGCTGTACCTGGGCCTGCTTGGGGCCGATGGCCCGCGCGCGAGACGCGTCTCCGGCGCGGGGCTGCTGAAGCTCCTGTCGGGCCGGTGGGCCGGCTACCGCTCCGTCGCGCTTGACCCCATCCCGGCGCTCGACGCCGGCACCCTGCTTCCGCTCACTACCACGAGCCGCGAACGGTTCGTCCGCTTTCTCCGTTCGACCTCGGAGAGGAAGGCCGGGACGGCGATGCCCGCGGCGCTGTGAGCCCCGACGGGTCGGCGAAGGTCCGGGCGGCCGCCCGGACCTTCGAGTAGCGGCGTCCTCGAGGAGGCGGGCGGTGGGACATGATGCCATGATCAGGACGGAGGACGGCGAGGACAGGTCCGTGGGGGTCAAACGGTGCGTGGGCTATGCGCTGCTCGACCCTCTGGGCCAATCTCTCGGCCGCGTCGAGCGGATGTTCTGCAACCGCGGCGGCGAGCCGCAGTACGTAAGGATCCGGGCCGGGCTCTTCGGGACCAGGCTGGTCTTGATACCCGTCCTGGACGTCGCCGTGGACCACGAAAACCGGGCCATTATCCTCCGCTGAGACCAAAGGGGCCAAGCCCTCTCCAAACAGGGCCGCTCCAACAGACGAGGGGAGCGGAAGACGGAAGAAGAGAGGCGGACGTCGCTTCCCCGGGGACCCGCCCGGGGCGCGGACGCGGAGAATAGTCAGCGCATCCCGCGGGTGCAGGCCGAGGGCGGCGAGGACCGGTTCGGCGACTAGCCCCGTCGAACGCCGGCCCCCTCGGGCCGATGTACAAATGGTCCATCGGACGGGGCAGGGGACACCTGCTGGTCGGTAGTCGGGCGAGAGTGGGAGGCAAGATGAGGGTAGGAGATCTGGCATCCAGCGTCGGCAAGGGGCTCTTCGCCGGGGCCTTCGGCACCGCCGCGATGACGGTGTCGAGCACGCTGGAGATGAGGGCGCGGGGACGCGCCGGGAGCACGGCCCCCGCTGACGCCGCGGGCAAGGTCCTGGGCGTCGAGCCGAGGGACGCGGCGGGGGAGGCCCGCTTCTCGAGCCTGGTCCACTGGGGCTACGGGACGGGGTGGGGCGCGGTCCGCGGCCTCTTCGGGGCGGCGGGCCTCGAAGGTCCCGCCGCGACCTTCGCCCACTTCGGCGCCGTGTGGGGCTCCGAGCAGGTCATGCTGCCGGCCCTCGGCGTCGCGCCGCCGTTCTGGACGTGGGGGGCCAAGGAGGTAGGCATCGACGCCTTCCACCACCTCGTCTACGCGGGCGCGACGGGCGTCGCCTACGCCCTCCTGGACCGCTAGCGGACCGCCAGCCCCGGCCAGCGCACCCCGCGGCCCTTCGCACGGTAGCACTCGACGGACCCCGTCGGGCTGATACCCTCTGCGTCGCGGCCGGCCGGGGCACCCGGGCCGGAAGCCACAGGAGATCGGACGCAACAGGAAGCGAGACGATGACCGAACGGGACACCACCTATAACGCCGCAGACGCCGGCACCTTCGCCCTCGGCGGGGACCTCGAGGTCAACCGCCTGGCCTTCGGGGCCATGAGGATCACGGGCGAGGGCATCTGGGGCGAGCCCGAGAACCCGGAGGAGGCGAAGAGGGTCCTCCGGCGCTGCGCGGAACTCGGCATAAACCTCATAGACACCGCCGACTCATACGGCCCCGACGTCTCCGAGCGCCTCATCGGTGAGACGCTCGCGCCCTACCCTGACGACATGGTGATCGCCACGAAGGCTGGCCTCGTTCGGCCAGGGCCCGGGGACTGGAGGCCAAACGGCCGGCCCGAGCACATCAGGGAGGCGATCGAGGGCAGCCTGACGCGGCTGAAGCTGGAGACCATAGACCTCTACCAGCTCCATCGCATAGACCCAGAGGTCCCGGCCGAGGAGTCGCTAGGGACGATGGCCGAGCTCAGGGACGAGGGCAAGGTCCGCCACGTCGGGCTCTCCGAGGTCGGGGTGGAAGAGCTGAGGCGGGCGCAGGAGGTCCTGCCGATAGCCTCCGTGCAGAACCGCTACAACCTTACGGACAGGGGCTCTGAGCCCGTGCTCGAGGCCTGCGAGGACGACGGGATCGCCTTTATCCCGTGGTTCCCGCTCGCCTCCGGCTCCCTCTCGCGGCCCGGCGGTCCCGTGGACGAGATCGCCTCCAACCACGACGCAACCCCGGGGCAGGTCGCCCTGGCGTGGCTGCTCCGCCGCTCGTCGGTGATGCTCCCGATCCCCGGCACCTCCTCCGTGGGTCACCTCGAAGAGAACGTAGCAGCGGCCTCCCTTGAGCTCACGGACGAGGAGTACGCCGAGCTCTCCGAGGTCTCGGGCTAGGAGGGTAAGGCAACAGGTCTAAAGGCTTTAGGGAGGCGGACTGCCGCATGCCGCTACCACCGTCCCTCTCCCTCCGCCCGCCTGAGGCTGTTTATGCTGGATTTCGAGTTTCGGAGGGTGCGTTTCGGGTATCGGTGGGGGGCAGGCGTCGAGAGGAGGACTAGATGGCGGCCACACAGAACGGCCCCGAGTTGCACCCGACCACGGTCGAGTTGGCGCGGGGGGCGAACTACGGGGCGATCAGCACCACGCTGCCAGACGGCAACCTGCAGAACCACGTGATCTGGGTCCACACAGACGGGGAGCGCCTCTTCGTCAACACCGAGGTACACCGCCAGAAGTACAAGAACGTCCAGCGCGACCCGACGGTCACGCTCACGATTCGCGACGAGGAGAACCCGTACCGTTACGCCGAGGTGCGCGGGGAGGTGGTGGAGACGGTGACGGGGCCCGAGGCCCGCGGGCACATAGACCAGCTCTCCCGGAAGTACCACGACCAGGACTACGACCCCGACGACATAAAGACCGAGCGGGTTACGCTCTGGATCGTCCCAAACAGGCAGACCGTGGTCGGCCCCGGGAGCGACGAGGGCGCCCCTTCCTCCTGGTGACCCCGCCCGCCAGGCCGCAACGACGCGGGGCGTCCCCGAAAAGGGAAAAGCCTTGAAGATAATCGCGGCCCTCTACCCCGGGGGCGCCGCCGACGACCGCGCTCGATGCCCAACCACGCCATGACCCCGCACGCCTAAGGCATATCAGCTTCAGATTGCCGCCAAAGCGTGTTCCCCGCGCATAGACGGCGAGGCGCAGAGACCGGCCCTCGTTTTCAGGCGGCAGAAAAGGCCACCCTTCAGAAGAAGCTGAAAGCTGACCGCTGATGGCTGATGGCTAGACGCTTCGGACCTCTCCGGTTGGCGGCGAGAGGGGGGCGTTTTTCGTGGACGCGGATGCGGGTATCAAAGCGTAGGGGACCAGTCCCCTGGTAGGAACGCAGAGCAGAGAAGGAGAATCCGTGGCAAACGAGTTGCAGGGACGCAAGGTAGCTATTCTGATCGCGCCGATCGGGTCGGAGCAGGTGGAGTTCGTCCAGCCCAAGGAGGCCGTCGAGGCCGAGGGCGCCACCGTCGAGGTCGTCGGCATCCAGGCCGGCGAGGCCCAGGCGATGAACAACGACACCGAGATGGGGGACACCTTCACGGTCGACAAGGCCGTGGCCGACGTCTCCCCGGACGACTACGACGCCCTGATCGTGCCGGGCGGCACCGTGGGGGCGGACAACCTGCGCGCCGACCCCAACGTGGTCCGGTTCGTGCACGGTTTCTTCGAGCAGGCCAAGCCTGTGGGCGTGATCTGCCACGGGCCCTGGACGCTGGTCGAGGCCGACGTGGTCAAGGGCCGCACGCTGACCTCCTACCCGTCGCTCCAGACGGACATCCGCAACGCGGGCGGCAACTGGGTGGACGAGGAGGTCGTCACCGACCAGGGCCTCGTCACCAGCCGCAACCCCGACGACCTGCCGGCGTTCTGCGCCAAGGTCGTCGAGGAGATCGGCGAGGGCAAGCACGCGGATCAGGCCCGCAGCGCCTAGACTCAACGTTAAGGTTTCGGCTTCCGGCCGTCGGCTTCTTGTTGGCGGCCGGAAGCTTGCCTCGCGGACGTTTTCGATGCCCGCGCGGTGTGTTGGGGGACGGATAGGAGAGGGAGGCTTGGCAGCATGAAGGCGCTTACCTGGCACGGGAAACAGGACGTTCGGGTGGACAACGTGCCGGACCCGAGCATCCGGGAGCCGAACGACGCCATAGTCAGGATAACGACGACCAACATCTGCGGCTCGGACCTGCACCTTTACAACGTGCTCGGCCCGTTCATCGACGAGGGGGACATCCTCGGCCACGAGCCGATGGGGATAGTCGAGGAGGTTGGGCCGGAGATCACGAACGTGGCCCCCGGCGACCGGGTGGTCCTGCCGTTCAACATAAGCTGCGGGCACTGCTTTATGTGCGACCAGAGACTCTACTCCCAGTGCGAGACGACGCAGGTCCACGAGTACGGCACGGGCGCCAAGTTCTTCGGCTACACCAAACTCTACGGCCAGGTGCCTGGCGGGCAGGCCGAGTTCCTGCGCGTCCCGCAGGCCCAGTTCGTCCCCATAAAGGTCCCCGAGGAGGGCGCGGGGATGTCCGACGAGCGGTTCGTCTACCTCTCGGACGTGCTGCCTACGAGCTGGCAGGCCGTCGAGTACGCCGGCATCCCGCAAGGGGGGAGCGTGGCGATCTTCGGCCTCGGTCCCATCGGCCAGATGTGCGCGCGGATCGCCGGGCACAAGGGCCACAGGGTCATAGGCGTGGACCTCGTGCCAGAGCGCCTGGACATGGCCCGCCGCTACGGGGTCGAGGCGGTAGACCTGCGCGACCACGACGACATTGCGGAGGCCATCCGCGAGATGACAGACGGGCGGGGCCCCGACTCCGTCATCGACGCCGTCGGCATGGAGGCGCACGGCTCCGGCGGGGGCAAGATGGCCCAGACCCTCGTCGGCCTGCTGCCCGACCCGGTGGCCCAGACGGCGATGGAGAAGGGCGGGGTCGACAGGCTGGCGGCGCTCAACCAGTGCATCGAGACCGTCCGCCGCGGGGGCACGCTCTCCATAAGCGGCGTCTACGGCGGGACCGCCGACCCCATGAACATGCTGCAGCTCTTCGACAAGCAGATACAGATCCGCATGGGCCAGGCGAACGTCAAGGCGTGGACCGACACCATCATGCCGCTTCTCATCGACCCCTCCGACCCCCTTGGCGTCGAGGACTTCGCCACCCACAAGCTGCCGCTCGACGAGGCGCCCCACGCGTACGAGATCTTCCAGAACAAGCAGGACGGCGCCATCAAGATACTTCTCCAGCCGTAAACCGTAGCCCACGCAGAACCCGCCCGCCGGATCCCTCACCAGATCCGGCGGGTCTCTCTTTTCCGCCGACGCATGCCTCTCCCCGTCCCCGCCGGTACACGGGGCGAGGAGCGCCCCAGCGTCTCCCGCGCTTCTCTGGAACATGCGTCCCCCGGTGCGCGGCGGGAAAGCGTACACCATTCGGCCCATTTTGGCCGACCATGGCGCCGGCGGTCTTCCTGGGCCTCCCCGCAGACGCTATAAAGGAGGGCGTTCTCGGGGACCGGGGTGCAGCACGGGGGAGCGTCTGGCGGGATGCGTTCGAGCGGCAAATCCCGGGTGCCGCAACTCGAACAGGCCCACGGCACGGACTCCAGCGGGAGGAGCGCAGGTATGGACCAGGTATGTACCGCACAGGGATCATCTCCGGACTCGCAGGCTGGTTTGCGAGGTGAGGGCGACGATGAAGGCTGACCGGGGCGAGGAGACCCAGGAATGGTTGGTGCCTTTCCTCCTGTTGTGCATGCGCGGAGGGGACCTGCAGGGTCACGAGCTGATGGGCCGGCTGGCCGACTCGGGCTTCGGCGCCGTGCGGCCGGGCGAGGTCTACAGGACGCTCCGGCGCGCGGAGGCCGAGGGCCTCGTCTTCTCGGAGCGGGAGCACCTGGGATACCTGCCATCGCGGCGGAGATACGAGCTTACCGAGTCGGGCAGGGCGTACCTCGAGTTCCTGGCGGATTCCCTGAGGTCGTACCGGGAGGAGATCGAAATATTCCTGGGTGCGTACGCGGACAGGTCCCTGCGCGGGGCGTCCGGATGACTGGGGTGAAGGGTTTGGCGGGGGGGGTGCTCGAGAGGCCCGCGCGCCCGTTCGACGCGGGCTCGGCCTTCGTCCTGGCCGCGGGCGGCCTGCGCCGGCTGCACGGCCGCGGGGAGGCGTTCGCGGGGTACACCGCGGACGAGCTATTCTGGCGGGACGTGCTCGAGCTCGTCCACGAAGAGGACCTCCCGCGCGTCGGGTCGCTCCTCTCGGAAGTTATCGAGAGCCCGGGGACTTCCCTGGTCGCCGTCGGGGCGCGCCTCCGCGACGTCTCTGGTCGCTGGACGACCGCGGAGTTCACAATCGTGAAGGTCCTCGAAGCCCATGGCGACACGGGCCTCGTCGTGGCGGACGTCCGCGCCACGCGGGCACCGCACGCGTACGGCCCACGAGCCGACGGGCAAGGCTAGAAGACCCCGCCCCGATCCGACCACCGCGCCATAGGCCCCGACGGGAGGGCGTTCCTCAGGAGGGCCGCGAACACGCCGCCACTCGAAGATCCGGGCGTTCGGGGGCTAGTCGCCGGCCATCAGCGGTCAGCAAGACAAGAAAGGGCTGACCGCTGATAGCCAACGGCGCGGTTCGCCAAGCGAACCGCTACGGAACCATGAACCTCAGCACCGTGGCCTGCAGGACCACGAGTATGGACATCACGACGGTGAGGCCGATGGACCACTTGAAGACGAGGCGGAGGAGGTCTCCTTCCCTTCCCTGGAGGCCCGTTGCGCTCGTGCCGACGGCGAGGTTCTGCGGTGAGATCATCTTCCCGAGGACGCCGCCTGAGGAGTTCGCGCCGACGGTAAGGTTCGGGCTCACCCCGATCTGCTGGGCCGTCACCTTCTGCAGGTTGGCGAACAGGGCGTTCGAGGACGTGTCGGAGCCCGTGAGCGCCACCCCGAGCCACCCGATAAACGGGGCGAAGAACACGTAGAGGAAGCCCGTCGAGGCGAACGCGAGGCCGAGCGTGAACGTCATGCCCGAGTAGTTGAGCAGGTACGCGAGGCCCAGGATCGAGGCGATGGTGAGGATTGCCCACTTGAGCTGGTTGAGCGACTGGCCGTAGATCCGGAGCGCCCTGCCGGGCCCAACCCTCAACACGGCGAGGGAGATGATGTCGGCGATAAGGATGATGGTGCCCGCCGCCGAGAGCCAGTTCGTCGAGTAGGTAGCGGCGTAGGGGGCCGCCTCGGCGACGACGGGGGGCTGCTGCTCTATCTGCTCGTTCAGGCCGGGCCAGGGGACGGTCGGGAGGCCTGTGGTCTCGCTCACCTCGGCGGTCGGGAAGTTTATGGCCGTCTGGATGGAGCCCACGGCGGCCTTTATGGGGGGGATCTGGACGATCAGGAACAGGGCCACGATGATGATGAAGGGCGACCACGCGTAGAGCGTGCGCCCGGGCGGCGGCGTATCGTAGGACTCCCTCTCAGAGGCCGCGGGCTCGTTGTCGAAGTGCCACTCGGTCGAGGGGCGCCAGAAAGAGAGCAGGCCCAACACGGCGACGACCGTGACGATGGCGGCCAGAAGGTCGGCGAGCTCGGGCCCTAAGGTGTTAGAGATCAAGAACTGCGTGCCGGCGAAGGCGACGCCGCTAACCACGACGACCGGCCACACCTCGAGCATCTTGCGGAAGCCGGCCATAACGGTGACGAGCATGCCGGGGATGATCATGGCGAGAAAAGGCGTCTGCCGGCCGACCATCTGCGAGAGCTCCAGGACGTCGAGCCCCGCCACGGAGGCGCCGGTGATGATCGGGATGCCGAACCCGCCGAAGGCGACGGGCGCGGTGTTGGCCAGGAGCGCAAGCGCCGCGGCGTAGATGGCCTCGAACCCGAGGCCGGCCATGAGGGAGGCCGTGATCGCGACCGGCGTCCCGAAGCCGGCCGTCGCCTCAAGGAGCGCCCCGAAGACGAAGGCTATGAGGACTACCTGTATGCGCCGGTCGTTGCTCACCCCGGCCAGCGAGTCGCGGATAGTGTTGAAGAGGCCCGTGTCCACTATTACGTTGTAGATAAATATGGCGTTTATGACGATCCAGACGATCGGGAAGAGGCCGAAGCAGATCCCTAGCAGCGTCGAGTTGAGCGCCAACCCGACCGGCATCTGGTAGACGACCACGGCGATGACGAGCGCCACGGCGAGCGTGATCAGGGCCGCCCACTGGGCGGCCATCCTGAGGCCCGCCAGGAGCACGAACAGCACGATTATGGGAATCGCCGCGATTAGAGTCGAAACCGCCAGGTTGCCTACCGGCTCGTAAACCTGCTCAAACAAAACCCCTTACCTCCCCGACGAGATCTCCCCTACGCCATCTCCCGTGCCCCCGAACCTGCGGCTGCACCCAGGCAGCATGGCATCTTCGGCGCCCCCGCGCAAACCCCCCCGCGAAGGGCATAGTCCCCGCGCGCCGAGAATCCCCTTCGACGGGCCGCCGGAGGCCGACGAGGAAAGCCACCTCCGGACGATAGGTACCGGACGAACGGCCCACGCGGACCCCGCCCCGAACGCGAGGAGAGCGAGCCCGGTCCCGCGGGACCCGAGGGCGCTACCCGGAGACCAGGACAACCCGCAGGTCGTTGACGTTGGTGCCGGTCGGGCCGGTGACGAGCAGCGCCCCGCCGGCCTCCAGCGCCGCGCGGGCGTCGTTCTCTTCGAGCGCCCGGACCGGGTCAACGCCAGCCTCCCGCATCTTCGAGGCCGTCCCGCCGTCCACGAGGCCGCCCGCCGCGTCGGTTGGGCCGTCGTTGCCGTCGGTGTCGGCCGCGAAGGCCGCCCAGCCGTCTACGCCGTCCAGCTCCACCGCCAGCGTTAGCGCGAACTCCTGGTTGGGCCCTCCCGTCCCGTCGCCCCGCACGACGACCGTTGCCTCGCCGCCGGAGACTATGGCACAGGGGGGAGGGGCCGGGTTGCCGCTCTCCAGCACCTCCCTGACCACCGCCGCGGAGACCGCGGCGATGTCGCGGGCGTCGCCCGTCATGGTGGTCGAGAGTATGAGGGGTTCGTAGCCGAGTTCCCCGGCCTTGCCCGCGGCGGCCTCGACCGCGTGCCGGCCGCCGCCGCAGACGACGTTCCTGACGTCGTCGAAGATGGGATCTCCCGGCTTTGGGGTCTCTTCTGCCGTCTGCAGATGCTCGGCGATGCTCCGCGACGGTTCTATGCCGTAGCGCTTCAGCACGGCCCGTGCCTCGTCCAGCGTGGTCGTGTCGGGGGCGGCGGGGCCGCTGGCTATGGAAGAAGGCGCGTCGCCAACGACGTCCGAGAGGAGCAGGGCGAGTACCTTCGCGGGGGCCGCGAGGCGGGCGAGGCCGCCGCCTTTCAGTACCGAGACGTGCTTGCGGACGGTGTTTATCTCCCCGATGTCGGCCCCGCTCCTCAGGAGGTCCTGGGTGAGCTTCTTGAGGTCGGCGAGCTCTATGGGTGGGGCCGGGTCCGCGAGCAGCGCCGAGGCCCCGCCGGAGATCATGGCGACCAGCAGATCTCCTTCTTCCAAAGACTCCGCGAGCTCCCGCACCTTCCTCGCCGCCTTAACGCCCCCCTCGTCGGGTTCGGGATGGGAGGCGAAGACGGCCTGGAAGCCCTCCGGCCCGGCGTCGTGGTCCTCTTTGGTCACGACGAGCCCGGCTTCGATGCGCCCGTCGAACAGCTCCTCCGCCGCCCGCGCCATCGCCCCCGCGGCCTTGCCGGCCGCGACCGCGAATATTCTCTCCGGCTCGAAGCGCGCGTCTTCGACGAGGACCGCGTCCCCATCCAGCCGTACCGAACGGAGGACCGCGTCCTTCGGGTCGGCCGCCGCCAGCCCGGCCTGCAGTATCTCTCTCAGGTCGTTGTCCATGACGGCACTCTAATCCATGCGTTCCCCTGCCGCCGGGGTCCCGCTTACGGCCCGCCCACTCTGGCGGGCGTGAAGACGGTCCGGTTGGCTAATTTCTCGGGCGGCATCCGCCAGGGGATGCCGCCCCTCAAAACCTACGCTTTGCCCCCGAAAGCCGCCCGGTCGGGTACACGCGGCCTGTCGGCTTTCGATCCGTACGGTTTCGGGGGCAGCAAGGACCCCATAAGCGCCCGCAACCTACCGGTAACCGGCCCTCTGACGCCCGCGTTCGCTCCCCCGCGACAGGGTGTTCAAGCCGGTCCGGCTTCGGAGCCGACCTTATTGGTTCTAGGCCTTGAGGAGACCCACGAGGTGGCCCTCGGGATCGGTGAACAGCGCGAAGCTGAGGCTCCCCGCGTCGATTGGCCCCATCACCCTCCTGCCGCCTAGGCTCTCGACCTTGCCCAGCGCCTCATCGAGGTCCGTAACCCCGATGTAGAAGGTGGCGTGACCCGATCCACCGTCGTACGCCGCGCCGACCCCACCGCTGATGCCGCCCTCGACGCCGGTACGAGCCACGGTGTAACCCGGAATCGGATCGAACGGCTGCATCTGCCAGCCAAAAGCGTCCCCGTAGAAGCCCTGGAGGGCTTCGGCATCCCCGCCGACCACCTCGAAAAACGCAACCGGATTGCCCATCGCCGTTTCCCCTTTCTGTCTGTCGCGCCGCCCTGCTGGTGCGGTCGATAGAAACCTACTCCATAATGGTGACAGCACGCGGCACTATTCTCCCGGGGGGTCGAAAAAAGCATTTCGCGCACGGCGAGGTTGTTGGAGCTGATGATAAGGGTGCAGACCAGGCCGAGCTTCACGGCGGCCGAGCTGGCCGAGGAGTTCGGCGTCTCCAGGCGTACGATGCTCAGGGACCTGGCGGCCCTCTCTGGGATGGGGGTGCCGCTGCGCTCTACACCGGGGCCGGGGGGCGGGTACTCGTTGCCCCGCGGCGGGAGGAGGATCTCGCCCTCTTTGACCGTGGACGAGGCGCTGGCCTTGATCGCCTCCTACGAGGCTCTGCTCCAGTACCCCGTGCAACCATTCTCCACCCAGAGCCTGTCGGCGGCGACCAAGATCAGGGCCGCGCTGCCGAAGGGTGTCGTCGCGGAGCTCGACGAGCTGAGGAGGCGCGTCTTCGTGAGCGGACCCGCGCGGAACTACGAGGCCCCGCTTCTGGGAGAGCTGCTTCGGGCGGCGCTCGACGGGACGCACCTCGAGGTTACCTACGACTCCATCGGGTCGGGGATCACGAGGCGCGTGATCTTCCCTTACGGTCTGTACGCCTCCCAGGGGTACTGGTACTGCGCCTGCTACGACCTGAGAAGGGGGACGAACGTCCCGATGAGGGCCGACCGATTCCTCTCCGTCGAGAAGGTCGAAGGCTTGGAGCCGCCTCCAGACCTCTCGGTCCAAAGTTGGTTGTCCGTCGCGCGCCAAGCGGGCGGGGACAAGCTCCGGTTCCGGGCGAGGGTCACCGAGCGGGGGAGGAAGAGCTTCGAGTTGACGTCCCTGTTCGGCGCCATCGCACCAGGTGAAGGCGGCGGCAACATCGACACGTACATCCCCCGCTCCGAGGTCGACTACTACGCGGCGCGCCTGCTGAGCGTCGGGATCGACGTCGTGGTGGATTCCCCTCCTGAGCTGGTGGAGGCCATTCGAGACAGGGCCGGGGAGATTGCTGATCTCTACCGATCCCAAAACGCCAAGGCGGGGACGTAACGGGGGGGATGAAGTTCTCCGACAGACGCCCTACCCGATCTCGTGCCCTGAGAGGTCTTCTATGACCTTCAGGAGCGCCGAGTGGTCTTCTCCGCCCCAGCCCTTCTTCTTCATCGTAAGGAGCATCTGGTCAACGACGGCCGTCACGGGGAGGGCGACGCCGTACTCGCGGCCGGCCGCCAGGGCTATGCCAAGATCCTTGTGGTGAAGCTCGGAGCGGAAGCCTGGGTCGAAGGTGTGGGAGAGAAACTTCTCGCGCTTGACCTCCATCACCTTGTTGCTCGCCAGCCCGCCGCCCAAGACGTCCAGGATCTTCTCGGGCGGTACCCCACCCTTGGAGCCGAGCACGAGCGCCTCGGAGACCGCCTCGATGGTGAGCGCGACCACGATCTGGTTCGCCGCCTTGGTGACCTGACCCGCCCCCGTCGGCCCGACGTGCGTCACCGTCTTGCCCATGACCTCGAAGAGCGGCCTGGCCCTCTCGAAGTCCTCATCGCTCCCGCCGACCATGATGGAGAGCGTCCCTTCTATCGCCCCGACGTCCCCGCCCGAGACCGGCGCGTCCAGCAGCGAGGCGCCCTTCTCCTTCGCCGCCGCCGCCAGGCTTTCGGTGACGACGGGGGAGATGGTACTCATGTCCACGATCAGGGCTCCCTCGCCGATACCCTCGAAGACGCCTTCCTCCCCCGCGAGCACCTCCTCGACCTGCGGCGAGTCGGGGAGCATGGTGATGACGACGCCGCACTTCTCAGCGACCTCCCTCGGGCTTCCGGCCGCGGTGGCGCCCTCGTTCGCCAGCTCCTCGGCCTTCTCGGGGCTGCGGTTGTGGACCACAAGGTCGTAGCCGGCCTCCATAAGGTTCTTCGCCATCGGACGGCCCATGATCCCGAGCCCGATAAACCCAACCGTGTCAGCCATAGTCGCTCCTTCCTTAGAGCTTCAGGTAAGAGACCGCGACGTCCCCGCCGCGCAGTCCTTCGGGCAGCCAGCCGAGGCTCCCCTCCGTCGTCCCGGTCGTCGGGTTGTACTCCAGGCCGACGTATCCGTCGTAACCGAGCCTTTCGAGCTCCGCCAGCACGAACGGGTAGTGGATCTCCCCGGTCCCGGGCTCCCCGCGCCCCGGCGAGTCCGCGATCTGGACGTGCCCGATAACGCCGATGTGCTCCCGCAGCGTCGCCACCAGGTTCCCCTCCATGCGCTGCATGTGGTAGAGGTCGTGCTGGACCATCACGTTCTCCCGCCCCACGCTCCTCACGAACTCTACCGCCTGCGCCGTCGTGTACAGCAGGTAGGGTCCGTTCTCGAACGTGTTGACGGCCTCTACGAGCACCGTGACGCCCGCCTTCCGCGCCGCGTCCGCCGCGAAGGCGACGTTCTCGCGGGCGAGGGCCAGTTGCTCCTCCCGGACCGTCCCTTCCTTCTCGTGCCCGACGAGCACGTTCATGCGCCGGCAACCGAGCCTCCGGGCCAGTCCCAGGGCGACCGGCACGTTCTCCCGGAACCGCTCCACGCGGTCCGGGTCGCTTACGAGCCCCCTGTCCCCGCCCGGCATATCCCCTGCGTCGAAGTTGAAGAGCGCGACCGAGAGGCCGGTACCCGACACGGCCGCCTCTACTTCTCCCGGGTCCTCTCCCAGGGGCCACCAGAACTCGACGGCCGAGAAGCCGGCCTCCCTCGCCAGGCCGAAACGCTCCAGAAAGGGCGCCTCCTTGAACAGGATGGAAACGTTCGCGCTAAACCTCATCAGGGGCCCCCTTCCTCGCCGAAGCCGTGCTCAAGCCTCCTCGAAGACGATGTCCTGGGCGCCCCTCCAGAGACAGAGCTCGCCCAGGGGGCGGAGGTTCTCGTGGCCCTCCGTAACGGTCATTAGGTGGTTGGCGGCGAGCTCGCCGAGCTTGCTCCGGAAGACCGTGCCGTAATAGGGGAACAGGATCTCCGTCTCGGAGTAGCCGCCGGGGTAGAACAGGATCTCACCCGCCTGCGGCACGCTCGTCGCGTCCTCCCACGGCACCCCCAGGTCGTAGTCGCCCAGAGGGACCCAGCACGACTCCCCGCTCCACCTTACGTGGATGATCTTCTGCCTGTAGGGCAACAACTTCTCGAAGGCCGCAACGGTCTCGGGACACCGCTCCCGCTCCCACCTCGCCAGAAACTCGTAAGGCCCGGCCGTTATCTTTACGTCGCCCATGCTTCTACGCTCCTCCTATCGACGCATTACCGTCTATCGGACGGCTGTCCGTTATTCAATTCGCGTCCTCAGCTTCCCCTGTACGTGCCGTAGGACCAGGGCGAGACGAGGAGCGGGACGTGGTAGTGGGCGTCGGGGTCGGCTACGCCGAAGCGGATCGGGACTTGCCCGAGGAACGGCGGCTCCGGCAGGTGGGTGTCCCTGGCGAAGTAGCCGGCAACGTCGAAGACGATCTCGTACAGCCCGACGCCGAACTCATCCTGCGGCAGCAAGGGACCGTCCGTCCGGCCGTCTGCGTTGGTCCTGACGGTCTTCAGCAGCCTCCGCGCCTCGACTTCTATAGCGTAGAGCTCGAGCGGCATGCCGGCGGCCGGAATGCCGTTGGCGGTGTCGAGGACGTGGGTGGTCAGGAGGCCGCTCACGGGCGGCGCTCCACCCAGCCCTCGATCTGGCCGTAGGGGTCATGGGTGGCGTGCAGGATCTCGTTATCGTTCTCGATCCCGAAGCGCCCCAGGTCGTAGACGATGTGGTGGACGTTCGGGAAGGAGTACCAGATCCTCCGTATCTCCGGAAACTCCTCCAGCACGGCCTTGCCCATGCGGTAGAGCGTGTTCTGCACCGACGGGCTGTAGTGGTCCGTGAAGGTCTTCAGGGTGGTCTCCATTACCCCGTCCCAGACGCGGCCGAAGTCCGCGTCGAGGGCTTCGTACTCCCACTTCGCG